>JBIIOM010000004.1:0-38652 GCA_044336925.1 Pirellulales bacterium
AGCCGACCCGGCCTCGCTCGTCCCACGATCCTTCGTCCCGACAAAGTAGACCGCTTCGTCCCGAAGCGGGTCGGGGATCCGCTTCGGGACGAAGCGGTCTACCGGCGGAAAATACCGCCGGGAGAAAGCCGCTCTCAATGGCAATCGACGGGCGTTTCACCCCCTCCCGCTGCTGGGCTTGGGGGGCTGGGACGGCGCAGGGGGCTGGGGTGGAGCGGGGGAATGCGGAGGTGCGGGGGTGTGTTGCATCGTTGCGGATGCGAGGGGTTGCGCCAGGAATCACGGGGGCGATCGTGCCGAAGAACCCGAACGGGGAACCGGTCGAAGCGAGGAGTCGTGTTGTGAGAATAGTGACCGCGTCGTGCCTGCTTCTCGCGTTGTCGGTGATGGCCGCTGCGGTCTCGGCCCGGCATGCCGCAGGTGAATCGTGGGAAGTGCTCACGAAGTCGTCGCAGCGGCCGGCCGGCCTGGTGAAGGCGTTGCCCCCGCCGCCCCTGCCGGCACCGCTGCCAACGGCATCGGCCGCGTTCAAGCCGGCGGCACCGAGCGCCGAGCCGCCGCCCGCTGCGAAGGAGCTGGTTGCGCTGCGCCGGCGGATCGCCCAGACGCTGGCTGCCTACAGGCGTCGGCCGCTCAACACGCTCGCGCACAATCCCTGGGAGCTCATGCATTGGGCGATCGCCTATGGCCCGGCATCGCTCGTCAGGCTCGGCGGCCCCGGCGGCGACCCGGTCAGTTGTGTCGGCTGGCTCAACATGGGCGGCCGCAGCCGCGGGCAGGTGATGCTCGCCACCCAGGACGACCGGCTCGTCGCGCTCCGCGGCAAGGGCATGCAGGGGCATGTGTCGCAATACCTCGCCGTGATGGCGCAGTGCCGCGTGGCGCCGTCCTCCCCGATCGAGATCGACGGCCGGTCGTTCAGGCTCGCCGACCTGATCGAGTCGGAGCAGCGGGCATGCACGGAGAAGACGGAGCTCACGTTCACGCTCATCGCGATGGCGCATTACCTCGACACCGATGCGACCTGGATCGCGGGTGACGGGAGCGAGTGGTCGCTGCCCAAGCTCGTGCAGGAGGAGATCGTGCAGCCGCTCCGCGGCGCGCCCTGCGGCGGAACGCATCGCCTGTATGGGCTGGCCTACGCGTGCCAGCGGCGGCGCGAGGCGACCGGAACGCTCGACGGCGCCTACGTCGCCGCCAATCGCCATGTCCGCGGCCAGCAGCAGCGGCTCTTCAGCGAGCTGCAAAACCCGGACGGCAGCTTCAGCACCGACTGGTTCAACCGTGCCGAAGATGGCGACGACGTCGAGCGAAAGCTGCGCACTTCCGGGCACATGCTCGAGTTTCTCGTGTCCACGGCCGATCAGCACGTGCTTTACCACCCCCGCACGATCGCCGCGGTGGAGTTCGTGACCGGCATCCTCGCCGCGGAGCCGGAGCGGGATTGGAAGGTCGGCCCGATGTGCCACGCGCTCCACTCCCTTTCCATCTATCAGGAGCGGCTCTGGGGGGCGCTGGTCCCGGGCGCGGTGGCGGCGTATCACGGGCCGATGAAGGCCAAAACCGCGGCGCCGCGGGTGGCGTCGTCGTCAGGCGGCCGCCCGGCGGTGGGCGATCTCGGGAAATGATTCGCTGAACGCGTGGCCGCACGCGGAGCGGATGCCGAGCCGCACGAGCAGGCCGCGACGGAACGTCCGAAACGGCACGGCGAATTGCCGATGCAGCCGGATCCACCAGGGCCGCAACTGCTCGAGGTCGCGGATCGTGAGGCCGGCCTGATCTGGCCGGTGTTTCACCTGGTGCTTGAGCAGGTGGTAATCGTCGCACCGCTGCAGGAGCCTGAGCAGGCCGCCGAAAGCCCTCGCAGCCAGAGGACTGGAGGACGGCAGCGCGAACGAGATCTGGAAGTCGATCAGGAACGGGCGGCCGTCCGCGGCAACGAGAATGTTTTCGCGCTTGTGCAGATCCACGTGGGCCACGCCGCGGCGGTGCACTTCCGCGAGCAGCGACTGGAAGCGCGGGAAGAACCGTTCATCGACCCATTCCCCCTCGGCGAGCGCGTGGCCGTCGATGAACGTGCGGGCCACGGCATGCGGCAGCGTCGAGCCCGCCACGGTCACCGCGCCGAGCGACGGGGCGATGCCGGGAATGCCATCGAGCCGCGCATGGAACGCCTGTTCGCGGCTCGCGAGCAGGCGGCCGAGCCAGCGCATCGGAAAGCCGAGGATCGATTGCTGACGGTTGAATTTGCAGAGGGCTTGCCGTTGAGCCGACGCGTAGATGGCGGTGGCTGCCCAGGAATCGTGCTTGAGCAGTTCGATCATTCGAAACGTCTCCCCCTGGATCTCCACCTGGGAGGGCGGTTCGCTCCTGCCGAGCGCCCGAAAGATGGCCGGGCGCGGGCGCACGCCGCCGTCGCCGGCCGGCTTCGACTGGGGGAATCCGAAAATGGCTCGTGGTGCTCGCACGGGCCTGTTTTCGTCCGTCCCCGCACCGTCGCCCTGGGAAATCCCCGTGGCTCGCCTGGGGCTCCCCGGCCGAGCGGCGTCGCCCGGCCGGCAGGTTTTGCCCAGGCTGCCCGACGCGATGTGTCCAGTGACCTACCGGTGGACCGTCCGTGGGAAAAGGGATCGGTTTTGCCGGCTTCTGGCGGGCTTGTTTACGGTTTCCGGCCCTCGGGGCGCGCCGTCCCAGCGTCTGGGCCCGGCGTGATTCCGAGATTCTCGAAAGGGTTTTGAACCATGGTCAAGAAGATTCTGATCCGCCTCGTCGGCACGCTCGTGTGCGTGGCCGCAGTCGCCACTGCCTGGGATGCCGAAGCTGGCCATCGGCGGCACCACCGCCGGTCGTGCTGTTACACCGAGCCGTGCTGCGTCAGCACCTGCCGCCCGGTGTGCGACCCCTGCTGTGAGCCCGTCTGTGCCCCGGTCTGCAGCACCAGCTGCTGCCCGACCTACACCGTGCGGTCGTGCGATCCCTGCTGCGCCCCGCGCTACGTGAGCAGCTGCAATGCGTGCGGCCTGATCGCCTGCGACTGCGGAGTCGTGACGCGGACGATCGTCTCCTGCGACGCCTGCCTCGCCGGCACGATCGTCAGCGAGGAGACGGCGGTGGCTACCGCGGCGAAGCAGCCGTCGGTCAAGCTCGCGTCGGCGAAGAAGTAGGCGGCTTCCCAGCAAGCACCGGCGCGGAGCAGGACATCCGCGCGCGGTCTGCTTGGAAGCGCTCGTTGGCGATGGTGCCCGCCTCGTCGGCGCTGAACTCCGGCTTCAGCCGCTCGAGGAAATACATCTCCACGGCCCCCTTGTTTTTCACCTCCACGCGGCCGCGTGGGACGCATTCGAAGAATGGTGAGACGAGGCGGTGCGTCGCGCCCGAGATGTTGATCCGGCCAGGCTCGCCCCCGCTTTCCATCCGGCTGGCCGTGTTGACGGTGTCGCCCCAAAGGTCGTAGGTGAACCGCTGTTCGCCGATCACGCCGGCCACGAGCGGCCCGGTGTGGAGCCCGATGCGGAGCGAAAAAGCCGGCTGTCCGGCGGCCGCCCGCTCGCGGGCCATTTCAGCCACGCTCTCCCGCAGGGCGATCGCCAACAGCGCCGCATCGAGCGCATGAGTGGGCGTGGCCACCGGCACGCCCCCCGCCGCCATGTAGGCGTCGCCGATCGTCTTGAGCTTCTCCATGGAATGCGCGGCCGTGAGCTGGTCGAAGCGGCGGAAGTAGCCCTCGAGGTCGTCGATCAATTGCCGCGGCGACATGCCTGCCGCGATCCGCGTGAAGCCCACGAAATCGGTGAAGAGCACCGTGACGTCCTCGAACTGCCGCGGCTCGCTCTGACCGGCGTCGGCGAGCTCGTCGGCGATCTCGCGGGGAAACACACGATAGAGCAGGTCGCGGCGGCGGGCGAGGCTCGCCTCAAGTTCGCGACTGGCCTCGGTGAGCTCGAGGTGCATCTCCTCGAGCTTCGCGTTTTGGCGGAGGATGTTTTCGTAGGTGGAAAGCAGCAGGTTGAGCAGTTGGCGGCGGCTCACGTCGAGGTGGAAGGTCTCGTCGCCGTATTGAAGGTCGATCGGCTGCCCCGGCACGTCGGGGGCCTGGCCGTGGGCGAGCAGGTGGTCGATCCGCTCGAGCACGTGCGGCGGATCGTAGGGCTTCGTCACGTAGGCATCAGCCCCCTCGCGCAGCCCCTCGAGGATGTCCGCCGTGCTCGAAAGCGACGTGAGCAGGAGCACCGGGATCTGCGTGAGGGCGGCGTCTGACTTGAGGCTGCGGCAGAGCGCATGGCCGTCCATCTCGGGCATCTCGACGTCGGAGACGACGAGATCGGGGCGGTGGAGCCGCACCAGATCGAGCGCCTCGCGGCCGTTGGCGGCCCAGTGGACCGTGAAGCCGCGCGAGTCGAGCGCCTTCTTCAGGATCATCCCCTGGAGCCGGCTATCCTCCGCCATCACGATCGTGCGCGCGTCGCTCATGCGGCTGAGAATAGCAAAGAGGCGGTTTTACGACGCGGGCTGCGGCTCGGCCCAGGCTGCGACGGGCACGCAGCTGCAGAAGAGGTTGCGGTCGCCGTGGACGTTGAAGGATAGCCCGGTCAATGGCACTTCCACAAGCGCTGCCCGACTGCTGAGCGGCTCGTGAGCGGATTGAAGCTCTCTACGTAGCCGTTCTCCCAGGGTGAACCCGGCTCAATGTACAGCGTCTTCACGCCCACCCTTCCCAGCCACTCGCGGACGCACTTCGCAGTGAACTCGCTACCGTTGTCGCTCCGAATGTGCTCCGGGTCTTCCCCCTACCGACCTCGACTTCGACCTCTCGGAGTTTCGGGATGATGTGCTCCGCCTGCTCCGGCTTTCCTCGTGGCATCTCTTGCACTCCCTTGGTTTCGGCCACCCGGAATTTTCGCTCCCGAAGTGGCCTCGTCTCAGGGGGGCAGGTCATGAAACAGGTCGACGTATTTGTCGTAGCGGAACCGGCGGTTCCGGGCATGTCCCGTCATTTCCACAAGGATTCCCAGGTCCACGAGCCTGCTGACGAGATCATTCGCGGCCGGGTAGGTCGTGCCCGTGAGCCCCCGCACCTCGTTTACGCTGACGATGGGCCGCTCGTAGAGGTGGTCAAGCACGCGGTAGGCCTTTCCGGCCATGCGGCTCAGGCGGTCGGCAATCATCGCCCGGTCGTGTTCCCGCAGAGCGAGGATTTTGCGGGCGGTCTCGGTGGCCTCGCCGCAGATCGCGACGACCCCGCGCAGGAAAAAGAGCAGCCAATCCTCCCAGGCACCGGAATCCCTGACACCCTGCAGCCGTTGGTAATATTCTGCACGATGGGCCTTCAGAAAGTGCGACAGATAGAGAACCGGCTTTGCCAGCACGTCTCGCTCGCAGAGGAGAAACGTGATCAAGAGCCTTCCTACCCGACCGTTACCATCGAGAAACGGGTGGATGGTCTCGAACTGGGCGTGGGCCAATCCGATCTTCACCAAAAGTGGCAGACCGGAATCATCGTGGAGAAATCGCTCCAGAGATGTGAGAGCCGTCTGTACTTCACCCGGTGGTGGCGGCACGAACGTCGCAGTCGCCAGTGTGCTGCCCGCTGGTCCGATCCAGTTTTGCTTGTCACGAATCATGCCGGGTGCAAGATTTCGGCCCCTTCCTCCGCGGAGGAGTTCCTCGTGGATTTCACGGATGAGCCGCACGGAGACGGGAAGGTCTGAGAGCCTCCGAAGCCCGTGATTCATCGCCCGCACGTAGTTGACGAGTTCATCGACGTCACGCGGGCGGTCGGCGGCGAGGATCTCGGCTTCGGCTGCGAGCAGGTCGGCGAGCGAACTCTGCGTTCCCTCGATCTGGCTCGACAGAACGGCTTCCTTGCGGACGTACATCGCCACGAAAAGATCCGCGTTAGGGAGCGTCTGGATCGATCCGTCGAGCCGGCCGAGGGCCCGGTCTGCCTGCGAGAGCAGGACGTGCATCTCGGGGGTGATTGCGATGGGCGGAGAGGGAGGCAACGCGGCCGGGATGAAAGCGCGATATCCACCCGGCTGGAGGGTGTAGGTGCCGGCTCGTTCGGCTGGTCCGTCGCCATGACCGGAGCGGTCCATGAGGAGCTTTGCCTTTCATAAGGCGAACGATATCGCTGCTTGATAAAGGCAGAGTTTACCAAGGGCGGCGGCCGGCCTCCAAATGAAAGGCAGAGTAGCTTCGAGTACTTGGACGGGCATTTCGTGGAAAACCTCCCGAAATCGGCTGTTTTTGCCGTCTGTAGCGCACCGTTTCGCGACTCTTTGGCACACCATTTCGCAGATGTGGCTGCCCCACGCTGCAGTTTTCAATCGGCGCCCACGATCAGCCGCATGCGAGCCAGCTTGCCGGGGCGCGGTTCAGATTCGTTCCGAACACTGGCGGAGCAGTTCGAGGATTTGGGGAAGGCCGTCCTGCTCGAGTTCGTCCAGGTAGTCTTCGGCGTCACGTGGCGGCCGCTTCAGGCTGATGCGGTGAGTCCTGACTGCGGCCGTCGCATGGATCGGTCCCGGCTCGGTGATGAAAGAGATGAGCCGGATATCGCCGCCGCACGCTGGGCACAGGAGCGGAAACTCTTCCCCCACCCGCGCCATGAGCTTGGCCCACGCGATCCGCGAAGTGTCGTGGGAACTTGGCTTTTGGTTCGCATCGCAACAGCCTTCCGCGCCGTGACCGTCGGCGGCGGCGGTTGCAGGCCGGCCCGGCCGTGCGGTGCACCGGCCCCTTTCCGGGAGTAGTATGCATGCGTTTACGTACTTTGCCACGCCCCGGGTGCCCGGCGAGGGGGGTGGTTTCCACCCTCGCCCATCGCTTGAAGGGTGGGCACGTCCGGTCCTACAATCGACCCCGTGGAACACATCATCACTCTGCACGTCGAAAAGCTACCGGAAGGCTTCTATCTCGCCACGAGCGACGACGTCCAGGGTCTGGTAGCCCAAGGCCGCACGATCCAAGAAACGCTCGAGATCGCGCGGGATGTCGCCAAGAAGCTTCTTGAGTCACGGTCAACCTCAGACGCTCCCGCGGCCGAGCATTTGCCCGAGGCGGACGATCGGTTCGATTACCCGCTCGTCGTGGCGACGTAATGGGACGGCTCGCCGGCTTTCGGTACCGCGAGATCGTGAAACGTCTCAAGGAGCTCGGCCTGACATTCCACCGCCAAGCCGCTGGTTCTCATGAGATCTGGTTCAACGAACCGCTTCGCCGGTACACGACAATCCCAAACCATCCAGGTGACATGCCGGAAGGGACTCTCCGCGCGATACTCAAGCAGGCCGGAGTCGAAGTAGACGACTTTCTCGGCGACGATCCGAAAGCTACCGACGGACCCTCGCCCGGCTGATGATGCCGCGGTCCTGCCAGCCGGAGTTGTGGTCGAGCCGCTTATCTACAGCTGATTGGTGTCGTCGACCACGCTGCCGGAAATCGTTCATTGCGATGAGTCAGGCGAATGGCGCTTTCGAGGCGCCGCGGCGGCAGCAGTTGCAGGTCAGCCCGGCCGCTCCCGAGCCCGGCCGTGCGGGGCACCGGCCCATTCCCGGGAGTAGGGTGCATACGTTTATGTACCCTGCCACGCCCCGGGTGCCCGCATGGTCGCCTCGCTTGCCGCGTTTCCCGCGCGGTCGCTCCCGCGTCCGCACGCTGGCGCCGCGGCATCCCGCCGCTTGCCGACGTTGCCGACGGCGAGCGCCGTGAAGGCCGGCCGCAGCGGGTGGTTCGGCGCGAAGACTCCGTGATAGCGATGCCGGTGCCTCCGCGGTTGCGGGGAGTGCTCGGCGACCGGCCCAAGGCCGTCGCGGCGGTGACGAGGATTTTTATGGCTGAGATCGAGACGCTGCTCGGCGCGCAGCAGGCCACGCCGCCGTCCAACCGCCCACGGCTCGGCGCCGTCTCCTTTCTCCACCGCTTCGGCTCGGGGCTCAACCGCCACGCCCATCTGCATGCGGAACTGCCCGCGATCGACATCCATTCGCTGTAAGGCCGACGCGACAAGCCGTCTGATACCCGGATACGCAGAAGGTCTGCGCCCGGCGCGAAAAACAGACCATTCCGAAGGGTACCGGGGCCTGGGAATGCCCGCGAGGACCGGCCCGGCACGCACCCGTCAGCGACCAGACCAGGCCCCACCGCGACTCACCGACCGGTCAACGGTTGCGAAAGTCATTGACCGGGCTATCCTCCGGGGCTTGGCAGGAGGACTCCTGAAGGGGGCTAATCGACTTTGAACGAATCAAACAAGCTGACCAAGGACGCTTTGAGCGCGGCCAGTTCTTCTTGACTCTCAAAGCTAAGGCGTCGGGTGCGCACACCTTGGTGATGGACAAAGTAAAGAAATTCCCCATCCGTAAAGAAAGCGTTGTTTTTCATGCCGCCTAAAGTACATGCCGCTCCTGTGCATGAATCGAGATCGACGAAACTTTCGCTTCGATTACGAGAGTCGCGAACATTTCGCGAAACAGTTAGCTGGCTGTCGCCGTACTTGTCTCCAGCGGAGTACTGCCCAATTAAATCGGGATGCGAAACATGAATTACGAAATACGTGCCGCCCGGCTCAGATTTTCCGTTGATCGGATTATACTGCCAGGGGATTGAGTACTCCTGGTCAGCGATAAAGAAGCGGACATGATAGCCTGTGGAAATATCCTGCGTGAGGATCGGTGTTGCAGCCACAATTGCCAAGACCGCCCAACCAATAAGGACGTGCTTCTTGTCGCGATCAATTGGCGTTCTAAACGCAAGCCTGATCGCCCAGGCTAAATTTAAGATCGCAAGCAATGCGAACAGCCAGAGCAGGCTAGGGCCAAGTTGTCCCCGCATCGCATTCGCGTGGTAGTCCGTGCCCACGCTGAACCAAAGAAGGAAGCAGCCCAGCAGGACAAGTGTTGCGAGCCCAAGAAGGATCGCGCTCACTACCTTCAAAACTCTAGACTGCGACATACTGAGGCTCATCGTGCCGGTTCGCCGAACAGTTCACTAAACGGATTGATTGGGCGCTTGGGGTTGGGCCGGGTGTGAGAATCGAGGGTAGCCGGTCAATGGCACTTCGGCAACGAGTTCCCGGCTGATCAACGGCTCGTGAGTGGCGTTTCTCGGGTGTCGGTGCAGACGCTCTCCGAGCCCGGCCGCCCGGCGGCTTTGCTGTTGCCTCGCGTCCGGCACCGCTCAGAGCCTGTGGATGTCGATCGCGGGCAGTTCGTCGGGTTAGGCTTGCTGCGGTACTGCGCCCGGCCCCCGTTCGCGCTGGAGCGGCTCTCCGTGATCCGCGACGCCGACGGCCGCATCGCTCGCATCCGCTACGCGATGCCCCGGCACTGGGTCATTCTTTGGGCGGCCAACTGGGTCGGCCCGGGGCGGAAGCGAAAGTCGACGCAGCCTGGGGCCGGCGGCGTTATCGAACTCTCATCGTTTGAGTTCCTCGACCGGCTCGCCGATCTCATCCCGCAGCCGCGGAGGCACCGGCATCGCTATCACGGAGTCTTCGCGCCGAACCACCCGCTGCGGCCGGCCGTCACGGCGCTCGCCGTCGGCAACGTCGGCAAGCGGCGGGATGCCGCGACCGGTGGGCACGCCCACGCCGGGCACGATGATTGCTGCGGCACGCACGCAACGCCTCGTTCCCACGACACCTCCCGGATTGCGTGGGCCAAGCTGATGGCGCGGGTGGGGGAGGAGTTTCCGCTCGAGTGCCCAGCGTGTGGCGGCGACATCCGGCTGATCGCGTTCATCACGGAGCCGGGGCCGATCCATGCGACGGCCGCCGGCAGGAGCCGGCTCACTTCGAACCGGAGTTTCGAAAGCTGGCGAAGGCCAGGATGGCTTCGCCCGCGTAAAGCAGAACCGCCGCCGATCTCGCCCGCTCGCGGGCCGCCCACCGAGTGGGGCGAACTCGTGCAGGTGCATGACGACCGCGACGTCTTCGAGGGACAGATAGACGAACTGCCCGCGACGACCGGCCCGGCACGCACCCGTCAGCGACCAGACCAGGCCCCACCGCGACTCACCGACCGGTCAACGGTTGCGAAAGTGCCATTGACCGGGCTATCCTCTGATCGCCTGCGACTGCGGAGTCGTGACGCGCACGATAGTTTCCTGCGACGCCTGCCTCGCCGGCACGATCGTCAGCGAAGAGACGGTGGTGGCCACCGCGGCGAAGCAGCCGTCGGTCAAGCTCGCGTCGGCGAAGAAGGAGGCGGCTGCCAGGCAAAAACCCGCGCGGAGCAGGACATCCGCGCGAGGTTGTTGCCGGGCCTGGCGTAGGACAGGCTTCAGCCTGTCAAGTAGACCTCTTCCTCCGGAAGAGGATTCGGAGAGGATCCGCTTCGGGACGAAGCGGTCTACGAGGGGAGGAGGATCCGCTTCGGGACGAAGCGGTCTACTGGGCGGTCTCCGCATGCTCAGCCCAGGCTGCGACGGGCACGCAGCTGCAGAAGAGGTTGCGGTCGCCGTGGACGTTGTCGACGCGGCCCACCGGAGGCCAATACTTCCGCAGTTCGAGGCCCGCCACGGGAAACACGGCCGTGGCGCGGGAATACGGATGCCGCCACTCGGCGGCCGCGATGCTGGCGGCCGTGTGCGGCGCGTTCTTGAGGGGATTGTCGTCCTGCGGCCATTCCCCCGCCTCGACCCGCGCGATCTCGTTGCGGATCGCGATCATCGCGTCGACGAAGCGGTCGAGCTCGGCGAGGCTCTCGCTCTCCGTCGGCTCCACCATCAGCGTGCCGGGCACCGGGAAGCTCAACGTCGGCGCGTGGAAGCCGTAGTCGATGAGCCGCTTGGCCACGTCCTCGGCCGTGATGCCGCTCGTCTCCTTGAGCGGCCGCAGGTCGAGGATGCACTCGTGGGCCACGTGACCGTCCGCGCCGGCGTAGAGCGTGGGGAAGTGGTCGCGAAGCCTGACGCTCACGTAGTTGGCCGCGAGGATCGCCGCCTCCGTCGCGTGCGTGAGCCCGGCCGCGCCCATCATCCGGCAATACATCCAGCTGATCGGCAGGACGGCCGCATTGCCGAGGGGCGCGGCGGAGACGGCGCCCACGGCCCCCGTCGGCAGGCCGCCGGTGGCGTGGCCCGGCAGGAAGGGCACGAGGTCCTCGACCACGCACACCGGCCCGACGCCGGGGCCGCCGCCGCCGTGCGGAATGCAGAAGGTCTTGTGGAGATTCAAGTGGCTCACGTCGCCGCCGAAGGCCCCGGGGGCGGCCAGGCCGACGAGTGCATTCATGTTCGCGCCATCGACGTAGACGCGTCCGCCGTGGCGATGCACGATCGCGCAGAGATCCTTGATGCCCGCCTCGAAGACGCCGTGCGTGCTCGGGTAGGTGATCATCACCGCCGCGAGGCGGTCGGCGTGTTCGCGGCACTTCGCCTCGAGTTCGGCGAGATCGACGTTCCCCTGCTCGTCGCAGCCGGTGACGATCACCTGCATGCCGACCATCTGCGCGCTGGCCGGATTCGTGCCGTGGGCCGACGACGGGATGAGGCAGATGTTTCGGTGCCCCTCCCCGCGTGATTCATGCCACGCCCGGATCGCGAGCAGTCCGGCGTATTCCCCCTGGCTGCCGGCGTTGGGCTGCAGGCTGATGCCGGCGTAGCCGGTCGCCTCGCAGAGCCACTGCGTCAGCTGCCGCTCGAGGACAAAATAGCCTTCGCGCTGGTCGGCCGGCGCGAAGGGATGGACGTCGGCAAACTCGGGCCACGTGACCGGGATCATCTCGCTCGTGGCGTTGAGCTTCATCGTGCAGCTGCCCAGCGGGATCATGCTGCGATCGAGGGCGAGATCCTTGTCGGAGAGCGACCGCATGTAGCGCAGCATCGCCGTCTCGCTGTGGTGCGAGTCGAAGACCGGGTGCGTGAGGAAGTCGCTCGTCCGCCGCAGGCCCGGGGGAATGAGCGACTCCGCGGCCTGCTCGCATGCGGAGAAATCCGGCGCCGCTTGCCCGGGCGACGCAAAGGCCTGCCAGAGCCGCACGACGTCGTCACGGGTTGTCGTCTCGTCGAGGGCGACGGCGAGCGTGCGGGAGTCGAGCGTGCGGAGGTTCATGCCGAGCGCGCGGGCCCGCGCGGCGATCTCGCCGGTGCGGTCCCCCGTGTCGACGGCGAGCGTGTCGAAGGCGTGGGCATGTTCGAGCGTCAGGCCGAGCCGTCGCAGGCCGACGGCGAGGATCGAGGCGAGCACGGCGATCCGTTCGGCGATGCGCACCAGGCCCGCCGGGCCGTGGTAGACGGCATACATGCTCGCCACGACGGCGGGCAGCACCTGCGCGGTGCAGATGTTGGAGGTGGCCTTCTCGCGGCGGATGTGCTGCTCGCGCGTCTGCAGGGCGAGCCGGTAGGCCGGCCGGCCGTGGGCATCGACGCTCACACCGACGAGCCGGCCGGGCAGCGACCGCTTCGCTTCGTCGCGGCAGGCGAGGAACGCGGCATGCGGACCGCCGCAGCCCATCGGCATGCCGAACCGCTGGCTCGTGCCGACGACGATGTCGGCGGCCCATTCGCCGGGAGGCGCGAGCAGCACGAGCGCGAGCAGGTCGGCCGCCACGCAGAGCAAGGCCTGCTTTTCGTGGACGCGTGCGGCGAGCGAACGATACTCGGCCACGTCGCCACTGGTGGTGGGATACTGCACGAGCACGCCGAAGCACTCGTGCCGGGCGAGCAGTTCGTCGACGTCGCCGACGACGACCTCGATGCCGAGCGGACGGGCCCGCGTCTGGAGCACCTCGAGCGTCTGCGGGTGGCAGCCGCTGTCGGCGAGAAACACCTGGCTGGCGCTCGCGGCGGTGCGGCGGGCGAGCGTCATCGCCTCGGCCGCGGCCGTCGCTTCATCGAGGAGCGACGCATTGGCCAGCGGCATGCCGGTGAGTTCAGAGACCATGGTCTGGAAGTTGACGATCGCCTCCATCCGGCCCTGGCTGATCTCGGCCTGGTAGGGGGTGTAGGCGGTGTACCAGGACGGGTTTTCGAGGATGTTGCGCAGGATCACGGCCGGCGTGTGGGTGGCGTGGTAGCCCTGGCCGATGAAGCTCTTGAGCAGCCGGTTCTTCTGCGCGATCCCCCGGAGTTCGGCGAGGGCGGCCTGCTCGCCGATGGCCGGCGGCAGTTGCATCGTGTCGCGCCGGGCGATGCTCGGCGGCACGATGGCTTCGATCAGCGATCGGCGCGAGCCCGCGCCGATCGCGTCGAGCATGTGCCGCTCGTCGGCGGCGTCGAGGCCGATGTGGCGGCTGGCGAATTCGGCGGCGTTTTCGAGCCGCTCGAGAGAGCAGGGGGATGGCTTCGGCATGACAGGGCTCCAGATGCCGGTGACGGCGCGAAGCCGCCACCGAGAACCCTGTTGTCCTTGGACCTGAGAGATTCGCCGCAGGCGGCGCCCGCGGTTTGCCCCTTCGGTGGATTTCCGGCCCGCATGCGAGCTGGAAATCACTCTCCAACAGTGTCTGTCGTCAGTTCTTTTGCCTGAGCGTTCGGCCTTCGGCGGTCTTGCGACTCTCTCCTGACGAAAGGAAGTCTAGCCGCCCCGACCAGAGGCGTGAAGTGTGGCGGTCATTCGCGGCCGGGGCCGCTACATTAAGTGCGGTGTCGGAACCACAAAACCCGTCCACGGAAGCCCGCAGCGCAAGCAAGGTCCATCCGCCCGCCACTTCGACCAGTGTGTCCCCCGCTCGCGCGTCGGGCTGTCGCGAAAGAAAGCCAATCATGCTCGTTTCATTCCGTTTCGCCCGCGGTGGGCTCGTTGTCTCGATGCTCGCCGTCGCCCACGTCGCGATCGCCGCTCCAGCCGACCGGATCATCCGCGGCGGCGGCATCGTCACCGTGAATTCCGGGCAGCCGGCGGCCGAGGCGGTGGCGATCGCGGGCGGGAGGATCATGGCCGTCGGCTCCGAGGCCGACGTGATGAAGCACAAGGGCGAAGCGACGGAGATCACCGACCTGGCCGGCCGCACGCTCGTACCTGGTTTCGTCGACGGCCACAGTCATTTCTTCAGCCTGGTCGACGTGCAGACGCAGGCGCTCTGCGCGTCGCCGCCGGCGGGGCCCTGCAAGCGCGTGGCCGACGTGATCGCGCAGCTCGAGAAGCTGAAGGAACGCAGGAAGGTCGGCCCCGGGAAGTTCGTCATCGGCTTCGGCTACGACCCGGAACTGCTCGCCGAGAAGCGGGCCCCGACGAAGCAGGAGCTCGACGCCGCGTTTCCAGACAACCCGGTGATCCTCGTGCACGTGTCGGGCCACGGCGCGATGCTCAACTCGAAGGCACTGGCGATCTACGGCGTGACCGCCGCCACGCCCACGCCCGTCGGCGGCGTGATCGGACGCGAGCCCGGCTCCAACGAGCCGAACGGACTTCTCTTCGAGACGGCCTTCCTGCCGATCTTCTCGAACGTGCCCGGGCCGGACGGCGACGAGGCGATCGAACTGTTGAGGGCGGGGCAGGATCTCTACCTGCGCGAGGGCATCACGACGGCCCAGGAGGGAGCCACGATGAAACACCAGCTCGACCTGCTGCGGGCGCTCGCCGACCGCGGCGAGTTGAAACTCGACGTGATCGCCCTGCCGTTCATCGCGGAGGTGGACGAGATCTTCGGCGGCAAGCCGCCGCAGAACGAGCCCGAATACAAAAACCGGCTGCGGATCGGCGGCGTGAAGGCCTTGATGGACGGCTCGCCGCAGGGCCGCACGGCCGCCTTCACCACGCCGTACCTCACCGACGGGCCGGCGGGCCAGAAGGCCTGGCGGGGGGAGCTCTCGTTTCCGCAGCCCGTGCTCAACGAGATGGTGAAGAAGGTCTACGACGGCGGCGCCACGCTCTTCGTCCACTGCAACGGCGACGCCGCGATCGACGCGCTTCTCGAGGCCCATCGCTTCGCCTCCGGGGGCGCGCCCGAGAAGCCCCGTGGCACCGTGGGCGTCCACTCGCAATTCATTCGCCGCGATCAACTCGAGAAGTACAAGGCATGGGGGATCACGCCCTCGTTCTTCACGATCCACTGCTTCTATTTCGGCGACACCCACATCGCCAACCGCGGCCGCGCGCAGGCGGATTTCATCAGCCCGATGAAATCGGCCCGGGCGCTCGGCCTGCGGCCCGCCAACCACACCGATTTCAACGTCGCGCCGCTCGACCAGATCTTCACGATGCACACGGCGGTCAACCGCGTCTCGCGGACGGGCCAGACGATCGGAGCCGACGAGCGGATCACGCCGCTGGAGGCCCTCGAGGCGATCACGATCGACGGTGCCAGGCTGTATGGTGAGGAGGCGAAGAAGGGCTCGATCGAGGTCGGCAAGCTCGCCGACTTCGCGATCCTCTCCGGCAACCCGCTCACGGTGCCCCCGGCCACGATCGAGACGATCCGGGTCGAGGAAACGATCAAGGAGGGAAAGACGGTCTGGAACGCCCGGTAGGATAGGCTTTAGCCTGTCCCCTCATAGCTTTAGCCTGTCCCCTCATAGCTTCAGCCTGTCCCCTCATAGCTTCAGCCTGTCCCTTCATAAACCGCTTCAGCCTGTCGCTTCTTCAGCCGTTTCCCGCGGCGGCGGAAATCGTCCCCCTTCGACAGCCCTTCCCGGCGAGAGTAGTCTCACTTGTTCGACGACCCCTTTCCCTCTCATCCGCAAGGCGGCGGTGCCAGCATGTCGATCGCGGTCGAACCCAGTCCCTCCGAGACGCTTCCCCCCCCCGCGATCGCTGGCCTCCCAGACGCCGTCCTCCGCCCGCGCGATCCGCTCGAGATCCCGGAGGCCTCGCAGCCCGTCGCCATTGAATGGGACTACCTGGCGGCCCTTGCGTTGGTTCACGTTGCGGCGCTGCTCGCCCTGCTGCCGTGGTTCTTCAGCTGGTTCGGGGTTGCCACCGCCATCGCCGGCCACTTCCTCTTCGGCATGCTCGGCGTGACGATCGGCTATCACCGCCTCCTCACGCACCAGGGCTTCACGTGCCCGAAATGGTTCGAGCATGCACTGGCCCTGCTGGGTGTCTGCACGCTCCAGGATTCTCCCGCCCGCTGGGTCGCGATCCACCGCATGCATCACAAGGAGTCGGATCACCAGCCCGATCCCCATTCTCCTTTGGCCGGATTCTTTTGGGGTCACGTGGGCTGGTTGCTCGTGAAGAGCCGCGACCATCGCAGCGTCTTCTCCTACGAACGGTATGTCCGCGACCTGCTCCGCGATCCTTTCTATGTCGCGCTCGAGCGCCGCCGCTCGTGGTTTTGGGTCTACGTGGCTCATGCGGCCCTGATCACCGCGATCGGCTTCGCGATCGGCTGGTTCTCGACCGGCACGCTGGCGGGCGCCGGCCAGCTCGCCGCCAGCATGCTCGTCTGGGGAGTCTTCGTGCGCACGGTCGCGGTGCTCCATGGCACCTGGGCGGTCAATTCGGTCGCCCACGTCTGGGGCTACCGCAACTACGAGACCACCGACAACAGCCGCAACAACTGGATCGTCGCCCTTCTCTCGCACGGTGAGGGCTGGCACAACAACCACCATGCCGACCAGCGGGCCGCGGCCCACGGTCATCGCTGGTGGGAGCTCGACATGTCGTGGTGGGTGATCCGGGCCCTGGAGTCCGTGGGCCTGGTCCGCGACGTCGTCCGACCGCGGTCATGGCGCGGCGACTGCTCGCATTGATTCGATTGGCAGCGGCCGGACTATCCCTTTCGCTGCCGCGCAAATCCGTGTCGGAACCACTCGATCACGGCTTCCGAAAATGTGGCTTTCCTCATGCACGCGCTCTCTCGCACCGAGGTTCGGGAAGTCGATCGACTCGCGATCGAGGAGTATGGTCTGCCCGGGATCGTGCTCATGGAGAATGCCGGGGCCAGTGCCTTTACCGGCACGGTGCACGTGCTCGACATCGGAGCCCCGGCAGCGCTCCTGGCCCGATTCGGCGTCGGCCGGTGAGAGGCCGCCTGAGCTTGTGATTCGGCGCAAAGCACCGGCGGGATGACGTGATCGGCGAGGTGGGCGGCAGTCTGGGCCATGTGGCGACCGTTACAGGACGGGCACACGCCACGGCTCTTGCAGGAGAATGCCACGACGAATCCCGTGCGGCACGACATGCAGACCGCGCGGGCGAAGCCGAAGGTAGCTATCGGCTCGCGCGGCCGTTCGTGCTCGGCAAAGTCGACGCAGCCTGGGGCCAGCGGCGGGATGCCACGACCGGCTGGCACGCGGACGGCCGACATGCCGCGGAAGGCTGCTGCAACAATCATCGAGAAAAACGCCGCTCAAGGGGGAAGGCATGCGGGCCGGGAAAGGCCTGGCGCGGATCGGGAGACGGGAGCACGCAGCTCACGAGCCGCTCATCAGCTCGCTCATCGTTGCGGAAGTGCCATTGGCCGGGCTATCCTCATCCTTCAGTATTCATCACGGAGCGTGTTTCAGATGGGCACGATCAGCTTTGATCTTCCAGACAGTGTCGAACGGCATCTGGCGACATTGTCCGACAACGTGGACGCGGCGGCCAAGGAGGCTGCCGTCGTTGAGCTTTATCGGCAGGGGCAGTTATCGCATGGCGCGCTCGCCGAATGCTTGGGTATTTCACGCGCCGAGGTTGACGGTCTTTTGGAGCGACACGGCGTTACCGAGGATTTGCCAACGGTCGCCGAGTTTCGCGAGCAGTTGGAGGCGATTCGTAATCGCCTTCGACGATGATCGTCGTTTGCGACACATCGCCCGTGAACTATCTCGTCCTGATTGGCGAGATTGATCTGCTGCCGCAGCTTTTCACGACGGTGGTGCTGCCGGTGGGTGTGTTGGCTGAACTGCAGCACCCAAGGACTCCGCCGCAGGTTGCCTCATGGGCTCGCGAGTTGCCGCCTTGGGTGCGAGTGATTTCGCCCGAGGGCCCGGTAGAAGATGTTGGTCTCGGCCGCGGAGAGGCGGAAGCCATCGCGATTGCCACGCAGGTCGCCGCCGACGCAGTTCTGATCGATGAACGCAAGGCGACTGCCGTGGCGCAGGATCGCGGGCTTGTGGTCACGGGCACGCTTGGCGTGCTTGCCTTGGCGGCCGAGTCAAAGCTCGTGGACCTCGAGGCCGGTATTCGCCGCCTTATGGACACGAACTTTCGGGCGTCACCGACATTGATCGACGACATCCTGCGTGGGAACTGATCGACGGCAGGCGGGCGACACTGGCGGCGGTGCTGGTTTACGCGGGCGAAGCCATCCTGGCCTTCGCCCGCTTGCGATCCTCTCGCTTCGCGTGGGCCGGCTCCTGCCGGCGGCCGTCGCATGGATCGGCCCCGGCTCCGTGATGAAGGCGATCAGCCGGATGTCGCCGCCACACGCTGGGCAAACGAGTGGAAACTCCTCCCCCACCCGGGCCAGGAGTTTCGCCCAGGCTTTTGCGCGAGGTGTCGTGCGAGCGGGGCTTTTGGTGCGCGTCGCAGCAGCCCCGCGTGGCGTGACCGTCGCCCCCATGCCCACCAGCAGCGACCTCGCGCCGCTTGCCGATGTTCCCGATCGCGAGCGCCGTGACGGCTTTTCGCAGCTTGTGATTCACGCGTGGCGGTGGTGTGCAGAGTACCACTCTGCACCTACATGTGGCCGCGGAGTGGTACTCTGCGGAATGCGGTGCAAATGCCCGGTGGTTGATGGATCGCGGCATCCCCGTCGCTTCCGCGAGGGGCTTCTGGGGGCCGCACGCTCCCCCAAAAGCCCCCGGCGGGAGCCGGTGGGCGGCGCTGAATCCTGGCCGGGGTACACTGGTGCTAACCCCATGATTCTCGCGGCCGCACGCCGTGCGTGAGGCATCCGCCTACCGCCGCCCAGGAATCCCGCCACAATGCCCTACGACGATCTTCCCGACGAATGGAAGGAGTGGCTGAACCTCCAACCGCTCGAGCGACTCGCCCGCAGCGAGCGGATGCTCGTCGAATACATCGCCATGGGAGGAAGCCTTGACCCCGACCCCGATCCGACGAGTCCTTTCGACGTTTCGGAAGCATGGCGTCCGGACCTTGCTCATGGGCGGGCAGGCCTGCGTCTTCTACGGCGCGGCGCAGGTTAGCAAAGACATCGATTTCCTGGTTTTGGCGGATCAGGAAAATCTCAACCGTCTCCAAGCGGCCCTGGCGGAACTCGAGGCGGACCGCATTGCGGTGCCGCCGTTCGATCCGTCGGCGTTGGCCCGCGGGCATGCAGTGCACTTCCGTTGCCAGGCAACCGGCGTGGAAGGACTGCGGGTCGACGTGATGACCCGTTTGCGGGCGATGCCGGAATTTCCCGTGCTCTGGGAGCGGCGCACGACGTTCGCGGACGAGGCCGATACCGAGTATCACCTGCTCTGCATTCCCGATCTCGTGCAGGCGAAGAAGACGCAGCGGAGCAGGGACTGGCCGGTCATCGAACTGCTCGTCACCATCCACCATCGCGAAAACGCCGCCTCACCGACCGCGGCGCATGTCGACTTCTGGCTGCGCGAAGCCCGTACGCCGGAGCTGCTCGTGGAACTCTGCAGGCGTTTCCCAGGCCCGGCCCGGGAAGCCTGCCACGATCGGCCGCTGATCCAGCACGCCTTTGATGACGCGATCGATGCGTTGCGAGCGGCCCTCGACGCCGAAGTGCGGGCGGTGCAGTCGCAAGACCGTGCCTATTGGGAACCGCTGCGGCGCGAACTCGAGCAATTCCGACGCGAGCACCGCGATCGCTGACGCTTCCGCGAGGGGCTTTTGGGTGACATGTTCACGGACGGCCAAGTATGAGGGTGGCCACGGCCCAGGCGTCGGCCTCGGCGCATGACGGTCGGCGGACAGTGGCCGATCCGCGGGTCGCCTGAACCACCCGCCCCGTTCGCGGATCGACGGAATGGTCTGTTTTTCGCGACCGGCGCAGACCTTCTCCGTAGCCGGGGAACAGCACATTGACGACGCCCGCCTCACAGCGAGTGGATGTCGATCGCAGGCAGCTCGTCTATCCGTCCTTGGAAGACGTCGCCGTCGTCGTGGACTTGGACGAGTTCACCCCAGTCGCCGCCGCACGCTGGGCACTGGAGCGGAAACTCCTCACCCACCCGCGCCATCAGCTTGGCCCACGCAATCCGCGAAGTGTCATGGGAACGGGGGTTTTCATGAGTGTTGCAGCAGCCTTCCGCGGCATGTCGGCCGTCCGCGTGCCCGCCTGTCGTGGCATCCCGCCGCGTGCCGACATTCCCGACCGCCAGAGCGGTGACGGCCCGCCGCAGCGGGTGATTCGGCGCGAAGACGCCGTGATACCGATGCCGGTGCTTGCGAGGCTGCGGGATCAGATCCGCAAGCCGGTCGAGGAACTCGAACGGCGTGAGCTCTAGTGTGCATGCTCATGCCGATCTCTGGCCGCAGTTCGTCAGGGTGCTTCGATCGGCAAGGGCCTGCGTCGGACCTGCTCGTTCTTCACGGTCACGAAATAGCCGGCGATGCCGTTCTCGATACGCGGCCAGATCCGCTGAAAAGTACCCCACAGTTGCGGCCCCGCACCGCGGATGCGGAGGTACACGACGCCCGGATGCGGGGCGGTGTCGGACTGGACGAGACGGCCGATGTCGCGGTCGAAGGTGATCAGGATTCGACCTTCGCGACGGCTCATCGCGATCAGATCGGCATCAGCCGCTTCCGGGGCAGCGGTGGCAGCCTCGACCACATCATGCCCCTGCCCACGAAGCCATGCGACGATCGGGCGATCGATGTTTTCATCGGCGAGAATCCGCATCGTCAGGCCGCGGAGTAGGGGATATCCACGAACTCATCCGAGGCGAGCATCTCGGCAGCGTACGACTGGCAGGCATGAATCTGCTCGGCGGTGATCCGGGGATAGGCCTCGATCAGTTGTTCGACGGTCCATCCATCGCCGAGCCGTTCAAGAATCAGTTCGACGCCGATGCGAGTGCCCTTGATCTTCGGCTTGCCGCCGATGATTCCGGCATTTCGGTCGATGTGGTCACGCCAGTTCATGTTCATGGATCTGTCCTTCTTTCAGGGGTTTGCGGTGGAGCGGACCCGAAAAGAACCACCGCGTGCAACCGTTCCTTGCGTTCACGCCGACACCGGACGAGATCACGACTTTTCCTTGGGCCAGTATGATCATCAAGATTTTTCGCCGCCACCGTGAAGCCTCCTGCGGACTGCTGCGGACTACGGTCTGCGTCGGATTCTGCGTCGCCTTCCCCCACCAATCCCCGTTTTCCCGCAGAAAAACCAGATTGTGCGTTCTCCTACTCGGGGAGCTACTTCTGCCGCTGCCGTCAGCGCAATTCGACCGTGAGTCGTCGATTCAACGCGGGTGCCGCCTTCATTGGCACAGAGGGGGCTGCCCGGAGCCGGGCGATGAGATCGACATCGACGGCGCCTCCAAGAGCAACTCCCGTCGCAAGGCAGCGATCCCAATCATGTCGGAGACACCGACTCCACGGAGGCGTCCTTGACAAATGGTGAACACCCGTATAATCTTCGGCCATCGCTTGGAGGAACGTCATGTCCACCGATATCAGCCCATCGTCGCCGAGGGAACCAGTCGCGCGGCCGCGTACGCGGTTCGGGTACCGCGAGTACTGCTGCCTGCCGAACGACGGACGGCGGCATGAGATCATCGACGGAGACCACTACGTGACGCCCGCGCCATCCACGACCCATCAGACGGTGTCGAAGCGACTTCAGCATCAGCTGTACACGCAGATCGAACTGGCCGGCCTTGGGCTTGTGTTCAACGCACCCTGCGATGTGCAACTCACCGACTACGACATCGTCCAGCCAGATCTGATCGTCGTGCTCAAGGATCGGGCTCGGATGATCACGCCGACGAAGATCAACGGAGTGCCGGACCTCGTCGTCGAGATCCTCTCGCCGTCGACAGCGTCTCATGACACCGAGTTGAAGAAGCAGCTCTACGAGCGGACGGGTGTCGTCGAGTATTGGATTGCGGATCCCGAGAACCAAAAGCTCGACCGGTATCGATTGGTGGACGGCCGCTACCGGCTCGAGCCGCCCACCGACCCAGCCACCGCGCTTGGCGGTTCGCTCCAGGTGCCGCTCGCGACCATCTGGTAGAGCAGTCGCGCGGCGGGCGGGCCGAGCCGATTCTGCGGTACTGCGCCCGGCCCCCGTTCGCGCTGGAGCGGCTCTCCGTGATCCGCGACGCCGACGGCCGCATCGCCCGCATCCGCTACGCGATGCCCCGGCACTGGGTCATTCTTTGGGCGGCCAGCTGGGTCGGCTCCTACCGCCCCGGCCTCGCCGGCCTGCCCGCAGGTAGCCAGATGATCGACCAGGAGGTGCCTCCTGCCGCACGTTAGGATCCCGTCGTCCGAGTTGAAGGAGTTTTCAAATGGCGACCGCCGACACATACCCGCATATCGCCCTTGCTACTGATGGCAAAGCCGTCATTGAAGGCACTCGGTACACCGTCGAGCACATTGCAGCTGAGCAGTTTTTTTACGGCTGGTCTGCGGAAGAGATTCTGCGGCAGCATCCGGACCTGCAGCCGGCCGAGGTCTATGCCGCACTGGCCTACTTTCATGACCACCACGACAGCATCGTGGCGGCGATCGAGGCTGGCAAAGCGCGGGCTGAGCGGGCGCGTGGGCCGGAGTCCATCTCGCGGGATGAACTTCTCCGACGTCGGGCCACGGCCCACGGCCGCAACGGGTGACCCGCCCCATGCCGCTGGCCGTTTCCATGGACGTGCATGTGCCGCGGGAGTTTCAGAGGGGCTTCGGCGCAAGCGGATCGACGTCCGTACCGCGCAAGAGGACTCGGCGGGCCAGCTGACGGACGATGGATTGCTGACACGGGCGGCAGCGGCAGGGCATTGCCTTCTGCGGGGTGTTGTTTGCGCCCCAGGGCACGCCGATAGGTCGGATGATCGAGGACGCCGAACTCTGTCTGGCGGGCATGACCGTGGACGAGTTTCGGAACCGCCTGGTTCACCTGCCGTTGCAATAGCCGCTGGATTCCCGCTTCCGGGGCTATCCAGGTGCCAACGGCGTCGTCGAACTCTCCCCGTGTGACTTCTTGGACCGGCTGGCGGATCTCGTGCCGCCTCCGCGGAAGCACCGGCATCGCCTGCCGACTTGAAACAAGCCAGGGGTGTTCGCCCCGAATCACAAGCTGAGGTCCGCCCTCATGGCCCGGGTGGGGGAGGAGTTTCCTTTTGCGTGCCCGGGGTGTGGTGGCGACATCCGACTTACAGTAGACGGCCGGCAGGAGCCGGCTTACGCGAAGTGAGAGGTTCGCAAGCGAGCGAAGGCCAGGATGCGAAAGCCCGCGTGAAGTCAGACCCTGGCACATCTGGGCGAACCGCTCGAACCACCGCCCGTCTCGCCGGCCCGTGGCCCGCCGACCGACTGGGGAGAGCTCGTGCAGGTCCACTTTCGACCGGGAAATCTTTCAGGGACGGATAGACGAGCTGCCTGGCATCGACATCCACAGCCTCTGACGGCATTCCATGCCACGGTGCGGACGGCCCGCGAGAAGAGCGGTTTCAAGGCCGATCTGCGCCGACGAGAAAAATCCGGCCTTGAGCGTGGACAGGAAGCACCTCGGCACCTCCACGATCGGGCCGCATCCAGCCCGATCGGTTCCGGCTGTTGCTCCTCGTGATCCGCCCCGCTCGGCCGTCGCTTGCCGAAGTGCCATTGGCCGACCTATCCTTTTTACAGCATGTCACCCATAACCAAATCCCTGATCGAGGAACTCGAGCACGCCCCGGAGAGTGTGCAGCGGGAGGTGCTCGCTTTTCTGCGGCATCTGCGGGCACGCGGCGCCGGCAATGATGGGAGCGAGGACGTGCATGCCCTGCTGCCGGCCGCGGAGTCAGCCTGGGCGGTGGATTGGGATACTCCTGAAGAGGATGAGGCGTGGCGGAATTTGTAGGCGGCGACGTGGTCGTCGTGCCGTTTCCGTTCACCGATCTTCAGTCGAGCAAGCGTCGGCCCGCCGTCGTGCTCGCGACGTTCGCACGGGGCGACCTGCTGATCTGCCAAATAACGAACCGAATAGCAGCGGCCGGACTTGAACCGGCGACACCCGGCTTATGAAGCCGGTGCTCTAACCAACTGAGCTACGCTGCCCTGAAACGGGAAATATAACTGACACACTGCCGTCCGTCAGCAGGCGTGGGCTTTTGCGGCCACTCAGACGGTGTCTGCGCACGGGTCGGCTCGGCCCTCGCGAAGATCCTGCACCCGCCAGGGCGGCGCGAGACCGCATGTGCCGCGAGACACGGGCGGCCAGCCGAATCGGGCGCGGAATGTGTGGTAGGCGGGCGAATCAGGGAGCGGATAGGCGTCGAAGATCTCCCGCCAGTTCACAAATCGTTGCCAATCTTCGCGGTCTGGAAAAATTCCGAAGTCGAACGCGGCGCAGATCCGGTGCAGGTAGTCCGCTTTCTCTTCGGGCGTCGGAAGAGCGTCGGGCGGGCAGGCAAGCTCGGGATAGACCGAATGATCGAGCGGCATGATCTCGAGCCTTTCCGTCAGGTCGAATGGCGACAGAAGACGTCGCGATACCAGTTCCGCACCGCAGCGGCCTCGTGGCGTTGGCCGACGTCTTGAATGCTAGCCAGGGGCCGCTGGATTTCCAGTCGCTCCAAGGCATGCAATACCTTCGCGGTCGCGTCGTCCGCGGACAGCCCGGGGTTCTTCGCCTCGTAGAGCTGCCAGCACTCTGACGCCGAAAGCAGGCCCCGCCGACAGACCTCGTAAATGTCGCGAAGATCCCGAGGCGCGCCGCGATTGACCAGCGCGTTCATCTTGGAGGCCACGTTGTCGCGCAGGGTCTCGATGCGGACGGGGGGCCACTCGGCCGCGAGCGTGGCGTCGAGATAGCGGTCGCGCGGAGCGATCTGCAGCGAGAACACCTTGCGATTTCCATCCACGATCTCCAGGCTGACCGTTTCTCCCCAGGAACGGCGGACGCACGCCATGCCGTGCCGCTTGGCGACGGTCTGCATCGCCTCGTCGAGCAGCGCGTTGGCCGGCGCCGTCGGGGCGACCGCCCACCAGGCGTCGAGGTCGAACGTGTCGCGGTAGTCGACGTAGTGCGCCAGCGCGATGCCGCCGCCAATGACGATCTCCGCAGCCGCCGCGTGGCCGGCCAAAAGCTCCAGCACCTCGCGTGCGTAGATGCCGAGACGGGATGGCGGTGTGGGGCGGGGTAGCGACATGAGCGACACCTGCGGCAGATGGTCGAACGAGGCTGATCTTACACACAGCAGGCCGGATGCGGTTCCGCGCGGCGGGCTCGTCACGCGCGTGGCGTGGCGGTCGCCGCGGCTGCCAGAGCATCCGGTGAAAGCGTGACCGCCCGGCCGAACCCGGCGATCAGCCTTGCGGAGGTCGGCTCGAGCGCGACGAGCGAAAAATCTCCGAGCATGAAGAAATCGGCCGCGTGCGGAAATTTCGCCAGGTAGGCGGCCTTGAGCGCCGCATGGTCGGGATGCGCCGGCGGAATGAACTCAGCCACCGCCGGAAGCGACACCCGCGGCAAGGCCTGGGGCATCACGTCGGGAGAGTCGGCCGCCGTGATCAAGAGGCAGACCTCCGGCGCGGCAAGCATGTCGCGAGTGTGGGCCGACAAGCCGCTCACGTGCGTCACCAGCCGCAGTCTCCCCGCCGCGACGTCCGCGGCGAACGGGATCATCGAGGCGAACGGTCGCCCCTCGTGCAGCGTGGCCAGCGCCGCCACGCCGCGACCGAGCAGCAGGGTACGCAGCACGCCGGACGTCGTCAGGTCGAGGCTCATCGCCGTTCCTTTGTTTTACGACACGGCCGAGAGTTCACGGCACAGATCCACGAAGTCGCCAAGGCGATGTTCGACGACCGTGCGCACCAGGGTATCGAGCACGATCGGCTCGCGGAGCCGCTCCAAGTCGCCTGCCACATAGCCGCTGACCGACCGCAGGCAGCGATCGATGCTGGCGAGTTTCTGCATCACCACGTCATCGGGCACGAAACTTCTCCTGCATGGCGGCCGTCGCCGCCCGCCGGTTCGCGGCGAAGGAAAGGTGATCGGCGAGCGCGTGAGTGGCGAAAAAGTCGGCCTCGGTCGTGGGCCGCACGAGCGGTCGTCCGCCCTGGATGGCCTCGACCCGCAAGAGGCCACCAGCCCGACGAAGATCGACGAGGTCGACGGACGTTCCAATCACCGACGCCAGCCTGGCGGCGGCGTCGAAGGCCGCCACAGGTTCCAGCGGCGCATCGAAGAGAACGGCAATGTCAAGATCGCTGTCGGCGCGGTTTCGGCCCCGGGCGTGACTGCCATAGAGCCATGCGCCGAGGAGCCGACGGTGGGGAAACGCCACCGCAAGCTCATGCTCGAGAATTTCGGGGAGGCGATCGAGGGCGACCATAACGGACATCGATTCTACCGTACGGACGCGATCGGATCAGGCCGTGCGATTCGCCGACACCATGATCACCGCCCGCTTGCCGTCCGTGAAATACGGATCGCCCGTCAGGTTGCGCTTGGGCGCCGCGGCCGGGCAGCCGCCCACGCCCTCCACGTAGCCCGCCGCGGCCACGCGGCGGGCCTGCATCAGATCCTCGATCACGTAGTCGCGGGATTCATCGACATTCGGATCGATGCGGTGCGTCGTCAGGTTCCAGGCCCGCGTCGTGAACCGCACGCCGATGTCGCGGCTCACCTGGCCCGCCCAGACGGGCCGGCCCTCGAACGTGAGCGGCGTCAGCCACAGCCGCAGGTGGAGCCGTTCGTTGATCGAGTGCCGCGTGCGCTGCAGGGCGATGTCTTGATCGCGGCCGAAGAGGTGCAGGGGGCTGACCGGCGAATAGCGGTAGTTCGTGCCGAGCAGGAAGGCCCGCACCGTCTTCCAGCAGGTGGCCAGCGTGATCGTCTCGCTCTCGTCCCAGCGGGCGGCGAAGGCGCCGAGCAGCGTCTCGAATTCGCCGATCACGACGAGGTTCACCGGGTCGCCCTGCCGCGTGCCGCCGGTGTTGGTCGTCGCCGCCGGCAGCGCCTCCAGCCGCGCGACGAGCGTGTCGAGATCGCACGCCTCGACCGTCGATGGGGGGCGGATCGTGTCGAAATCGCGGTCGACGTAGTCGGCGGTGATGCCCGGCACCGGCACCGTGAAGACAAACTCGATGCCGTCGGTCGGCGGCGGTGTGGTCGACGCGGCGGCCGGGTGGAGGAGCCGGCCAAACGCCTGCCGCAGGCCACCGGCGCGGCCCAGCCGCACGTGCACCGACTTCGTGCCGAGGTCGAGCGTCGTGAAGACGAAGCCCTCCGCGGCGCCGCCGGGCGGGATCGAAGCCAACGGAAACCCCCGGGCGCGAAAGAATTCATCCATGCGCCCGTTGGCGAGGTAGGCCGTGACGAGCTTGAGCGGAACGAGCGCCAAGAGCGGCACGAACACCCAGCCCATCGCACCGAAGGCCGAGAGCCGCCGGCCGATCGAGAAGTGGTTCACGGCCGCGGCCTCGAGCGGCGTGAAATACTTCGGATCGATGTTCACCGGCTGCAGCCGCACGCTCTCGGTGCCGCGGTTTTCGATCCGCACGAACACCGGCTGGATGCCGCGCCGCGCGAGATCGACGCCGAAGAGCCGCCGGCTCTCGTCGGCGGCAAGCACGGCCACCGTGGCCCGCGCCTGCGGGTGTTCCTGCGAGAGGGCCCGCGCGAGATGGGCGTCGAACCGCGGGTCGGGCTCGTAGGGCGTGATCACGAGCCGCCAGAGCCGGGCCGGAAGGAGACGCAGGAAGGCGAGCATGGCGGCTTGGGGTTCGGGAAAAGCAAACGGCCCGGGGCGGGAGGCCCCGGGCCGCTGGCTGACTCGGTGTGGGATGCCGGGTTACTCGACCAGGCTGCACGAAGCCTCGACGACGGCGTCGATCTTTTCGTCGGTGAGGCCGCCCTTGGCGAACGCATGGTTGGCCTTCACCTTCCCCTCCTTGTAGCAGACGACCGTGAGATCGGCATCGGGGGTGATCTTGAAGTCGGGCGGGCCGTTCTCGGCATCCTCCGGCACCACGAAGGCGAGCCGGCTGATCCCGTGCTTCGTCGCGAAGTCTTCGGCCGCCTTCTTCAGGCTCTCGGCATCGGCGCCGATCATGTTGACGAAGCCCATCAGCTTGTCGTCGGCATGCTCCTCGACCTCTTCCTCGATCTTCTTGAGCAGCTTGGCGAGCTTCTCGTCGCCGGTGCGGGCGAAGACCATCACCACGGGCTTCGAGCCCGTCTTGCAGCGGTAGCAGCCGGAGCGGCCGACCGGGAAGCCGTCGTCGGGATTGCCGGCGACCTTCGTCACCGTGAAGGCGCCGACGGAATCGCCCACCTGCGGGCCGCTCGTCATTTCGGCCGACGCGACGACCGCCATGCCACACACCAAGGCCACCGCCATCACACATGCTGCACGCATCGCTTGCTCTCCTGGAGGACAGTTCGATCAACTTGAGACCTTGAGCCTAACGCAGGTACCATTTCGGACGCAAACAACTGGCGAACGGTCTTGGCTTTGGATCGGAGCGGCTGGAATGGGACGGTTTTTCGGCAGGGTGACGACCGGCGGCGGCTTTCGGGCCGTCATGTACACGTTGAAGAAGTCCCGTGAGGCGGGCGGCCTCTGGAAGTTCTGGAAGGCCATGCGGTCGAAGAACGCCTGCAAGACCTGCGCCCTCGGCATGGGCGGCCAGGCGGGCGGCATGGTGAACGAGGCCGGCCATTTCCCCGAAGTCTGCAAGAAGTCGTTCCAGGCGATGGTCGCCGACATGCAGGGGGCCGTGAAGCCGACGTTCTTCGAGACCTACTCGATCCCGCAGCTGCAGGCCTTCACGCCCTATCAGATGGAGCACTCGGGCCGGCTCGTGCAGCCGGTGGTGCTCGAGAAGGGTTCACAGCACTACAAGCCGATCAGTTGGGCCGACGCGATGGACCGAATCGCCACCAAGCTTCTCCGCAGCGCCCCGAACGAGACCTTCTGGTACTTCAGCGGCCGCTCCAGCAACGAGGCCGGCTTCCTGCTCCAGCTCTTCGCCCGGATCTACGGCACGAACCACGTCAACAATTGCTCCTACTACTGCCACCAGGCTAGCGGCGTGGGGCTGGCGAGCGTGGTGGGCACCGGCGCGGGCACCGTGAAGCTCGACGACATGGAAAACTCCGACTTCGTCATGCTCATCGGCGGCAACCCGGCGAGCAATCATCCGCGGATGATGCGGACGCTCATGATGGTTCGCCGCCGCGGCGGGAAGGTGGTGGTCGTCAATCCGATCGTCGAGACGGGCCTCTTGAATTTCTCGGTGCCGAGCGATGCCTGGGCGCTCCTCTTCGGCGCCGAGATCGCGAGCACCTACGTGCAGCCCCACGTGGGGGGCGATCTGGCGCTCGTGTATGGCCTGCTCAAGCGGATCCGCGAAACAGGCGCCTGCGACGAGGCCTTCCTCGCGGCCAACACGGTCGGCTGGCCCGAGCTCGCCGCCAGGCTCGACGCGCTCTCCTGGGACGAGATCGTGGAGAAGTCGGGCGTGTCGCGGGAACAGATCGACGACATCGCCGGCCAGTATGCCCGCAGCCAGCGGGCCGTCTTCGCCTGGACGATGGGCGTGACGCACCACCTCCACGGCGCCGCCACGGTGCAGGCCATCGCGGCCTTGGCGCTCGCCCGCGGCATGGTGGGCCGGCCCGGCGCCGGCCTGCAGCCGATCCGCGGCCATTCCAACATCCAAGGGATGGGCACCGTGGGCGTCACACCGAAACTCAAGGACGCCGTCTTCAATCGGCTGCAAAACCACTTCGGTGTCGGCCTGCCCACCACCAAGGGCTACGACACGCTCGAATGCCTCGACGCGGCCGACGAAGGCCGGATGCGGTTTGCGATGTGCCTCGGCGGCAACCTCTGGGGCGCGAGCCCCGACGCCGCCTACGCCAAGCGGGCGATGGGCAAGATCGACACGGTGGTCTACATGAGCACGTCGCTGAACACCGGCCACGCCGGCGGCCTCGGAGCCGAAGAGACGATCATCCTGCCGGTGCTCGCCCGCGACGAGGAGCCGGAGCCCTCCACGCAGGAGAGCATGTTCAGCTACGTCCGGCTTTCCGACGGCGGCACGCCGCGGCACGTCGGCCCCCGGAGCGAGGTGGAGATCATCGCCGATCTCGCCCAGCGGGTGCTGGGCGGCGCGGAGAGCGGCCGGCAGACGCCGATCGACTGGCAGGCCATGAGCCACACGAGCACGATCCGGCAGGCGATCGCGAAGATCGTGCCGGGGCTCGAGCAGATCGCCGACATCGACAAGACGAAGAAGGAATTCTCCATCCCCGGCCGGGCGATCGACCGGCCCCGGTTTCCGACCGAAGACGGCAAGGCCCACCTCTTCGTGCACGATCTGCCCCCCGCGCCGACCGGATTGCAACTGATGACGATTCGCAGCGAAGGGCAGTTCAACACCGTCGTCTACGAGGAGGAGGATCTCTATCGCAACCAGACGCGGCGCGACATCGTGCTCATGCACCCCGACGACGTGAAGCGGCTCGGCCTCACCGCCGGCGGCCGCTGCCGGATCACGAGCTCGGCCGGCACGATGCGCAACCAAGTGGTCTCCGCCTTCGACCAGATCCGGCCGGGCAACGTGGCGATGTATTACCCCGAGAGCAACGTGCTCGTGCCGAAGTCGGCCGATCCGCTCTCGCGCACGCCCGCCTACAAGAGCATCGCCGTGACGGTGGAGCCCGACGTGGCCTTCGTGCAGTTCGGCAAGCCGGAGCCGGAGCTCGTCGCCGCCGGCACGCCCCGCGACAAGATGAACCAGTGCGGGTGAGTAGGACAGGCTTCAGCCTGTCGTGCTTGAGGCAGGCTGAAGCCTGCCCTACTCGAAGAGTGGGAGCTGGTCGGCGGGTTCGGCCTTCTTGCGCGGCTTAGACGGTGTGTGGGACGTGCCCGCTTCGAATTCGAGCAGCAGGTCGCGGGCCCGCTCGATCACGCCACCGGGAACGCCCGCCAGCCTTGCCACGTGCACGCCCCAGCTCTTGTCGGCGGCGCCTTCGGCCACGCGGTGAAGAAACACGAGCTGGTCGCGGTGCTGCTGCACGAGCACCTGCACGTTGGCCACGCCCGGCAGCTTCTCGAGCGCGGCCAGCTGGAGGTAATGCGTGGCGAAGAGCGTGCGGCAGCCGGGCCCCGCCTGCAGGTGCTCGACCACGGCCTGCGCGATCGCCAGGCCGTCGTAGGTGCTCGTGCCGCGGCCGACCTCGTCGAGGATCACGAGGCTCCGCGGCGTGGCCCGGTTCAGGATCCGCGCCGTCTGCGCCATCTCGACGAGAAACGTGCTCGCGCCGCGGGCGAGATCGTCGCCCGCGCCGATCCGTGCGAAGAGCCGGTCGACGATCCCCACGACGGCCCGCTTCGCCGGCACGAAGCTCCCGGTCTGCGCGAGCACGGCGACGAGCGCGGCCTGCCGGATGAACGTGCTCTTGCCTCCCATGTTGGGGCCGGTGACGAGCAGGATCGCGGGGGAGCGGGTGCCCGCCGCGCCGCGTGCGCGGCCCGCGAGGGCGAGGTCGTTGGCCACGAGCGTGCCCGGCGGCAGGAGTTCCTCGAGCACGGGATGGCGGCCGGCCTCGATCGAGAGTTCCGTGCCCTCCGTGATTTCGGGCCGCACCCAGCCGCGGCTCCGCGCCACGTCGGCGAGCGCCACGAGCACGTCGATCTCGGCGAGCACCGCCGTGGCCCGGTCGAGCCGCACGCGATGCTCGGCGACGAAGAGCCGCAGCGCTTCGAGCAGCTCGATCTCGCGGCGGGTCGCCTCGTCCTCGGCGCCGAGCACCTGCCGCTGACGTTCGTCGAGCTCGGGCGTGGTGTAGCGTTCGGCGTTTTTCACCGTCTGCTTGCGGATGTATTCGGCCGGCACCTTCGCCGCCTGCGTGCGGCTCACCTCGAGGAAGAAGCCGAACACCCGGTTGAAGCCGACCTTGAGCGTGGGGATGCCCGTCCGCTCGATCTCGCGGGCCTGATACTCGGCGATCCAGGCCTTGCCCCCCGAGGCCATCTCCACGAGCTCGTCGTGGCGGGCGTCGAACCCGGGGCGAATGAAGCCGCCGTCGCGGGCGAACACGGGGCAGCCCTCCCGGAGCGTCGCGCCGATGCGACCCGAGAGATCGTCGCAGGGATCGAGCGAGTCGCGCAGGTCGGCGAGCAGGCCGCCACACGGGCCGAGCGCCCCCACGAGCTCGGGCAGCACCGCCATCGCGCGGCCGATCCGTTCGAGATCGCGCGGCCCGGCGCGGCCGGAGACGACGCGGCTCGTGAGCCGTTCGAGGTCGCCCACGCCGGTGAGCGTGGTGGCGAGCCGGCGGGCGAGCGATTCATCGCCGACGAGCGCTTCCACCGCATCGAGCCGTTCGTCGATCCGCGGCTTCTCGACCAGGGGCGCCGAAAGCCATTCCACGAGCAGCCGCGCGGCCATCGGCGTCTTCGTGCGGTCGAGCACGCCGGCGAGCGAGCCCTCGCGGCTGCCGGAGGCGACGCCGCGCACGAGCTCGAGGCTCCGCCGCGTGGCCTCGTCGATCTCCATCCGGTGGCCGGGCCGCCAGGCGGCGATGGCGTCGATGCGGGCGATCGCCGAGGGCTCGTTCTCCTCGAGGTAGGCCACGATGCCCCCCGCCGCGAGCACGCCGGGCAGATCGGCGGGCAGATCGAAGCCGAGCCCCTCGAGCCGCGTGCCGCCGAGGGCCTTCGCCACGGCCGCCCGCGCGGTCACCTCGTCGAACCACCAGTCGGGCCGGCCGGTGACGGCGCGACGGCCGCCCGTCGCGCGGACGATCTCGTCGACGCCTTCGCGATCCTTCTCCGCGCAGAGCACCTCGGTGGGATCGAGGCGGAGCAGGTGGTCGGCCACGTCGTCGCGCGGAACCACGGCGCACTCGAACCGCCCCGCGGCCACGTCGATCCAGGCGAGGCCCGCGCGAACCTCGTCGGCCTCGCGGGAGGCGACGGCCAGCGGCAGGACGGCCACGAGGTGGTTGCGGCGGGCGGGATCGAGCAGCGATTCATCGGCGACGATGCCGGGCGTGACGATCCGCGTCACCTCGCGGCGCAACAGACCACGGCCCGATTTTCCATCTGACGAAACTGGCCCGTCGATTTGTTCGCAGATGGCGACGCGGCGGCCTGCGGCCACGAGCTTCACCAATTGCACGTCGAGCTGGTGATGCGGAAAGCCGGCCATCGGCATGGCGTCGGGCCCCTTGTCGCGGCTGGTGAGCGTGAGGTCGAGGAGCGTGGCCGCCTCGCGGGCGTCGTCGCCGAAGAGCTCGTAGAAGTCGCCCATGCGAAAGAGGACGAGCGCCCCCGGGCACCGGGCCTTCGCCGCCTCGAATTGCTGCATCATCGGGGAAGCCATGGCGGGAAATGTAGCAGCCTTTGACCGCATGGCACCCGGGGCGTACAAAACAGTGTCGGTGCGGGTGCCGATGAGAGGCCCCTGCGATGGGGACCTGTGAACCTGGTCAGGGCCTAACCGCAGCAGCCATAAGCAGTCGTCTCTTTGTGCGGTGGGCCTCTCATCGGCATCCGGCCGCTCTCGCCGTCCTCCGGAATCGCCATGGCTGAGCCGGCCGCCTACCAAGTCGTCGCCCGCCGCTACCGCCCGCAGCGGTTCGACGAGCTCGTGGGGCAGGAGCACGTGGCCCGCGGGCTCTCCGGGGCGATCGAGACCGGGCGGATCGGCCACGCCTACCTCTTCACCGGCGCCCGCGGCGTGGGCAAGACCAGCGCCGCGCGGATCTACGCCAAGGCGCTCGAGTGCGAGCAGGGGCCGGCCGCCGAACCTTGCAACGCCTGCGAATCGTGCCGCGCGATCTCGTCGGGGCAGGATGTGGACGTCGTCGAGATCGACGCCGCGAGCAACCGCGGCGTCGACGAGATCCGGCAGCTGCGGCAGAACGTGGCCGTGCGGCCCGCCCGGGGCCGCTTCAAGGTCTACATCATCGACGAAGTGCACATGCTCACTCGCGAGGCCTTCAACGCGCTCTTGAAGACGCTCGAGGAGCCCCCCGCGCACGTGAAGTTCGTGCTCTGCACGACCGAACCTGAAAAACTGCCGATCACGATCCTCTCCCGCTGCCAGCGGTTCGACTTTCAGACGGTCGATCCGCCGGCGATCGCCCGCCGGCTCGCCCAGATCGTCGAGGCCGAAGGGGCGAGCGTGGCGCAGGACGCCCTCGATCTGATCGCCCGACGGGCGGCGGGGAGCATGCGCGACAGCCAGTCGCTCCTCGAGCAATTGCTCGGGTCGGCGACCGGGCCGATCGGCGTCGACGAGGTTCATGCCGTGATCGGCACGGGCCGCGAGGAGAAGGTGGGCGCGCTCGTCGCGGCGATCGCGGCGCACGATCCACGCGGGGCGATCGAGGCGCTCGATGCGGCCCTCGCGGGCGGCGCCGATCCCGGCGGCGTGCTCGAGCAAGTGATCGCGGCCCTGCGCGACGCGCTGCTGGCGAGCGTCGGCTGCGGGCCGGAGTCGCTCCTGCAGGGGCAGGGCCTCGGCGTCGACCTCGCCGCGATCGGCCGCACGCTCGGCACCGAAACACTGCTCGCGATGCTGCAGATCATCGACCACGCGCTCGCGCGGATGCGGACGAGCGGTCATGCCGCCGTGCTCGCGGAAATGGCCGTCGTGCGGCTGGCGAAGCTCGAAGACCTCGACAACCTCGTGGCGCTCGCGCAGGCGGCGCCCGACGAGAAGGCGGCCCCGGCGCCGGTTGCCGCGCGGCGACTGCCCGCGGCGTCGCCACCGCCGCCACCACCGTCAGTGCCAGTGCCAGTGCCAGTGCCAGTGCCAGTGCCGCCACCGCCGGCGCCCGAGCGCGAAAAAAAAACGACCGACCTGACGCCGACGGCCGTGGCCGCCGCCCCGTCGGCTGACGCAAAGCTCCCGGCCGATGCCCATGCCGCCTGGCTCCAGGCGGGGGAAGCGGTGGGCGGTCTCGTGGCCGACTTCGCCGCGATGGCTTCGCGGGCGTCTTGGCGCGACGAACTGCTCGAGGTGGCGCTGCCCGGCGACGCGACGACCGCCGTCTCGTTTCTCAAGCGGCCGGAGGTGGTGGCCAGTCTGGCGCGGGTGCTCAGCGAGATCGCCGGCCGGCCGCTCAAGCACACGATCGTGGTGGAGGCTGTGGCCCCGGCGCCGGCCGCCGCCGCACTCGGCAACGGCGTGGCGGGCGAGCCCGCGGCCGCGGAGCGGCCCCGCCCCGTCCACTCGCAGGCGGCGCTCCTGCGGGAGGTGATGGATCACCCGCTCGTGACCCACGCCCGCACGCTCTTCGACGCCGCGGTGCGGAAGGTGGAGCCGCCGCGACCGCAGGAGACGACGGCCGTTCCCGCGGCATCCGTCGCGGCCGATGACGATGCCGCGGCCGGTGAAGAGGCCGCGTCAGGCTCCCTGGGAGGCATGGATGGCTGAAACCCGCGGGGCGATCGCCCGGCTCGTCGACTATTTCGCAGACCTGCCCGGGATCGGCCGCAAGTCGGCCGAGCGGCTGGCTTACCACGTGCTGCGGATGCCGAATCAGGAGGCGCTCGCCTTCGCCGATGCGATCCGCGCCGTCAAGGAGAAGCTTCATCCCTGCAAGACCTGCTTCAACCTCGCCGAGCAGGATGAATGCGAGATCTGCCTCGACAGCCGCCGCGATCGCTCGGTTCTCTGCGTGGTCGAGCAGGTGCGCGATCTGCTCGCGCTCGAGCAGGCGGGCAACTACCGCGGCCTCTATCACGTGCTCGGCGGCCGGATCGCGCCCTTGGATGGTGTGGGCCCGGAGAAGCTCACGCTCCCGCGGCTCGTCGAACGCGTGAAGGCGGGGGGCATCCGCGAGGTCATCATGGGCACCACGCCGAATGTCGAGGGGGATGCCACGGCGCTGGAGGTCTCGTCGCGGCTGGCCGGCCTGCCCGTCACGATCACCCGGCTGGCCCGCGGCCTCACCGTGGGCGCGTCGCTGGAGCAGGCCAACCGGGAGATGCTCGCCGACGCTTTTTCCGGCCGCCAGCGGATGTGAACGGAATCCCGGCGACACGGTATCCTTGAAGGCGTCCGAAGAACGGCAGGAGCCTTCACGGGCGCGGAGGAACCCCAGCGATGCGGATGTCGTTCGGCCAGGATATGCGGATGGCGCAGAAGCAGATGCTCGCGCCGCGCATGATCCAGTCGATGGAGATCCTGCAGCTGCCGCAGCTCGCCCTCGAGGAGCGGATCGAGCAGGAGATCCAAAACAACGAGACGCTCGAGGTGGAGGAGGCCGAGGGGGAGCAGGCCGGCGGCGAGCCGGGCGCCCCGGTGGCGGAGGCCGCCCCCGCGGCCATCGAACGCACGCTCGACGAGAAGCCGCTCGTGGTGGACCAGGAGCATGCCAACCAGGCCGATTTCGAGCGGTCGTACGACTGGGCCAGCGAATACCCCGATTCCGACGACGACCGCAGCCGGCCGTCGGCCGGGCGGATCGACGAGGCCTCCGATCGCTACCTCGACGCGATGGCCAACATGCAGGAGCGGCCCGAGACGCTCTTCCATCACCTGCACGAGCAGCTTTCCAACTACGACCTCACCGACGCCGAGCGGCAGGCGGCCGACAAGGTGATCCACAATCTCGACGCCAACGGCTATCTGCCGATGCCGCTCGAGGAACTCGTCGACCCCGACGGCCCCAAGGATCAGCTCGCGCTGCTCGAGAAGGCGCTCAAGGTGGTGCAGGGGATGGAGCCGGCCGGCGTGGCCGCCCGCGACCTGAAGGAATGCCTGCTCTTGCAGATTCGCCCCGACATGCCGGGCTCGCGGCAATTGCGGCGGCTCGTGAGCGACCACCTCGAAGACCTCGCCGGCAATCGCCTGCCGCTGATCGAAAAGAAGACCGGCTTCTCGATCGCCGAGATCGAGCGGCTGCGGGAGCGATTGCACTCGCTGCATCCGAAGCCCGGGGCGATGTTCATCACGCCCGTCGTGCCGCGGGTGAAGCCGGACGTCTACGTCGAACAGCAGGCCGACGGAACCTGGAAGGCGCGGCTCGAGGAGGTGGATCTCCCGAACCTCCGCATCAGCCCCATCTACAGGCAAATGCTCCTGTCGCCGGACACGGATCCGAACACGCGGGAATACATCAAGCGGAAGATCAACTCGGCGCAGTGGCTCATCGAGGCGATCGAGCAGCGGCGGAGCACGCTGCTGAAGACCGCGCAGGCGATCGTCGACCACCAGACACGGTTTTTGACCGACGGGCCGGAAGCGATCGAGCCCCTCAAGATGCAGCAGATCGCCGACCGGATCGGCATGCACGTCACCACCGTGAGCCGGGCCGTCGACGACAAGTGGCTGCAGACGCCGCGCGGGCTCTATCCGCTGCGGAGGTTCTTCGTGGGCGGCACGACGAGCGCCGACGGCGAGGAGGTGGCCTGGGATGCCGTGCGGGTCAAGCTGCAGGAGATCATCGACGGAGAGCCGAAGGACGATCCCTACAGCGACGACGACCTGATGGAGGAGCTCGCCAAACGCGGGATCACCGTGGCCCGCCGCACGATCACCAAATACCGCAAGGCGATGGACATCCCGAGCTCCCGCCAACGCCGCGACTGGAAGCTCCCCAGCACGGCGAAGCCGCCGCGGCCCGAGCCCGATCAGCCCGAGTAACGCCGACTTGCCGGTTTTCCGCGGCCGCTCGTAGGATGCCTGCCACCGCGGAGAGCCTGCCCACCATGCGCTGCCCCTTCTGCCGCACTGACAACGACCGAGTGATCGACTCGCGCGCCGGAGACGACGGCACGTCCATCCGTCGCCGCCGCGAATGCGTCGCCTGCCGGCGACGGTTCACGACCTACGAGCGGGTGGAGCGGCAGCTCCTCTCCGTGGTGAAGAAGGGGGGCGTCCGCGAGCCCTTCGATCGCGACAAGATCAAGCGCGGGCTCGCCAAGGCCTGCTGGAAGCGGCCCGTCACCGAGGAAGACATCGAGAGCGCGGTGACGTCGCTCGAAGCGGAACTCTATGGCAACTACGAGAGCGAAGTGCCGAGCCGCGTGCTCGGCGAGCGGCTGATGGAGCTTTTGCGCACGATCGACCAGGTGGCCTACGTGCGGTTCGCCAGCGTCTACCGCGAGTTCCAGGACGTGCGCGACTTCGTCGATGAGCTGGAGCCGATCCTCGCCGAGACGAACCTTCAGGAACGGACGTAAGCGAGGTCTTTCCCGTCGAGGCGAAAACCCGCCGGGGGGTCGGTGAAAATCTCGGCTTCGGAGACGAGGATACGTCAACTCGCCTCGATTTCCCCCGAACCCCCGGCTCGCCCTACAGCATGGGTAGGCTCGCGGGTCGGCGGAAGCTCGACGAGCATGAGGAACTTTCGACCTTCTGGGGAGTGAACCGCCGTAGGTCGTGGAAGGAGAAAGTTTCTTCGCGAGGAGACTTCTGCCGCCCGCGAGCCGGTGCTACACCGACTCGCGCCGCGCCCTCGAGTAATCCCCTCTCACTCCGCCGGTCTTTTCCTCGAGCTGCACCGCGTCGAGGGTCATCGCCGGGTCGATCGACTTCGCCATGTCGTAGATCGCGAGTCCCGCGGCCGTCACGGCCACGAGCGCCTCCATTTCGACGCCGGTGCGGGCGGTCGCCCGCACGACGGCCTCGATCGTGACGGCTGCGTCCTCGAAGCCGATCGTGATCGTCACGGAGTCGAGCGGC
>JBIIOM010000237.1:0-3959 GCA_044336925.1 Pirellulales bacterium
TGCGGGCCGGCGACGGCTCGTTCGCCTTCAACTATCTCAAGAGTTGTCTCGGAATCTGGTTCTCGATGCTGCTCACGACGGCGCTCGGCGTGATGTTCAGCACGTTCCTCGCCGGCCCCGTGGCGCTTCTGGCCACGCTTTCCGTCGTGCTCGTGGGGCAGTTTCGCGAGTTCATCACGCGGCTCTTCGAGAGCCAGGTCACGGGCGATGCCTCGATCGTGCCGGGCGGCGGGCCGATCGAGTCGCTTTACCGGATCGTGACGCAGATGAGCATCACGCTCGAGCTCGATCCTTCTCCGGCGGTGACGGCCATGAAGACGGTCGACACGTTTCTCCTCGCGCCGATGCGGCTCGGGGCATCCCTCTTCCCGTCGCTCTCGGCGCTCGGCACGGGGGACTTCCTGGCCGGCGGATTCGACATTCCCTTCGACCTGCTCGCGGAGCACGGCCTGGAGACACTCGGCTACCTCCTGGCATTCTTCATCATCGGCGCGTTTTGCCTGCGGGCACGGGAGGTGGCGGCATGACCCACGATCGCGGCACGACCGGCTCCGATTCCCAGAAGGCATGGCTCGGCCTGCGTCGCGAGACGCTGCTCGCGCTCGTGGCGATCGCCGTGTTGCTCGTGCCGCTCTCCGCGCTGAGCCAGCCGGCCGATTCCGCGAGCCCGGGCGGCACCCTCGCCCGGCTGCGAAGCCAGTTCGGCCTGTCGCAGGCGAATCTCGGCGAGGTCGATCCCACGAGCGAGACGATGCGGCTGGCCACGCTCGGCCTCAAGAACATCGCCGTCACGCTGCTCTGGGACCGGGCGAACCATTACAAGAAGGTGGAGGACTGGACGAATCTCTCCGCCGCGCTCGAGCAGATGACGAAGCTGCAGCCGAATTTCTATTCGATCTGGGACTTCCAGGCCCACAATCTCTCCTACAACATCTCCGTGGAGTTCGACGACTACCACGATCGCTACGCCTGGGTGATGAAGGGCATCGAGTTCCTCAGGCAGGGGATCATGCTCAACCAGCGGGAGCCGCGGCTGCTTGGCCGCATGGGCTGGTTCATCGGCCAGAAGATCGGGCGGGCCGACGAGAAGAAACAGTATCGCCGGCTCTTCAAGGCCGACGACGACTTCCACGAACGCGACCGGCCCGGCCGCACGCTGCCGGAGCGCGACAACTGGCTCGTGGCCCGCGAAAAGTATCTCGCCGCCCAGCAGCTCGCCGATTCCGGCGCGCCGCTCAAGACCACCGCGCTCATCTTCCACAGCGAACCGATGATGACGGCGATCAACTATGCGCGGGCACTCGAGGAGGACGGCGTGTTCGGCGACGCCGCCCGCGACGCCTGGAAACTGGCCGGCGACGAGATGCGGCGGTTTTCGATCCGTGAGATCCCGACGAGTTGGGACGTGCCGATTCGCCTCGGCCTGCGCGAGGCCGAGCTGGCCCGCGCCGACCGGGTGGCCGGCGAGATCGAGACGCTGCTTCCGGGCCAATTCAAGGCCGCCGGGGAGGCGAAGCGGGCGGCGCTCACGCCGGAGCAGAGGCAGGCTCTCGACACGCCGCCGATCGACCGCAGCGAAACGCAGCAAAAGCTGGCGGCCGAGGCCGAGGCGGCCCTGCAGGTGACCTGGCCGATGGTGGCCCGCGAGGCGCCCGCCGACGCCCGCGACAAGGCCAAGGAGCTCGCGCGGCAGTATGTCGAGGCGCGGGAGACGGCCGACATCATCGACCGCTACCGCGACATCGTGAACTTCGACTTCTGGCGGGCCACCTGCGAGATGGAGGTGACGGAGCCGGCACTGCGGGCCCGCGAGGCGGCCTGGCGGGCGGAGCGGGAGTTTGAAAACGCGCGGCTCCAAACGGCGAAGAAGGCCTTCGAGGAGTCGTTTGCCGCCTGGCGCGAGGTGCTCGACGCGTCGCCCGTGCTGCGGGAAGACCATCTCACCGCCGAAGATCTTGCCGAACAGGTCGGCCGCTATCGCAAGGTGCTCGACCAGCTCGACGAGAAGTTCCCGAAGCCCTTCGTGCTGCAGGACGTCCTCGACCGCGCCGGTCCGCTCGAGGAGTAGGACAGGCTTCAGCCTGTCGATATTTGTGACAGGCTGAAGCCTGTCCTACCGGCGGACGAGGAGCTTGTCGATGCGGCGGCCGTCCATGTCGACGACCTCGATCGTGAGCCCCTGCCACTGCGCCTTGTCGCCCACGGCGGGGATCCGCTCCAGTTGGGCGAGCACGAGGCCCGAGACCGTCGAATAGTCGCGGGGCAGGGCGTCGAGCTTCAACTCGAACGTCTCGACGAGCTCCTCCACCGTGGCGCCGCCATCCACGAGCCACGAGCCGTCGTCGCGCCGCGTGAAGGCGGTCACCCGCTCGCGGCGATGCTCGTCGTGGATCTCGCCCACCAACTCCTCGAGCACGTCTTCGAGCGTCACGAGCCCCTCGGTGCCGCCGTATTCGTCGAGCACGATGGCGAGCTGGTTTTTCTCCTTCTGGAAGAGTTCGAGCAGCCGGTCGAGCGGCATCGTCTCGGGAACGAAGAGCGCCCGGTGCATGATCTTGCGGAGCTCGATCGGCCAGCCCATCCAGTTGTGTCGCAAGACGTCCTTGAGCGACACGTAGCCGAGAATGTGGTCGAGCGAACCCTCGTAGACCGGCAGCCGCGAATAGCCGGCCATCGCGATCGCGCCGAGCACCTCGCCCGACGGCGTGTCGATGTCGAGGGCGTCGAGATCGATCCGCGGCCGCATGATGTCGCGCACCGATCGCTCGCCGAGCCGCAGGGCCTCCGTGGCCACGGCCTGCTCCACCGCTTCGAGCACCCCCTCGGCCCGCCCGGCCTCCAGCAGGTGCTCGATGTCGTCGACCGACACGCTCGGCTCGTCGGTCTTGTGGGCGCCGAGCAGGAAGAGCACCGCCGAGGTGGCCGTGCTCATGCCCCAGACGAGCGGCTTCGCGATCCGCGCGAAGACCTGCATCGCGGGCGCCACGAGTCGAGCGAACGACTCGGCCCGACGCAGCGCCAGCCGCTTGGGCACCAGTTCGCCGAGCAGGAGCGTGAGGAAGGAGAGCACGGCCACGAAGATGGTCAGCGCGATCGGCTGCGCGGCCCCGGCGATGGCCGGAGGGGCATTCGCGGCGATCCAGGCGCCGATGTCACTCACGAGCCGATTGCCGCCGTAGGCCGCCGCCAGCGTGCCGACGAGCGTGATCCCCACCTGCACCGTGGGCAGAAACTTGTCGGGGCTCGACGCGAGTTCGAGCGCCTTGCGGGCCGCCTCGTCGCCGGCCTCCGCCATCTGCCGCAGCCGGCCGCGGCGGCTGGCGACGATCGCCATCTCCGCCCCGGAAAAAAATCCGTTGGCGAGGATCAGCGCGAGAACGATGAGGAATTCCTGCAGCATGGCGAGACGTTGCGGTCGGGAGAGCGAGGCGTTGCGGTCGGGAGAGCGAGGCGTTGCGGTCGGGAGAGCGAGACGAGGCGGTCGGGAGGGCCGTTCAGTTGGTGGCCTGGTCGCGGCGGATCACGGCCAGATTATCGCGATGGACGACCTCGTCGTAGGGGCAGTAACCGAGCTCGCCGGCGATCTGTTCGGTCTTCAGGCCGGCGATGCGACGCAGGTCGGCTTCGGGATAGTTGACAAGGCCGCGGGCGAATTCACGGCCATCCTCACCGGCGAGCGAGACGACGTCGCCGGTGGCGAACGATCCTTCGAGCCGCCGGATGCCGGCCGCCAACAGGCTGCGGCCCTGCGCGATCACGGCCTGTTGGGCGCCCGGATCGACGAAGATCCTGCCGCGCGAGTCGGCCGACCAGCCCAGCCATCGCTTCCAGGCGGGCATCGTCACGCCGCGGCCGACGAAGAGCGTGCCGACGGGCTCGCCGGCGACGATCGTTTCGAGCACGCGATCGTCGCGGCCCGAGGCGATGATGCAGTGGCTGCCCGCCTCCGTCGCGATTCG
>JBIIOM010000238.1:0-3949 GCA_044336925.1 Pirellulales bacterium
CCGATGCGGTCGCCGGCGAAAGCCCGCTCGATGTTGCCTTCCTTGCGGTAGTTGAAGACGAGGATCGGCATCGCGTGCTCCATGCACTGCGAGATGGCGGTCGCATCCATGACCCGGAGGTTTTGCTCGCGCACCTGCTGGTAGGTGAGATCGCGGTAGAGGATCGCGTGGGGATTCTTCTCGGGATCGTCGGAGAAGACGCCATCGACCCGCGTGGCCTTCATGAGGATGTCGGCATCGAGCTCGAGGGCCCGCTGGGCGGCGGCCGTGTCGGTGGTCACGAACGGGCTGCCGGTGCCGGCGGCGAGGATCACGATCCGCCCCTTTTCGAGGTGCCGGCGGGCGCGGCGGCGGATGTAGGGCTCGGCGACGCCGTCCATCCGGATCGCCGTCATCAGCCGGGTTTGGGCGCCGAGGCTCTCGAGCGCGTCTTGCAGCGCGAGGCCGTTGATCACGGTGGCGAGCATGCCCATGTAGTGGGCCGTCGCCTCCTGCACACCGGAGTTGCCGGCGATGAACGAGGCGCCGCGGAGGATGTTGCCGCCGCCGATGACGATCGCCAGTTGCACGCCGCTGGCCGAGGCCTGCACCATCTGCCGCGCGACGTGGACCACCTCCTCCATGGAGATGCCGCGCTCGCCGACCCGCGCGAAACTCTCGCCGGAGAGCTTGAGCAGCACGCGGGCGTAGGGGGTGGTTTTCACAGCCGCCGCGGTCACCCGCCGAGTTTCCAGTTTTCCATGCGCTTGACCTCGAAGCCGGCGGCCTTCGCGAACTGGCCGACCGTCTGCTTGTCGTCCTTCACGAAGGGCTGCTCGAGGAGCACGTTTTGGCTGAAGAAGTTTCGCAGCCGGCCTTCGATCATCTTGGCGATGATGTTTTCCGGCTTGCCCTCGCTGCGGGCGGCTTCGGTGAGGATCTCCCGCTCCTTGGCCACCGCCGCCGGATCGAGATCGTCCTTCGTGAGCGCCTGGGGGGCGAGCGCCACCACGTGCATGGCGATCTCCTTGGCGGCCGTGGCCGCCTCGGGGGCGGTCGTCTTGCCGGCGATCTCGACGAGCGCGGCCTTCGAGCCGTCGTGGTGGGCATAGCCGCCACAGGGGGCGTCGATCCGGCAGATGCGCGAGAGATCGAAGACCTCGCGCATGCGGTTGAAGAGGTCGTCCTTCAGTTCACCGAGCGTCTTCTCGGGATGGGCCAGGCTCTTCTGGGCGAGCAGGTCGGCGGGCGTCTTCGCGCCGGGGCCCAGGGCGAGCGTCTTGGCGATGTCGTTGACGAGATCCTTGAAATCGGGGCTGCCGGCCACCGGGGCGCTTTCGCACTTCAGCTCGATCATCGTGCCCACGCCCTTCGCGGGATCGGTGTAGACGGCCAGGCGGCCGGTCGACATCTCGCGATCGGCCCGCAGGGCCTGCGTCTTCACGCCCTGCTTGCGGAGCCATTCGACGGCCTGGTCCGTGTTGCCGCCGCACTCGGCGAGCGCCTTCTTGCACTCCATCATCGGCAGGCCCGTCTTCTCGCGGAGGGCCATCACTGCGGCTGCTGTAATCTCTGCCATGTATCGACACTCCTCAGAACGCGAACGGATTTATGAACGACAATGACCTGAAGGTCGCCCCCACGGAAGCCCGACGCGCGAGCGAGGTGGGGTGGGATGTTTCTCGCGGGGCGGGTGAGAGCGACGCGGATTCGAGTGGAGGACGGATAGACCTTGCTTGCGCTGCGGGCTTTCGTGGGTGGAGCAACGTAGGCCAACGAAGTGCAAGACGATCTAGAGCGAAGTGCAAGACGATCTAGAGCGAAGTGCAAGACGATCGATCAGACCTTCGGGGGCTTCGGCACTGCCTTCTTGGCGGTGGCCCGGGGCTTGGGAGCGGCCTTCGCCGCGGCTTCACCGGCCGCGTCGGCACCTTCGGCCTTCACCTGCGCCTCGGCCGCCACCTGCGACTTGCCCTCGAGGATGGCGTCGGCCAGACGGGCGGCGACCAACTCGATCGAACGGATCGAGTCGTCGTTGCCCGGGATCGGCAGATCCACGAGGTCGGGATCGCAGTCGGTGTCGATGAGCGCCACGGTGGTGATGCCCATCTTGCGGGCCTCGTTGACCGCGTTCTTCTCCTTCTTGGGATCGAACACGACGAGGCACTCGGGCAGCCGCGAGAGCGTGCGGATGCCGCCGAGATTCCGCTCCATCTTGCGGAATTCGCGACGCAGCGACGACTGCATCTTCTTGGAATACGCGCCGAATTCCTCCGACGGCATCAGCTTCTCGAGTTCTTCGAGGCGGGCGAGCCGATTGCGGATCGTGCGGAAATTCGTGAGGGTGCCGCCGAGCCAGCGATCGCTGACGTAGGGCATGCCGCAGCGGGCGGCTTCGCGGGCGACGGCCTCGGCGCCCTGCCGCTTCGTGCCGACGAAGAGCACGAGGCTGCCGGACGCGGCCACCTGCTTGAGGTATTTGCGGGCGCGGAGCAGGCCGCGGATCGTCTCGCGGACGTCGATGATGTGGATGAGGTTGCGCCGGCCGTGGATGTACGGCTTCATCTTCGGGTTCCACCGGCTCGCGCGGTGGCCAAAGTGCACGCCGGCTTCGATCAACTCTTGGGCGAGGACGTTCGACACGCTTGTTGACACTCGTATGGGGAAAGGGGGGCGGAGGCAAAAGAGCACCGCAAACTATCGGCTTTTTCCGGTCCGTGTCAACGCACGGCCGGCATCCCCGCCACAGGCGGCAAACCCGCCCCCATCCGCCATCCAAAACGGCCAGAAACGCCGCCTGGAGGCTTGAATCGGCCAGACGCCCCAAACTAAACTCCGGGGCTCCCCGTCCAGAACTCCTCCCGAGCCCTTTTCGCGGCAGACCCACTGCCGAAACGCACGCATGCGACACGTCCTGTCGGCCACCGTCCAAAATGTCCCGGGTGTGCTGGCGCACGTTTCGGGCATGCTCGCCTCCCGCGGCTACAACATCGACAGCCTCGCCGTCGGCGAGACCGAAGATCGCGGCTTTTCGCGGATGACCTTCGTGCTGCGCGGCGACGACCGCGTGCTCGATCAGGTCCGCCGGCAACTCGAGAAGATCGTCACGGTGGTCCGCGTCGACGACATCAGTTCGCGAAACTACGTCGAACGCGACCTGATGCTGATCAAGGTGGCGGCTGCCGCGGGCCCCGCTCGCACCGAAGTGAAGGAACTGGCGGAGATCTTCCGCGGCCGGATCGTCGACGTGGCGGCCGACGCCGTGATCGTCGAGATCTCCGGCACCGAAAAGAAGATCGAGGGCTTCATCGAGCTGATGCGGCCCCGCGGCATCCTCGAGCTTGTTCGCACCGGCCGCATCGCGATGGTCAGGGGGAGCCCGCCCACGCGGGAGCTCACCGAGGCCGCCGATGGCGCCAGGCCAGCCGGCGCCGAGCCGGCCGGTGAATCCCTGGCCTGATCGAATCTGCGACTGAACGATCCACCAACAAACCTGAACTGAAACCAACCGAAACGGGAGCAAGCAAGAGTGCCAGCCACGATTTATTACGACGCCGACGCCGATCTCAAGGCCCTCGCCGGCAAGACCATCGCCATCATCGGCTACGGCAGTCAGGGCCACGCCCAGGCCCAAAACCTGCGCGATAGCGGGCTGAACGTGATCGTCGCCCAGCGTCCGGGCGGCCCGAATTACGAACTCGCCAAGAGCCACGGCTTCTCGCCGATGAGCGTGGAAGACGCCGTGAAGCAGGCCGACGTGATCAACATCCTGCTCCCCGACGAACTGGCCGCCGACGTCTATCGCGCTTCGATCAAGCCCAATCTCAAAAAGGGCGCCGTGCTGATGGCCAGCCACGGCTTCAACTTCCACTTTGGCCAGATCGAGCCGCCGGCGGGCCACGACATCCTGCTCGTCGCCCCGAAGGGTCCCGGCCACCTCGTTCGCAGCGAATACGTGAAGGGGGGCGGC
>JBIIOM010000239.1:0-3943 GCA_044336925.1 Pirellulales bacterium
CCGACTCGGCGTCGTGGGCGAACATCGGAAAGTCGACGACCCACGAGAAGTGCATCGCATCGGGATCGTAGAGCCCGAGCACCGCGCCGAGCCGCTTGCGGAGCGTGTGGAGCGCCTTGCAGGAGACCTCGAACGAATCGGCCACGATCAGCGCGAGATCGCCGGGGGCCGCGGCGAGCTTCTCGCGAAGCGCCGCGGCGATGCCGCCGAGGTTCTTGGCCACAGGGCCGGACCACTCGCCGTTTTCCTCGACCTTGAGCCAGACCAGGCCCTTGGCCCCGGCCTCGACGGCCAGCGCCGTAAACTCGTCGAGCTCCTTGCGCGAAAATCGAGCGGCCGCCCCGGGCACGCGGATGCCGCGGACGCGACCACCGCTCTCCACGGCCCCCCGGAAGACGCGGAAGTCGCTCTCCCCCGCGACCGCCGTGAGATCGGTGATCTCGAGGCCATAGCGGAGGTCGGGGGCATCGTGGCCGAACCGCTCCATGCATTCGTCCCAGGTGAGCCGCGGCAGCGGCAGCGAAACGTCGAGCCCCAGGAGCTCGCGGGCCGTCCGCTTCACGAGCCCCTCGATCACGCCCATCACGTCGTCGGCCTCGACGAACGACATCTCCACGTCGAGCTGGGTGAATTCCGGCTGGCGGTCGGCCCGCAGGTCTTCGTCGCGGAAGCACTTCGCCACCTGCACGTAGCGGTCGAAGCCCGCCATCATCAGGAGCTGTTTGTAGAGCTGCGGCGATTGCGGCAGGGCGAAGAAGGCGCCGTGGTCGAGCCGGCTCGGCACGAGGTAGTCGCGGGCTCCCTCGGGGGTGCTGCGGCCGAGCATCGGCGTCTCGACGTCGATGAAGCCGAGTTCGTCGAAATGATCGCGCATGATCTTCACGATCCGGCTGCGGAGAAACATGTTCTCCTGCATCGCCGGCCGCCGCAGGTCGAGCCAGCGATGGGCGAGCCGCACCTCCTCGCCGGGCAGTTCGGTCGCGCCGGGCTGGAAGACGGGCGTCTCGGCCTCGTTGAGAACCTCGAGCGAGTCGCAGGCCACCTCGATCGCGCCGGTGGCGAGCTTCGGATTCGTCGTGCCTTCGGGCCGTGCGCCGACGGTGCCGCGCACCCGCAGCACCCACTCGGAGCGGACGAGCCGGGCGGCGGCGAGCGCCTCGGCCGCGCTGCCGGGGCCGATCACCACCTGCGTGCGGCCCCAGCGGTCGCGCAGGTCGATGAAGATCACCCCCTTGTGGTCGCGGACGCGATCCGCCCAGCCACAGAGCGTGACCTTCTCGCCGAGATGCGATGGCCGCAGTTCCCCACAGGTGTGACTTCGAAGCACGCGAGAAAGCCTTTCTTTTGGATGGGAGGGAAGACCGGAAGACTACTTGAAAGCGCCCATGACGAGCACCGCCACGGCCACGAGCATCGCCACGCAGAGCAGCGGAATGCTGCCCCAGAGAATCAGCAGGGGGCCGAGTTCGCCGAGCGCCTCACCGCCGAAGAGGCCGGCGACGGCGAGCACCGAGGCGAGCAGGGCCGCCGCGAAGGCGATCCAGGCGAGCAGCTTCGGGAGCATCGGGGGTTATCTCGCTGCGCCGCTGGATGCACGCCGGCCGGGCCGATCCGCGCCGAATTCGAGGTGCAGCTGCGGGTTTTGTTCCGCGTCTGAGCCAAGTTCGCGAAAGAGCATGCTCGGCTGGATGTCGCGGTTGTGCTGGTATTTGTCGCTCGCGTATTCGGTGATGTCGCCGGCGATCTGGTGGAAGAAGAGCTGGCAGATCGACACGCCGGGATAGATCTTCACCGGCTGCACGGCGAACATCTCGAGCGTCCAGTAGCCGCAGAAGCCGACGTCGCCGAAGCCCGCCGTGACATGGACGAACAGGCCGAGCCGGCCGATCGAACTGCGGCCCTCGATCATCGGCACGAGGTTGTGGGTTTCGGTCCGCTCCACGGTGCGGCCCAGGTAGAGCTGGTTGGGCGTCAGCACCAGCCCCTCCTCGGGAATCCGCACCCGCTCCACGCGGTTGCTCTTCCGCATGTCGAGCACCACCTCCTCGTAGACGAGCAGTTCGTCGTGCAGGGAGAGGTTGTAGCTATTCGGATTGAGATTCCGGTCGTCGAAGGGTTCGATGACGATGTTGCCGCCGAGCTGCTGCTTGATCTCGTTGCCGGAGAGAATCATGGCACGGTCCCTTGGAGCCTGGCGGTCGGACGAGCGGCTGGCGATTGTACGGTTTCGGCGCCGGGCTGTCAGGGACGACGGCGTTTTCCCCGGGACGCTTTCGGGCGGGGGCGTTTTGCCGGCGGCGCGACGCCCACCCGGGGGCAGAGAACGGCGAGCACGCAGCCGTCGCACGTGGGCGAGCGGGCCGTGCAGACAGCCCGGCCGTGCTCGATGAGCCGGTGGCTGTAGCCGATCCAATGCTCCCGCGGCACCACGGCGACGAGATCGCGTTCGGCCCGGACGGCATCGGCGTGCCGCGTCAGCCCGAGCCGGCGGGAGATCCGGCCGACGTGCGTGTCGACGACGACCCCCTCCGCCCGGCCGAATGCCGTGCCGAGCACGACGTTCGCCGTCTTGCGGCCGACGCCGGGCAGTTTGACGAGGTCGGCGAGCGAGTCGGGCACCGCGCCCGCGTGCCGCTCCACGAGCGCCCGGCAGCAGCCGAGGATGTTTTTTGCCTTGGCGCGAAAGAAGCCGGTGCTGTGGATCGCCTGCTCGAGATCGCGGGGGCGGGCGGCGGCCAGGGCCGCGGGCGTCGGCCAGCGGTCGAACAGCGGGCCCGTCACCATGTTCACCCGCTTGTCGGTGCACTGCGCCGAAAGGATCGTCGCCACGAGCAGCTGGAACGGATTCTTGAAATCGAGCGAGCACTCGGCCCCGGGATAGGCCCGTTCGAGCCGTGCGGCGATCGCCCCGGCCCGTTTCAGCCGATCCGCCTTCGATTCCCGCCGCGGGATCCCGGGGGGGCCGCCCTCCGCCGATTTGCTCGAGGTGATACCATTCATGGATGGAAACGCCGACCGACTACGATCCGCTCTATCTCTCGGGCATCGAGAAATTCAACGAGTGCGATTATTACGAGAGCCACGAGATCTGGGAGGAGCTCTGGACCGAGTATCGCGGCGATTCGCGAAAGTTCTACCAGGGGCTCATTCAGGCGGCCGTTGCGCTCTACCACTTCGGCAACGGCAACATCCGCGGAGCCCGCAAGCTGCACAAGAGCGTCCACGGCTATCTCGAGCCCTATGCGCCCAGGCATCTCGGCCTCGACATCGACGCCTTCCTGAAGGCGTTCGACACCTGTCTCGCCGAAGTGGCGGCCAGCACCGAAGACTTTCCTTCGATCGAGCTCGATCCCGAATTGCTGCCTGAAATCCACCTCGACCCGCCGCCGGCCTGAATCGGGCCGGCGCGAAGGACCGAACCGCGGACACGACCATGGCCGACGAACCGCTCTCGTTCTCCCCCGACCAGTTTTCCGGACTGGCGCGGGTCTTTCCGCTGCCGAACCTGGTGATGTTTCCACACGTCATGCAGGCGCTGCACATCTTCGAGCCGCGCTACAAGGCGATGCTCGAGGAGGCGATCGAAGACGACCGTCTGATCGCCCTCGGCGTGCTCGCCCCAGGCTGGGAGCACCACTACGAGGGACGGCCCACGCTGCGATCGACCGCCTGCCTCTGCCGCGTGGCGACGCACCAGCGCACCCCCGAGGGCACCTACAACGTGCTGCTGTTGGGCGTGCGCCGGCTGCGGCTCGTCCGCGAACTGCCCCCGAAGAAGGTCTTTCGCGTCGTCGAAGCGGAGCTCATGGACGACCTCGTTCCCGACGACGTGCCGGCGGAGGCGGCCGCGGCGCTCCAGCAGCGGCTGCTCGCCGCCTTCAAGCGGGCGATGCCGAAGATCCCCGACGCCTACGAGCAGCTCGACCAGCTCCTCGGCGCCCAG
>JBIIOM010000240.1:0-3941 GCA_044336925.1 Pirellulales bacterium
TCCGTAGCGAACGTCCGCCGAGAGGGCATGTGCAGCCCCGGGCCGGATTGGGCGCGTTGACGCTCGGGCGAACCGAGGCGATCCAGTCCGTCAGGCCTCGGCGACGACGAGCTTTCCCGCCGCTTCGATCGCCAGCGACAACACGCGCTTGCTCACGCGCACCCGCATCAGCCCCGCGCCGTCGGGATTCCGCTCCACCTCGCCGACGGCGCCGAGCACGAGGCCCGTGTCGGTGAGGTAGCGCAGAAAACCCGCCGATTGATCGAGCACGCGGGTGAGGCGGAACGACGTTCCATCGCCGCATTCGGCCAGCGAGCGGGCGGGCTCCTCCTTGGGTGGCTGGAGCGATTCGCCCTCGCCGCGCGGGATCGGATCGCCGTGGGGATCGACGTCGGGGTGGCCGAGGAAGGCGTCGATCCGGTCCACGAGCAGGTCGCTCACGGCGTGCTCCATGTGCTCCGCCTCGTCGTGCACCTCGTCCCAGCTCATGTCGAGCGTGCGCAGGAGGAAGAGCTCGATCAGGCGGTGGCGGCGGATCATGCGCAGCGCCAAAACGCGGCCGGCCCGCGTGAGCGCCACGCCCTCGTAGGGGCGATGGGTCGCGAGCCGGGCGGCATCGAGCGTCTTGAGCATGCTCGTCACCGTGCCGGGCGAGACATCGAGCGCCGCCGCCAATTGCCCGGTGGTGGCGGCGCGGCCTTCCTGCGACGACACGATCTGATAGATCGTCTTCACATAGTTTTCAACGGTCAGGCTGGGCACGGTGGCACCCTGGCTACGTGGGCGGAATGCTCTGCGGAGGGGACGGCAGCGGCGGGGATTGCCGCCTCGTCCATTCCAAACCATTATGTCCTCCACCCGGGGTGCTCCGCCATGAATCTCAATCAATCAGCGCTCGGAATCGCCGAGCGGACGATCGCCGACGCCACCCGCTTGGGCGTCGTCGTCCACCTGACCGGCGGGGCGCGTGTCGTCGACTGCGGCGTGAAGGCCGCGGGCAGCTCCGAGGCGGGGCTGGCGCTCGCGCGGGCGGCGCTCGCGGGGCTCGGCCGCGTGTGGGTGGAGGAGCCCGGCGGCCACGGCGAGGGCTATGCCGCGGCCTGGCCGGGATGCGAGTGGCCGCTCGTCGCCGTCGAGAGCGACGAACCACTCGCCGCCTGCCTCGCCTCGCAGTATGCCGGCTGGAAGGTGTCGGCCGGGAAGTATTTCGCGATGGCGAGCGGCCCGATCCGCGCCGCCATCGGCCGCGAGGATCTCTACGACGACATCGGCATGCGCGAGCGGGCGGGCGTCGCGGTCGGCCTGCTCGAGGCCTCGAAGCTGCCGCCGGAAGACGTCTGCCGGCAGCTCGCCGCCGACGCCGGCATCGATCCTGCGGCGCTGGTGCTGCTCGTGGCCCGCACGGCGAGCCCGGCGGGAACGCTGCAGGTGATCGCGCGATCGCTCGAGACGGCGCTCCACAAACTGCACGATCTCCACTTCGACCTGCGGCGCATCCGGCGCGGCAGCGGCCGCGCGCCGCTCGCCCCGGTGCCCGGCGACGATCTCACCGCGATCGGCCGCACGAACGACGCCATTCTCTACGGGGGCCTGGTCACGCTCGAGATGACCGGCGACGACGAGAGCATCCGCGCGATCGGCCCGCGGATGGTCAGCCGGGCCTCCGCCGACTACGGCGCCCCCTTCTGCCAGCTCTTCGAGCGGGCCGGCCACGATTTCTACGCGCTCGATCCGGCGCTCTTCGCGCCGGCGTCGGTCGAAGTCGTCAATCTCGACACCGGCGTGCGACACCGCTTCGGCGGCCTCGCGCCCGAGATCGTGCGAGCCTCGTTCGCAGCCCCGGCCGGATCGGTCGCCACGGGAGCCTGACGTGCTGCGGATGGCGCTCCTCGGTGAGCCGACGGGCTGGCATCTCGGCCGGCTCGCGACCGCCATTCGTGACCGCGGCCACGAGGCTTTCGTGGTGCGTTGGAACGAACTCGCAGCGGAAGTGGGCGGGAGCGACGCAGCCGCCGGCGAACGCTTTTGGCCCGAGGCCGTCAGCCGGGCCGATTGCGTCATCGTGCGCGGCATGCCCACCGGCGCCCTGGAGGACGTGATCTTCCGGATGGACGTGCTGGGTCGTCTCGCCCAACACGGCACGCGCATCGTGAACAGCCCGCGTGCGCTCGAGGTGGCGATCGACAAATATCTCTCGCTCGCGCGGATGCAGGAGGCGGGGATCGCCGTGCCCAGGACGATCGTCGCCCAGGATGCCGCAGGCATCGAGCGGGCCTGGCAATCCCTCGGGCAAGACGCGGTCGTGAAGCCGCTCTTCGGATCGCGGGGCCGCGGGATCGAACGACTCACCACCCCCGCCGACCTGGCCCCCTCCCTCGAGGCCGCCCGGGTGCGCGCGACCACTCCGGCGGCGAACGGACCGGCGGCGGCCTGCTATCTCCAGGAGTTCGTCCCACACCAGGGCTGGGACGCCCGCATCCTCCTGATCGGCGACGAAGCCTTGGCGATGCGGCGGGTGTCGGAAGACGATTGGCGGCTCAACGTGAGCCGGGGCGCAAGGGCGGAACCATGGACGCCGCCGGAAGAATGGATCGCCCTCGCCCGGCGGGCGGCCGATGCGGTCGGGGCCGCCATCGCCGGGGTGGACCTTCTGCCCGCCGCCGACGGAAGGCTGCTGGTCCTGGAAGTGAATGCCGTGCCGGGCTGGCGGGGCCTCGAGGGAGCGATCGGCCGGGATGTCACCGCCCAGGTCGTCGACTACCTCGAAAACAACGCAAGCTGGGCAAAGTAGACCGCTTCGTCCCGAAGCGGATCGGGGATCCGCTTGCGGAGCAAGCGGTCTACTTGGCGGTCTACGGGGACGAGCCGATTGAAAGGCCCCCTACAGGCAGGACATTTGGTAAATGCGACTTACCGGACCTGCCTGCTTTCTGAGCAGCCGGCGGCCTGCCTCCATTGCGGGCATCGCTGCACAAAAAGAAGTCGCCCCTTCGCCATGCGACGCAAGTCATTGATTTGCAAGCACTTGATGCTGTCGCTTGACCGCAGCGACATCATCAAGGCGTACGCGGGACCACCGGAGGCCCCGCGGGCGAGAACGTCCAGCACCCTGGATCATCCGGCACCTTGGATTACACGGAAGGGCTTTGATTGATGGCGACCCAAAAGACAAATGGAGCGGCCTATGGGGCCAAGGCGGTGCTGCAGGTGGCAGAGCGGCTCCATTCAATGGACCCCGAATGGGTCGTCTTCTTCCGCGAGTTGCTCGGCGTCGACGGGGTGGTCCGTCGGACGTTTCCGGAGCCCGACGACCTGATCCGCTTCGAATGCTCCCCCGAATATGCCCGGATTCGGGAGCTGCTCGACGACCTGCGCAACCGCCAACGCGACCGGCCGGCCGAGCGGGAGACCCAGCGGGTCGTCACCGTCCGGATGCCCCGGTCGCTCCACGAAACCCTGAAGGCAGAGGCCGAGGAGATGCGGGTGAGCATCAACACCCTCTGCATCTCGAAGCTTCTCAAGATGCTCGACGAGGGGGGCCGCCGTGACCTGGCGACGAATCGCCCGCCCCAGACGCTAGACCACATCTTGCGCAGCTGTGGCGACAACCTGGCAAACGAAGAGGGGTAGGCGAGGGGGTCGGCGAAAGCTCGAGGAGCTTTGGGCCGCCGCGGCCCACGCGACGAGACTTTTGCCGCCCCCGAGCCGGTGCCACACGTAAGTCGGAAGCGCTCTAGCCGTGGTGGCAGACCTCGCGACGGATGACTGAAGCGGACCTGTAAGCCGGGTTCTGTGTCCCGCCGTTCCGAGGAACGGAGAGGACGGTGACCATTTCTCTAGGGCGCCGGTTGCCCGGCGCCTCCAGCAGCCGACCCGGAAGCGGGTGCGAAACGGGCCGTTTCGCGCCGATCCCGAAGGATCGAACTTCTTCCTGCTTGGCC
>JBIIOM010000047.1:0-13156 GCA_044336925.1 Pirellulales bacterium
GTTTCGCGACGTCGCCACCGACGTGGCGAAGCTCGTCAAGAAATACCGCGGCTCGCTCAGTGGCGAGCACGGCGACGGCCGGCTGCGGGGAGAGTTCATCCGCCTGATGGTGGGCGACGAGTGCTACGCGGTCTTCGAACGGGTGAAGCGGGCGTTCGACCCGCAGGGGATCTTCAACCCCGGAAAGATCGTCGGCTCGCCGCCGATGGACACGAGCCTGAGGATCGAGCCGACTTCCGCCGAGCCGCGGCACGAGACCGTGTTTCGATTCGCCGACACAGGCGGCATTCTCCGCGCCGCAGAGAAGTGCACGGGCGTGGGGCAATGCCGCAAGACGCACCTCATCGGCGGCACGATGTGCCCGAGCTACATGGCCACCCGCGACGAGCAGCACACGACGCGGGCGCGGGCGAACGTGCTCCGGCAGGCGCTCGCCGATCCCGCGATCGCCGATCCGTGGAGCCGGCCGGAACTCGCGGAGGTGATGGATCTCTGTCTCTCGTGCAAGGCCTGCAAGAGCGAGTGCCCGTCGAACGTCGACATGGCGCGGCTGAAGGCGGAGTGGGAGCAGCAGCGGCAGGATCGCGAGGGCGTCTCGCTGCGGTCGCGGCTCGTCGCCGGCTCGGCCGGGGCGATGCGCTGGGCGGGGCTCGCCCCCTGGCTCTACAACGTCGCCGTGACGGCGCCGGGGATCTCGTGGCTCCTGAAGCGCGGCATGGGATTCTCCACGCGGCGGTCGCTGCCCGAGCTGCCCGGCACCACGCTCGCCGGCTGGTATCGTCGCCACCGGCACGGCCGGCCGCGGCCCCCTGCCCCGCTTGGCCGCGTGCATCTTTTTTGCGACGAATTCACCGACACGCTCGACGCGCCGATCGGCATCAAGGCGGTTGAACTGCTCGAGGCGCTCGGTTACGAGGTGGTGATTCCCGCCCACGTTGACAGCGGCCGGGCGCAGTTTTCGAAGGGCCTCGTGCGGGAGGCCCGCGACCTGGCGGTGCGCAACGTCGAGCGGCTCGCGCCGGTGATCACCGACGACGCGCCGCTGGTGGGCATCGAGCCGTCGGCGATCCTCGGCTTCCGCGACGAGTATCCCGACATCGTGCCCGACTGGCTCGCCGACTCGGCCCGCTCGCTCGCGAAGCGGACGCTGCTCATCGACGAATTCCTGGCCCGCGAGATCGACCGCGGCCGGATCGGCCCCGAGCGGTTTACGACCGCCTCCCGGCGGGTGCTTCTCCACGGCCACTGCCATCAGAAGGCGCTCTCGTCGCTCGCGCCGACGGTGGCGATGCTGGGGCTGCCGGCGAACTACACCGTCGAGGTGATCCCCAGCGGCTGCTGCGGCATGGCGGGGTCGTTCGGTTACGAGGCCGAGCACTTCGACCTCTCGATGCAGATCGGGGAGCTCGTGCTCTTTCCGGCGGTGCGGCAGGCCGCCGCCGACACGCTCCTCGCAGCCCCCGGCACGAGCTGCCGCCACCAGATCAAGGACGGCACCGGCCGCCACGCGAGCCACCCGGTGGAGATCCTCCACGCCGCCCTGGGGCCGCTGTCGACCGCGTAACGTAGACCGCTTGCTCCGCAAGCGGATCTGGATCCACTTCGGGACGAAGTGGTCTACGGGGAGCAAGCGGGCTACTTTTCATAAAGCATAAAAGATTTATGCTTTGGCGTAACGGCGGCCCGGTAGTCTGTCGGCTCGGTTTTACGCATCACTCACGCACACTCGTTGGGGAGCCCGGCAGATGGCAGACACGTATCGTTTCTCGATTGGTCCCTGGAACATCGGCCGGGGTGCGGATCCGTTCGGCCCGCCGGTGCGTCCGCCGGTCTCGTTCGACCACGTGCTCGACGCCGCCGTGACGCTCGGCTTCGAGGGGATCCAGTTTCACGACGACGACGCCGTGCCCGATCTCGAAAACCTGCCGCCGGCGAAGATCGTCGCCGAGGCCGAGGCGATGAAGCGGAAGCTCGCCGACAAGGGGCTCGTGCCCGAGTTCGTCGCCCCCCGGCTCTGGGAGCATGAGCACGGTATCGACGGGGGCTACACGTCAAACTGCCCCAACGCGCGGAAGTGGGCGCTCGAGCGGTCGAAGCGGGCCGTCGACGTGGCGCTCGCCCTGGGCTGCGACCTGATCGTGATGTGGCCCGCCCGCGAGGGCACGTCGGTGCGGGAGAGCAAGAATCCGATCACCGCCTCGGCCCAGATGCTCGACGCCGTCAACACGATCCTCGCGGCGAGCCCGAAGGTGCGGATCGCGATCGAGCCGAAGCCCAACGAGCCGGTCGACCATGCGTTTCTGCCCACGATCGGCCATGCGCTCGCCCTCGGCAGCCGCGCGGCCGATCCCTCCCGCGTGGGCGTGCTCATCGAAAGCGCCCACGCGATCCTCGCCGGTCTCGATCCCTCCGACGAGATGGGCTTCGCGCTGGCGGCGGGCAAGCTCTGGAGCGTGCACCTCAACGACCAAAACGGCCTGAAGTTCGACCAAGACAAGGTCTTCGGTGCGGCCAACCTGCGGGGTGCCTTCGACCAGGTGCGGGTGCTCGAGCAGGCGAAGTATGCGGCGTCGGGCGCGTTCGTCGGCTTCGACGTGAAGGCGCAACGCACGCAGAAGGCCGAGACGGCCACGGCCCATCTCGCCACGAGCAAGGCGGTGTTCCTGAAGCTCGTCGAGAAGGTCCGCACGTTCCCGGAGAAGATCGCCGCCGAGTGCATCGCCAATCGGGATTACGAGGCGCTCGAGCGGACGGTGCTGGAGCACCTGCTCGGCCGATGAGGTGAGGTCATGGGCGGCAGGGAGGCGGAGAATGGCGCGGCGGCGCGGCTCGTGGCCGTGATCCTCGATGCGGCCCGCCCCTACGACCGTCTCATCATCGGCGGCATTGCGCACTACGTGAAGGAGCATCCCGGCTGGAGCCTCTACGTGGAGGAAGACCCGCTGCAGAAGCTGCCCGACCTCAAGCGCTGGCACGGCCACGGGATCATCGCCAACTTCGACGACCGCCGTGTGGCCGCCGCGATCCGCGGGCTCACGATCCCGATCGTGGGTGTGGGCGGCGGCTACGGCTGGCACGATCCCGCCTCCGGCATCCCCTACCTCTATACCGACAACGCCGCGATCGGCCGGCTTGGCGCCGAGCATCTGCTCGGCTGCGGCTTCGAAGCGCTCGCCTTCTACGGCTATCCGCGAACGACCACGAGCGGCTGGTCGGAGGAACGGGCGGCGGCGTTCGCGGCGGCCTCGGCGGCGGCGGGCCGGCCGTGCCACGTGTTCACCGGCCGTCATGCCACCGCCCGGCGCTGGGCCGACCTGCAGCGGGAACTGATGGCCTGGATCGAGAAGCTGCCGAAGCCGGTGGGCCTGATGGCGTGCAACGACGTCCGCGCCCGCCACGTGCTCGAGGCCTGCCGGTCGCTCGGCCTGCGGGTGCCCCACGACGTGGCTGTGCTCGGCGTCGACAACGACGAGATGATCTGCGAGCTCACCGTGCCACCGCTCTCGAGCGTCGATCAATCGGCGCGGCGAATCGGCCACGAGGCGGCCGCCACGCTCGACCGTCTGATGGCATCGCGGCACAGGCCCGGCCGGCCGCGCCCGGCCGGGCCTGTGCCGCGGGCGACGGTCGTTCCGCCGATCGGCGTCGTCGCCCGCACGTCCACCGACACGATGGCCACGGCCGACGAGGCGGTGCTGAAGGCGCTCGAGACGCTGCGGGCCAACCCCTGGAAGAAGCCCGACATCGACGGCCTCGCCGACGGGGTCTGCCTCTCCCGCTCCACGCTCGAAAGCCGGTTTCGGGGTGTGATGGGCCGGTCGATCCACGACGAATTCATCCGTCTGCGGGTGGCGGGCGTGCGCCGGCTCATCGCCGACACCGATCTGCCGCTCAAGTCGATCGCGGCCCGCGCCGGCTTTCCTTCGGTGCAATACATGACCACGTTTCTCCATCGTCACACCGGCCTCACGCCGGCGCGGCTTCGCGTCGTCGAACGCGGCCGTAAAACCCCTTCCCAGTAGGAACCCATGAACGCCCACGCCCAAGACTCGCGCGCGATCGATTGCATCGTCTGCGGAACCTGTGTCGCCGACATCCTCGTGCGGCCCGTGCCGCTGTCGGTGCCGGTCGGGGGCGGCCGGCTCTTCCACGTCGATCCGATCGAGGCCACGACCGGCGGCATCGTCTGCAACACGGGCGTCGCGCTCCGGCGGCTGGGGATGCGGGTCTCCGCGTCGAGCCTCGTCGGAAACGACCTCTGGGGCGGGCTCGTGCGGTCGCGGCTCGAGGCGGAGGGCATCTGCACGCAGCCGTTGGTCACGCATCCCACGCTCGCCACGAGCACGACGGCCGCTCTCATCGATCCGAGCGGCGAACGGAGCTTCGCGCATCATGTGGGCGCGCCCAAGGCGATCGACCTCGCTTTCATCGAGCGGCAGGCGCCGCACTTCGCCCGGAGCCGGATCGCGATCGTCGGGTATTTCGGCCTGCTGCCCGGGCTCGAACCGGTGTTTGGCGAGGCGGTCGCCGCGATCAAGGCCGCCGGCTGCCGTGTGGCCGTGGAGACCGGCGGCAGCGGTGGCACGATCGAGCAGCTCATTCCCGCCCTGCCCCACATCGACTATTACGTTCCGAGCCTCGACGAAGCGGTGCATCAGACCGGGCTCACCGATCCGCGCGAGATCATCGGCTGCTACCGCGGGCATGGCGCCGCGGGGCTCGTCGGCGTGAAGCTCGGCACCCGCGGAGCGGTGCTCAGCGCGAAGCCGGGAGAGTTTCTCGACATTCCCTGCATCCCGGCGCCCGGCCCCGTCGCCGACACGACCGGCGCGGGGGATTCCTTCCTCGCCGGGCTGCTCGCGGGCATCCTGCGGGGCATGACGGTGCGCGAAGCCGGCCTGCTCGGCGCGGCCACCGCGGCGTGTTGCGTCACGGGCCTCGGCGCCACCGCCGGCCTCCGGTCGTTCGAAGACACCCTCCGCCTCTGCACGTAGACCGCTTGCTCCGCAAGCGGATCCCCACCCCCCGACGCAGGCCCGGATCACGACCGTCACGAGCCAAGCGAGCACGAGCGGATCGAGTGGAAGCCCCTGCATCGCCTCGCCGATCCGGCTGTTCACGCCGCTGGCGACGAGCACCTGCTTGAAGGCGCCCGAGCCGCCGATGACGAGCAGGATCGAGGCCACGTCGCCGATCGCGGCGGCGAACGTGTTCATCACCGTCGGCAGCGAGCGGCCGCGCTGGAATCGTCGTCATCCACCGCGCGAAGACGGGGCCGGGTGGGGCGGCAGGAGGCCGTGGGCCACGCTCAGGGCCGCGAGCGCCGGCAGCGCCACCACGAGCAGTGGCAGCCGATACCGCTCCACCATGGCGAAGATGATCGGCACGAGCAGTACGAAGCCCACGCCATAGAAGAGCGGAATGCCGACGATGAAGCCGGTGAGGGCCATCGCCCAGGCCATCCGCTTCTCGCCGAACGCCTTGACGAGCGTGTCGGCGATCCGCTGGGCCGCGCCGCTCTCGACCACGAGTTTGCCGAGCATCGCCCCGGAGACGATCACGATCGACAGCGACCCGAGGATGTCGCCGATCCCCTTCCGCACGGCCCCGGGCACGTCGGCCAGCGGCATGCCGAGCGCGAGGGCCGCGGCCGCCGAGACGAGGATGAACGCGAGGAACGGATGCACCTTCGCCCACGCGACGAGCAGCACCAGGGCGGCGATCGCGACGGCGATGACGACGAGCGGCAGCATGGGCTAGACCGTGGCGAGGATTGCCGTGAGCCGCCGCGCCCGCCGTCGCGCGAGGGCCTGCGAGATCTCGTCCGTGCCGGGTCGCGTCATGGTCAGGCCAACTCGAAGAGGGCTTCGATCTCGACGGGAATGTCGTCGGGGAGCGAGCCCATCCCGACGGCGCTCCGCACGCCGATGCCGTTTTCGGGGCCCCAGATCTCGGCGAAGAGTTCGCTCGCGCCGTTGATCACGTAGGGGTGCTTTTCGAAGTCGCTCGTGCAATTCACCATCCCGAGCACCTTGATCACCCGCTTCACCTTGTCGAGGCTGCCGAGCGTGGCCAGCAGCGTGGCGAGCATCGTGAGGCCCACCTGCCGGGCCGCCTTCTTGCCGCCGTCGGCGTCGAGGTCGCGGCCCACGCGGCCCCGCATGGGCGTGTTGTCGGGGAGGAGCGGCCCGTGGCCCGACACATAAAGATGCTGGCCGACGATGAGGGCCGGCTTGTAGACGCCCACCGGCTTGGGCGCGGGGGGAAGCGTGAGCTTCAGGGCTTCAAAACGCTGCTGCGGCGAACTCTCGGGCATGGGGGCGGTCCTTCGGGAAAACGGCGTGGGAACGTCGAGCAAAATATCGCCGATAGAAGCGATTTCGGGTAGGCCCGCCCCTCCTCTCCAAAAGCCCCTCGCGGAAGCGAGTTGGGATGCCGCGAGCCATCATCGTCCGGGCAGGATTTGGTTTTCTCGGTAAGCCCGGCGGTCGGTATGCTTGAGTGAAAAAGGTGTCAGGACTCTTTTCCGGGCAAAACGAACCCGTTGTCTTTGGGGAAGGTTCGGAAAAGAGTCCTGACACCTTTTTCACTCAAACCGATGCCTGACATGAGCCTGCCTCTCCTTCGCGCTTCCGAGCACCTCCACGACGTCCGCTACGAGATTCGCGGGGCGCTGGCCCGCCGCGCGGAGCAGCTCGAGCGGGAGGGGCACGAGATCGTGAAGCTCAACATCGGCAATCCCGGCGCCTTCGGGTTTCGGATGCCGGGCTCGATGCGGGTGGCCGTCGTCGAAAACCTCCACCAGGCCGATCCCTATTCTCACCAGAAGGGCATCTTCCCGGCCCGCGAGGCCGTGGTGATGCAGCAGCAGAGCCGCGGCGTGATGGACATCACCGCCGACGACGTCTTCATCGGCAATGGCGTGTCCGAACTGATCATGCTCGCCATGCGGGCGCTGTTGAACCCCGGCGACGAGGTGCTCGTGCCGAGCCCCGACTATCCGCTCTGGACCGCGAGTGTCGTGATCCACGGCGCGAAGGCGGTGCACTACCCGTGCCGCCCCGAGCGGGGCTTCGTGCCCGACCCCGTCGAGGTGGAGCGGTTGATCACGCCGCGCACCCGCGCGCTGGTCGTGATCAATCCCAACAATCCCACCGGCGCCGTCTATCCGCGGCAGACGCTCGCGGCCCTCGCCGACATCGCCCGCCAGCGGCACCTGGTTTTGTGCGCCGACGAGATCTACGACGAGATGCTCTACGACGGCGCGGAGTTCGTGCCGGCGGCGAGCCTCGACGGCTCGCTCCTGTGCCTCACGTTCGGCGGCCTGAGCAAGGTCTATCGCGCCTGCGGTCTCCGCGTCGGCTGGCTCGTGTTTTCCGGCGAGCGGGAGCATGCCCGCGATTACATCCAGGCGGTCGAGCTCTTGGCGAGCCTGCGGCTCTGCTCCAACGTGCCCGGGCAGTATGCCGTGCAGACGGCGCTCGGCGGCTATCAATCGATCGTCGATCTCACGAAGCCCGGCGGCCGGCTGCATGCGACGCGGGCCGCAGTGCTCGATGCCGTGCGCAAGAGCAAGTATCTCTCCGTCATGCCGCCGCAGGGGGCGATGTATGCGTTCGTGAAGGTGCATGCCGACCGGCTGCCCGGCGGCGTGAACGCCTTCGACGACCAGGCCTTCGCGCTTGATCTCCTCGAGCGGAAGCATGTGCTCGTGGCCCCGGGGTCGAGCTTCAACGTGCCCTACCGCGACCACTTCCGCGTCACGCTCCTGCCCGACGCCGAGCAGATGGCCGACGTTTTCGGGCGGATCGAGTCGCTGCTCGACGAATACGCCGCGCGGTAGGCCCGCGGGGGCCGCATCGCCGTGCCACTACCCCCAAACGCCCGCGGCGGGGGCCGGTGGGGTGCCGCGTGCCATCACCCACGCCGCCGCAGCCCGACCGCGGCGAGAAACGCGTCTTGCGCCATCCGCAGCCCGCGGCTGCGCACCGGCGATCGGTCGGCGTCGAGGCCGACGGCCTGCCGGAGCGTGTGCCGGTTCGAAAAATAAATAAAACACATCCCCATCATGAGCACGAGTAGGTGCCGCACGTCGCCGTCGCCCGCGAGTTCGCCCCGCTCCCGCCCGCGTTCGAGAATCTCCCGCAGCCGTTCGATGATCGGCGCCTTCGAGAGCAGCCCCGGGTGCTTCGCGAGCAGCCGCCCTTCGTTGAGGTTTTCCCAGAGCAGGAGCTTCACGAAGTCGGGATTGTCGGCCAGAAACTCGAAGTGCCGCGCGATCACCGCGCGGATCGCCTGCTCGGTCGTGCCGTCGGGCGGCAAGGGCGCCATCTCCGCGGCCTCCATCCGCGCATACACCGTCCGCAGCACCTCCACATACAGGCCCTCCTTGTCGCCGAAGTAGTGGTAGAGCATCCGCTTGTTGCAGCGGGCGGCGGCCACGATCTCGTCCACCGCGACGCCGTGATAGCCCCGGGCCGCGAAGAGCTTCACGCCCGCCGCGAGCAGCCGGCTCCGCGTGCGGACGGGGTTGCGGGGCCGGGGCGTGGCTTTGCGGGTGCGGGTGGCGGGCATGGGGAGTTGGCCTCCGGTGATCCGCGGGGTTGGCAGGCCGCCGCGGATCGGCCATCATACCTCCTGTGTAACTGTCTGGTTACACAATTCATCGGCACCGGTTGCAAGGCCTGTCATGACCACCACCTCTCCGCTCGACCCCGCCGCGCTCCTGCGGCCGCGCCGCCCGATCCGCGGCATGTCGGCGATCCTGCTCCCCTTCCGCTCCGACCGCTCGATCGACTGGGATGCGTTCGCCGCCCACGTCGCCCGCACGCATGCCGCCGGCATCGCCCCGGCCGTCAACATGGACACGGGCTACGTGCAGCTCATCGACGATGCCACCCGGCGGCAGGCGCTCTCGATCGCCCGCGAGACGATCGGCTCCGGCGAGCTCGTGGCGGGGGCCTGCGTGGTCGATGCACGGCGCGCGGCGTTCGACGAGGCGGCGTATGGCCGGCAGCTCGAGATGATCGCGGCGGCCGGCGGCATCCCCGTGATCTTTCCGTCGTTCGGCCTCACCGCGGGGAGCGATGCCGACTTCATCGCCCGCATCCGTCGGCTCGCGGACCGCGTCGAGCGGTTCATCGGCTTCGAGCTGTCGACCGTCTTCGTGCCGAGCGGCCGCGTGCTCTCGATCGAGGCCTACGCCGATCTGCTCTCGATCCCCAACTGCATCGGTGCGAAGCACTCGTCGCTCTCCCGCCGGCTCGAGTGGCAGCGGCTCGCCCTCCGCGACCGGCTGCGGCCTGAGTTTCACGTCTTCACCGGCAACGACCTCGCCATCGACATGGTCCGCTACGGCAGCGACTGGCTGCTCGGCCTCTCGACGGCGTGGCCGGAGGCCTTCGCCCGCCGCGACGCCTGGTGGGCCGCTGGCGACGCGCGGTTCGACGAACTCGACGACGCGCTGCAGGCTCTCGGCGACTTCGCCTTCCGCACCCCGGTGCCCGCCTACAAGCATTCGATGGCCCAGGCGCTCCACCTGCGGGGCCTGCTCGCCAGCGACGAGCCGCATCCGGAGAGCCCGCGGCGGCCCGCCTCCGACCGGGAGATCATCGCCACGATCCTCGAGCGCATCGACGCCGCGATGGAGGCCACGCCATGAGCACCACGTCGTATCCCAGGATCGCGCGGTTTCGCACCCCCGCCGACCTGCGGGCCCATCTCGCCACGCTCGCCGCGCCGATCCCGCTCGACGACGCGCCGCTCGCCGCCGCGGCCGGCTCGCCGCTGGCCGCGCCGCTCGCGCTCGGCGGTCGCACCGTGGGCAACCGCTGGTGCATCCATCCGATGGAAGGCTGGGACGCCGGAGACGACGGCCGGCCGACCGACATCCTCCTGCGGCGGTGGCGCCGGTTCGGCGAAAGCGGCGCCAAGCTGATCTGGGGGGGCGAGGCGGTGGCCGTGCTGGCCGAGGGGCGGGCCAATCCCAACCAGCTCTGCGCGCCGGCCTGCGGCCGCGCGGGATTCGCGGCGCTTCTGGAGGCGGTGCGCGGCAGTCATCGCGAGCGACACGGCGGCGGCGACGATCTCGTCGTGGCGCTCCAGCTCACGCACTCCGGCCGGTTCAGCAAGCCCTCGGCCGCCGGACGGCAGCCGCGGATCGCGTTTCATCATCCGCTGCTCGACGCGCGGCACGGCGTGCCGTCGCACGACGAGGCCTGCGTCGTCAGCGATGCCGACGTCGAGCGGCTCATCGAGGCCTATGTGGCCGCGGCCCGCGACGCCGAGGCGGCCGGCTTCGACATGGTCGACATCAAGGCCTGCCACGGCTACCTCGTGCACGAGTTTCTCGCGGCGCGGCGGCGGCCGGGAAAGTGGGGGGGCGATTTCGCGGGCCGCACGCGGTTGCTCGGCACGCTCATCGAGCGGGTGCGCGAGTCCTGTCCACGGCTTCTGATCGGCGTGCGGCTCTCGCTCTTCGACACGGTGCCCTGGCACATGGTGGAGGGCCGCGGCGCGCCGTTTCCGTTCGCCGACTCGCTCCCTTACGACTGCGGATTCGGCGTCGATGTCGACGATCCCGGGCGGATCGACCTCGCGGAGCCGATCGCGCTGCTCGAGATCCTGCGCGACCTCGGCGTGGTGGCCGTCAACCTCACGGCCGGCAGCCCTTACACCGTGCCCCACATCTCGCGGCCGGCGGCGTTTCCGCCGTCCGACGGCTATCCGCCGCCGGAGGATCCGCTCGTGGGCTGCTGGCGGCAGATCGACGCGGCCCGGGAGGCGAAGGCGGCGGTGCCCGGCCTCGTGATGGTGGGGACGGCCTACACCTACCTGCAGGAGTATCTCGTGCATGTCGCGCAGGCGACGGTGCGGCAGGGCTGGATCGACGCGGTCGGCCTCGGGCGGATGGTGCTCTCGTATCCCGAGCTGCCCGCCGATTCGCTCGCCGGCCGCACGCTCGTGCGGGGGTTAATCTGTCGCACGTTCTCCGATTGCACGACAGCCCCTCGCAACGGCCTCAAGAGCGGCTGCTATCCGCTCGACGCGTATTACAAGGCGCTGCCCGAGGCCGCCACGATGAAGGCGATCAAAGAGCCGCGTTCCACCTGAAGCCCCTCGCGGAAGCGATAGGGGATGCCGCGTCGCGATCACGCTCGGCCATGCCCCTCCAAAAACACCTGCGGCCCCCCTTCCCGGGTTTTTCGACAGCACAAAAACTTGCACTTTTTGCAATCTTGTGTATTGTCACACTCATGCAGCCTCTCAAGCAGCTGGCGATGGCGTTGCGGATGCTGGCGGACCGCGAGCATTGCGTGTTCAGCGCATCGGATTTGGCCGCGGCGGTTCCCGAGTGCGGGCATCTGGCGGGGCTGCTGTCCCGGGCCGTGAAGACGGGGCTGCTCGAGCGGGTCTGCCGGGGCATCTACCTCTATCGCGTGCCTGACTATCCGACAGGGCATCTGCTGTTTCATGCGGCGGCGCGGCTGCGGTCGGGCGAATTCAACTACATCAGCCTCGAGACCGCTCTCAGTGACGCCGGCGTGATTTCGCAGGTGCCGATGAACTGGATCAGCATCATGACCTCCGGCCGCAGCCATGTGGTCGACTGCGGAGACTACGGACACATCGAATTCGTGCACACCGCCCAACGGCCTGACGACGTGAGCCGCGAACTGACGTACGATCCGGATCGCCGCCTCTGGCGGGCCTCCGTGCGACAAGCGCTCCGCGACATGAAGGCCACCCGCCGCAGCCTGGAACTCGTAAACAAGGAGGCGCTGGATGAGCTTGTTCGACCAGCTCGTTGACGAGGCGCTGCGTGCCCGCACAGACCTCTCCTCGCTGCGGCCCGTGGTGGAAAAGGAGCTGCTTCATCACGACATCCTGCGCGAAATGAGTCAGGCCGGATTGCTCCGCGGGCTCACCTTCATCGGCGGAACCTGCCTGCGAGCCTGTTACGGCTCTTCCCGACTCAGTGAAGACCTCGACTTCACCGGCGGGAGCGACTTCCGGCGCAGCACCCTGGCCGATTTGACGTCGGTGCTCACCGATCGCCTGAAGAACCGATACGACCTGCCGGTCAGGGTGAGCGAGCCCGTCAACGTCGGAGGCAATGTTTCCACCTGGAAACTCGTCATCGAGACCCGCCCCGGCCGGAAGCATCTGCCGGCACAGCGAATCAACTTGGATATCTGCGCGATTCCCAGTCACGATCCAAGGCCGATGATGCTGCGCAATCTGTACGGCGTCGATCTCGGCACCTCGGGCCTCATCCTGCAGGCGCAGAGCCGTGAGGAGATCCTGGCCGACAAGGTCGTCGCCCTCGCGCTGCGCGAAAACCGCATCAAAAATCGCGATCTATGGGACATCGTTTGGCTCACGCAGCAGGGCATCGAACTCCCGCTCTCGCTCATTCCGCTGAAGATCCACGATCACAAGTGTGAGCAGGCGGATTTCATCGCGGCGCTCGAGGCGCGGCTCCTGGCGCTCCGCGGTCAGCCCGATACGCGCACGGATTTCATCAAAGAGATGCAGCGTTTTCTGCCGGCCGCCGCCATCCGCGATACCGTCGACAAGGAGCCGTATTGGCGCTATCTGACGCAGGTCGTGACGGAGCTTGGCCAGAGAGCGGTCGCCAAGTTGAAATCGTCGCCGTGAGCGTCGTGCTCGTTGGGCAAATGCCCGGATGGTGATGGCACGCGGCATCCCCGTCGCTTCCGGATCGCGATTCGCAGCCGATTCCCGTAGACACGCGTCCTATTCGACCCAGCCGATAACACGCCAATCGACGGGGGAAGCGAGCATCGCCGAGATCGTGCCGGCGGCTGGCGTGTGGTTCGTCCCGATTTGGCCGCTCACGATCGGCTCCGGGCCCGCGGCACCGGCGATCGCGCCCTGCGCTGCATCCAGGTGACTGGCTTCAAGTGACTGGGCTCACGGGCTTGTTTCTCGAGCCACGATCGCTCGGGGTTTTTTGCGGCCTTGTCGTCCGACTCCAACGAATCATTCTTTAGGGTCAAAAAGCTGATCCCGCTAGAGCGCATCCGCCTTACGTGTGGCACCGGCTCGGGGGCGGCAAAAGTCTCGTCGCGTGGGCCGCGGCGGCCCAAAGCTCCTCGAGCTTTCGCCGACCCCCTCGCCTACCCCTCTTGTT
>JBIIOM010000241.1:0-3890 GCA_044336925.1 Pirellulales bacterium
CTCCGGCTCTCGGCTCCCTGCTAAAAGTCGTAGTCGAACCGCATGCCATAGGCATCGGTGAGGCTGTTGCCCACGCGATCGTCTTCGAGAAACGCGCGGACGTAGTTGAACTTCCAGCGGGTGTAGGGGTTCAGGTACCAATTGAGGCCGATGGTGAAGTCGGTCAGGTTGTTGCCCTTGATGTCCTTGTCGTTGAGCACGATGTTCGAGAACCGGGCCGCGACCTCCCAGGCGCCGAGCCCCGTCTGGATGCCCTGCGACTTCGTGCGCACGCGGAAGAAGTCCTCGAAGGGCTCGACCCGCTTGTGGATGCCCTGCTTCTGGTCGTAGGGGCGGTGCTCGCCGGTGAGGAAATAGCTCACCTGCGCCATGTAGCCGTTGAAGAAGAGGTCTGGCTGACCGGTGCGATGCACCGCGGCGAATGCATACTCTGATTGCAGCGACAATGGCCCCAGAATGAGCGCGAACTCCGGGTCGAAGAGCTGAAAATGGTCGACGTCGCGGATATTGCCCGTGTCGACGAAGATCGGCGCGAAGGGGCCGGGCTGGCCGTTTTGATAGTTGCTCGGCGACGGCGGGCCGACGGGGCCGAAGACGTTGGCGGGCTGCTGCTTGCGGATTTCCGGCGTGTTGCGGAAGCGGACCTGGTTTTGGGAGGCGTCGCGGTAGCTGTAGGCGGAGCCGAGGTGGAGGTAATACCGGCCGTCGCTCGCCTCGTCCCACCACGGCAGCCAGGTGCCGCGCATCGTCAGGGCCTGGCCGCTGTCGAACGAGTCGTTGCCGGTGTTGTCGCTATTGGTGCGGAACGTGCCAATTGCCCAGGTGGCCAGTTCGTCTTCCGTGTTGCCATAGGCCATGATGCCCATGTTGCGTGCCGGCGCGAACGTGTCGACGAGCGACCGCTCCATGAACGTGTTGTAGCGGTTCTGGGTGACGCGCTCGAGCGAGAAGGGTTCGAAGTAGTGGCCGGCGCGAACGTTCTGCAGCCAGGGCAACTGCTTCCACTCGATGTAGTTGTCAAGGTAACTCGGCTGGTTGGCGAGTGCGAAGTCGACGCCGAGCGAGTATTCGAAGACCTCGAGAAAGCTGCCGCGGCCACCGATGCGCAGGCGGCGGAACTGCGCGCCATCTTGCAGGTCGCCCACGGCCTCGCGGCTGATCTGGTCCTGACCGAAGTAGATCTGGTCGGCCTGCATCTGGCCGCTGAGGATGAAGAGCGGCTTCTTGGCGTCTTCTTTTTTCTTTTTCTCGGACGCGTCGGCGGCTTTGTCCTGCTGGGCGCGGATAGCCTCGAGCTGCTTCTCCAGTTCGCGGAGGTCCTTTTGCAACTCCTCGACGACCGCGGCAGGGGGCGGAATCTCCTCCGCGATCACGGGAGGCTGCGCGCGCGCTGACAGGCCGAGCAGACACAACGCGACCACGGCCGCGCATACAGCGGCCTTGCGGATCCACGGAGAACCGATTGATGCAGCCACGAGACTCCCGCAAGGAAGCAGCGCAAGCGCACGCAAGTGCTTCGCACAAAGCAGTTTGCACGCACCCTACGGCCTTTTTTATCGGCAGAGTCGGCGTGATTGATCAGATTTGCCCAGTCCACACGGCCTCCGGCTGGCTGTCTGGGTGGGGCTGTTAAAGTAGGCGAGCGGAAACTCGAGCGAAACGAGAGGCAATCGAATGATTTCACTTGCCCTGAACTTTGCTGGGCAGGCCGCCGTGGTCGCGGGGGCCGGCGTCGTCCTCGCGCGGTCGGCCGACACGATCGCCGACGCCACGCGCCTCGGAAGGCTGCTCGTCGGGAGTCTGCTCCTGGCGGCCGCCACGTCGCTGCCGGAACTGACGGTCGATCTCGCGGCCGTGCGCCAGGGACATCCTGACTTGGCCGTGGGCGACTTGCTCGGCAGCAGCCTCATGAACCTGTTAATTCTTGCGGTCGCCGATCTTCTCCAACGGACCGGTCGGCCAATGCTCTCTCGGGAAGCTGCTTCGCATGCCCTGTCGGCAACGCTCGGCATCGCCCTGACGGCCATCGCCGGCGCTGCCGTGATCACGGCCGGCCGGCTCCCGCACTTTTCCTGGCTGGGCGTCGGCGGTTGGTCGTGGTCGCTGCTTGCCGCGTACATCCTCGGCGCGAGGATGATCTTCATCGATCAGCGGATCTCGGCGCGGGCCGCGGCGGAGGCGGCGCTCGAGGAGGAACGCAGGCAGCCCGAGCCTTGGCGGTGGAAAGAGCTCGTGCCGGCGGCGGCCTCGTTCGCGGCCGCCGCGGCCGTGCTCTGCGTGGTCGGGCCGCTTCTGGCCCGGACGGCGGCCGAACTTGCCGCTCGTTCCGGGCTGGGGGGCACGTTCATCGGCACCACACTCGTCGCGTTGACCACGTCGTTGCCCGAGTGTGTCGCCACGATCGCGGCGGTTCGGTGTGGGGCAGTCGACCTTGCGATCGGCAACACTTTCGGCAGCAATGCCTTCAATATGGTTCTCTTTGCACCGCTCGATGCGGCGCACCCCGGTTCCCTGTTCGCCGCGGCCGCGCCGATCCATGCCGTGACGGCGCTCGCCGTCATCACCGCGACGGCCGTAGCGGTGCTCGGGCAACTCTATCGCGTCGAGCGACGGCTTCCGCTCTTCGAGCCGGATGCCTGGCTCGTGCTGCTGATCGTTTTCGGGGCGCTCGGGCTGGTGTATCGACTTTCATGACGACTGTCCGGATAATCCTTCTCGCGGCCCCGGTTCGCCCGGACCGATTTCGAAGGAGACGCACATGATCAAGAGAATTCTCGTCGGGCTCGGCACGACCCGCACTGCTGCCGCCGTCACGTCGCAGGCGATCCGTATCGCGAAGGCCAATGCCGGTGAACTCGTCGGCTTGGCCGTGACCGATCCCCTCCGGCTTGATTGGACTGGGCCGAAGCCGATCGGCGTGGGGGTCGAGGCGGCAGCGGCTGACCTGCGCCGCCAGCGGCATGAGCAGGCCACCGCCGAAATCGCTTCCGCCACGGAGCTGTTCGCCAAACGCTGCCTCGCCGAGGGGGTGGCGCACCGTGTCGTCGAGGAGACCGGCGATCCATTCGCCATCGCCGCCGACATCGTGCGGTATCACGACCTCTGCGTCTTCGGCCTGCATGGTCTCTTCGAGCATGGCGTGGTGCCGGAGCCCTCCGATGCCCTCGAGCGGCTCGTGGCCGATGGAGTACGGCCCATCCTTGCGGTCCCCGAGGAGGATCGGCCGATCCGCCGGGTGCTGGTGGCGTATTCCGGATCGCTCGAAAGCGCGAAAACTTTTAAGCAGTTTGTGCACTCAGGGCTCTACCCGGACGCCGCCGTGCGGATCGTCTGTTTCAACGACGATGCCTCCGCGGCAGCCCGCCGCGTCGAGATGGCGGCAGGCTACTTCCGGGCGCACGGCCGCACGGTGGATACCGACGCCGTGGACGGTGACCCGCGGCACGAACTTGTGCCCTATGCGCAGCAGTGGGGTGCCGATTTGATCGTGGCCGGAAACAGCGCGAAAAATCTGCTGCTGCGGAAACTGTTCGGCGAGACGGCCCTGAAACTACTCCGAGCCAGCCCGCTGCCTCTTTATCTCTCGCAGTAGGCAGCGCTCGGGGGTCGTTTTTGTGCGTGCCCTCTCGAGGTGCGCAGGCCGCTACGAAAGTAGGCCGCTTCCTTCGGAAGCGGATATGGATCCGCTTCGGGACGAAGCGGTCTACTTTGGGCGGGTCAGTGGTTCAGCGAGTAGAGGAGCACGTTGAGGGCGATCTTCTCCGCGTCGTCGCGGTCGTAGCCGGTGCACTCGAGGGAGTTTTGCTTCTCGAGGGCGCAGGAGAGATCGTATGGAGAGAAGATCACGGCCCAGCGGTCGCCGATCCGCATGCCCTCGAGTTTCGGGGCGA
>JBIIOM010000242.1:0-3885 GCA_044336925.1 Pirellulales bacterium
CGCCTTCAAGTCGGTTCGCGAGATTCCCGCCGTGCAGCGGGCGATCGAAAGCTACGAGGAGCAGAAGACGCAGCCCGGCAGCCCGCTCTCGACGCTCGCGACGTTCATGGAGTTGCCCGAAAACCAGCAGGCGATCGAGGTGCTCGAAGACATGATCGCGAACGAAACGTTCGTCTATGGCGAGCCGTCGTGCATCGCGTTCCTCGAGCTCTTGTCGAAACTGCAGCAGGCCCAGCAGGCGGCCAACGTCCTCCAGATGGCCCGCGGCGGCGGCTCGCTCGGCGGCATCGATTTCGACGCGATCAACGGTCTCGACGGCATCGAGATCGATGAGCTTCAGGAGGATGACGACGACGACGGAGCCGCCACCCCGAGGAAGGTTCGCGTGCGGCCGGCGAAGTTTCAGGCCGTCGAGGAGGATCTCTCGTCCGACGAGCTGGCCGGGAGGCTCGTGCTGCAGGCGCTTGCGGAGAACGTCGACAAGATCGTCGTGCCGGACGTCGTCTGGGGCTTCAAGACGTCGAAGCGGCCTGCGGCGGAGGGGCAGCTCAAGCGGATCGAGGTGCTCATCAAGCTCATGGCGCAGCAAAACCCGGCGCTCGCCGAGTCGCTCGCGCGGCGCAAGGTGGCCGGTGGCGAAGTGGTGACGTTCACGGTCGATGGCGCGACGCTTCCGTGGGAGGAAATGGTCCGCGACGCCATCGAGGGGATGGACGGCGAGGCGCTCGAGAAGGTGCGGGAGCGGCTCCGCGAGCTCGATCTCGTCATCGCCCTCGGCGTCGTCGGCGACCATGTGATCGTCTCGATCGGCGATTCGGCCGAACACCTCGAGAAGCTGCTCGCGCCGGCCGCGGGGCAAGACCTCGTCTCCACGAAGGGCCTCGTCTCCACGAAGCCCTTCGAGCCGCTCCGCGCCGACAAGTCGAAGCGGATCACCGGCATCAACTACATCAGCGAGCCGCTCGCCAAGGCGATCGCCCCTTCGGCGGCCGACATCGAGCAGCTCGCCGAACTCGCCGACCAGATCGAGACCGCGGCCGACCTGCCGGAGGGGTTTGCCGAGGAGGCGCGGGAAGCGCTCGCCAAGGCCGCCGCGGGCTACAAGAAGCGGCTTCCCGTTCCCGGCCCCTGGATGTCGTACTCCTTCCTGACGGAGCAGGGCTACGAGGGCTATGCCTGGAACTGGGCGAAGAACCTGCCGATCGACGGCTCGAAGCGGCTGGAGCTGCTCGAGCACGCCGGCGGCGCCCCGCTGGGCGCCGTCGTGTTTCGCGCGAAGAACGATCCCTCGCAATTCGACGATTTGGTCTCGTGGGCCGACATGGGCTGGAAGTTCTTCAGCAAATACCTGCTCGCGAAGCAGGGGGATGACGCCCGCGAGAAGGTCGAGGAGATCGACGAGCACCTGGTGCCGCTCGGCGAGAAATTCGTCGGCATCCTGCGGACGAAGATCCTGCCGGCGACGGCCGACGGCCAGATCGGTCTCGTGCTCGACGCGAAGGCCCGCACGAAGCGGCCGCAGGCGGCGCTGCCCGAGGCGGTCGAGCCGCTGCCGCTCGTCGAGCCGGCGATCGTGCTCGGCCTCGACGACGCGAAGCTCTTCCGCGAGGGGCTCAGCGACATCTTCGCCCTCACCGACGAATTGGTGGATGCGGTTCGTGAGGTCAGTCCCGACGGGGTGCCGGCCGATTACCGGATCCCCGACCCCGAAAAGTCGAAGCTCGACAAGGGCTCGGTCTGGTCGTGGAAGCTCGACAAGAGCGGGATCGACGAGCAGGTGCGGCCGGCGATCGCCGTCGGCGAAGACGTGGCGGTGCTTTCGCTCGTGCCGAAACAGGCCGGGCGGCTGCTCGCCGAGAGCCGGCTCGAGACCGGCTCGCAGCTTTCGAAGTTCGAGGAGCCGCTGGCCGGAGCCGCCGCGCTCGACTTCGCCGGCGTGGTGGACGCGATCCAGCCCTGGATCGTCTATCTCACGCGGTATGGCTGCGTGCAGCAAAAAGAGGGGCGCGTCGATGCCGATGCCGACCTGACGGCCGACGTGGAGACCGAACAGGCCCGCGAGGCGCTCAAGGCGACGGCGGTCGTCTGCGAGGCGATCAAGTCGTTGCGGGCCGCCGTGGCCGAGGTGGCGACCACCTCCGGCGCCACGGTGACGCACTGGCGCAACGTGATCCGGGACATCCCGGCCAAGTAGGGCGGGCGCGAGCCGTCGTGTTTCCGTCGAATGCCGTCGGAGCAACGCCACGCGGGTGAACGCAGACGCCTCCGACATCGCCGGGCCGGAAAGTCTCACCGATGAGGAGCTCGCCGCGCAGGCGGCGCGGGAAGGCTCCGACGGCGCGGCCTTCAGCGCGCTGATGGAACGCTACCGCGAAAAGGTCTGGCGGGTCTGCTGGCGATTGATGGGCGCCGAGCACGATGCCGAGGATGCGGCGCAGGAGGTGTTTGTCCGCCTCTTTTTCGAACGCGGAAAATTCGCCGGGCGTTCGACCTATTCCACCTGGCTGCACGGCGTGGCCATTCGCACCTGCCTGATGCTGCGGCGGTCCCGTTCACGGCGGCGGCGGCGGGAGGATGCGACCGACGACGAACGGATGCAGGCGCAGCCCGATGCGCAGCCGGAGGCCGCGGCGGCGATCGACGCCAGCCACGACATCCGCAAGCTGCTCGAGGGGCTCGACGAGGAGGACCGCGCGCTCGTCCTCATGCGGTTCGCGGAAAACCACGACTACGACGAGCTCGCCGAGATGTTCGGCACGACGTCCGGTGCCTGCCGGATGCGGATCAGCCGCATCCGGGAGAGGCTCGCGGCGAGAGCGGGCCGGCTCTTCGGAGAAACGAGCGATGAACAGGGGGGGGCACGGTGATGAAACACGACGATGGCATGCCTGGAGACGACCGGATGGATCCGTTCGAGCAGTTGGCCGAGATGAAGGTTCCGCCCGTGCCGCCGGCGAAGACCTTTACGGCGGGCGTCCGCCGGAAGCTCCACCCCCGCCTCCTCGCCCTGCACGTGCTCGAATTCGCGTTTGGCGCGACGGCGTGGGCGGTCATCAACATGGCGGCGGCCCTGTCGGCCGCCCTCCGCTACACCATCACGGGCCGCTGGCCCGACCGCGACCGGCGCCCCTGAGAGACCGCGGAAAAACGCCGCCAAAAATTTTTTTGTGACACGGCGGGGCCGGCCGGCAACTCACTTGATGGCGACGGGAACACTTCCCCGCCGCCACCGAAAAAACAACCGCCGGTGAGGTGCCGGCGAAGCAGGGATTCGGGGTTCAGGATTTCAGCGGTTCGAAGTGGGAAAACAGACATGTTCGCAGTGAACGAACTTACGAAGGTGGGCCAGACGGCCGCCGAGACCGTGAATGTTTCGAGGCAGGCGCTCGTCGACAGCTTCACGCAGGCGTGGAGCCAGGTGATTCTGCTGGCGCCGAAGGTGGTGGCGATGGCGGTGGTGCTCGTGGTCGGCTACGTGATCGCCCGCTGGGTGGCCGGCGTGATCACGGTCGTCAGCGAGAAGATCGGCCTGCAGACGGCCGCCGAGAAGAGCGGCCTCGCCAAGAGCATGAACGACGTGGGCATCCGTCGCCCGCTTCCGACGATCGTCGGCGGCCTCGTCTTCTGGCTCTTGATGTGCGTCTTCACGATGGCGGCGTTCAACATCCTCGGCCTCCAGAGCATCTCCGATGCGATGGGCGAAGTGGTGAACTACATCCCGCGGCTGCTCGTGGCGACGGTGGTGGTGGTGATCGGCCTCTTGGCGGCGACCTTCCTCCGCGGTGTCGTGGCGACCAGCGCCGACCGCGTGGGCCTGTCGTATGCCGAATACCTGGCCGGCGGCTGCTACTGGGTGCTCTCGATCCTGACCTTCATCGCGGCCTT
>JBIIOM010000243.1:0-3883 GCA_044336925.1 Pirellulales bacterium
CGGCAAAAGTCGCGTCGCGGTGGCCCTCGAAGACTCGGTCCAAATGCTCCGCGAGCTTTCGCCGACCCGCTCGCCTCCCCCGGTAGACCGCTTCGTCCCCGCTAGACCGCTTCGTCCCCGCTAGACCGCTTCGTCCCCGCTAGACCGCTTCGTCCCCGGTAGACCGCTTCGTCCCGAAGCGGATCCCCTGCAAGATCCGCTTCCGGAGGAAGCGGTCTACCTTTGTCACGGTCTCCCTTGCGGGCTTCGATTGCCCCGGCACGGTGCAGGCCGTTACGATCTTCGGGGTCAGATTCGACATTTCCCCTTCATTGAGGCAGTCATGTTCCACGCCCTGGCGCGAAAGGCGCTCCTCCCGACCATCGTTCTCTTCACTTTCGTGGTCGTCGCGGCGGTCGCGCCGGCAGTTGCCCGGCAGCCGGGCGCCGTGGCCGAGCAGGAAGCCGCCGGGCCGCCGAAGGTGCCGCCGCTGCCTCAAGGGAGCCCTGAAGAGCTGATGAAGTTCATCGACGGGCTCAAGCAGACCGATTACCGCCCCAAGTCGCGTCAGGAGATGATGGCCTACCTCAAGGAGGTCGCCGGCGTTTCCGTGCAGGCCGCCGACAAGATTCTCGCGCAGGTGAAGCCGACCGATGCGATGCACGTCGAGGCGGCGAAGATGAAGCTCGAGAGCCTGATGATGCTCGGCCGGCTCGGCGACGAAAAGGCCGCCGCCGACATGGCCACCTATGCCCAGACGCTCGTCAACAGCCCGTCGGCCGAACTCGCCAAGGAGGCGAAGCGGCTCGTGCTCGTGTCGGAGGCGCAGCAGATGTTCCAGACCGGCAAGCTGGACGTCGGCCCGGGGATCATCAAGAAGACGAGCGAGATGCTCGCCGCCGATCCCGACGATCCGCAGACCGCCGGCCTGGCGATGCAGCTCGCCAGCGCCTTCGAGCAGTTGCCGGGGGGCGAACAGGTCGCCGCCGAGGCCTACAAGACGTTTGGCCCGCTCTTCGCCAAGAGCGGCAACGAGCAGATCCGCTCCATGGGAGAGAGCTTTGCCGGCACGATGCGGCGGCTCTCGCTTCCGGGGCATCCGATGGAGATCAAGGGAACGCTGCTGAACGGCAAGCCGTTCGATCAAAAGTCGCTCGCCGGCAAGGTGGTGCTCGTCGATTTCTGGGCCACCTGGTGCGGCCCGTGCGTCGCCGAGATCCCCAACGTGCTCGAGCAGTATGAGAAGTATCACGACAAGGGCTTCGAGGTGGTCGGCGTCAGCCTCGACGAAGACCGCGAGGCGCTCGAGAAATTCGTCGCCGAGCAGAAAATCCCGTGGCCGATTCTTTACGAAAAGCCCGAAGGCGAAGGCTGGCGGCATCCGCTCTCGACCTTCTACGGCATCAGCGGAATCCCGACCGTGATCCTGATCGGCCGCGACGGCAACGTGATCACGCTCAACGCCCGCGGCGAAAAACTAGGCGAGCAGCTCGACAAGCTCTTCGGGAAAGCTGGCTAATCACCGTAGGCGAAGGGATCGGCGGAAGCTCGACGAGCGTTAGGCGCCACCGCCACGGAAGCCCGAAGCGCGAGCGAGGTGAATCCGGCGAACCACGCCAACAGTCCCTTGCTTGCGCGTCGGGCTTCCGTGTCCTTTCAGAACAAGGTTGCAAACAATTGTCACGAGTCATCTCCCGCAGGGCTGCGGCCTTTGATTCGTCGGGCATCCGCAAGGTGTTCGACCTCGCGGCGAAGCTCCACGATCCCGTCAATCTTTCGATCGGCCAGCCCGATTTCGAGATGCCCGTCGCCGCCCGCGAGGCGGCCAAGACGGCGATCGACGCGGGCAAGAACGGCTACACGCCGACGCAGGGCATCGCGGCCCTGCGCGACCGGCTCGAAGCGCAGGCGCGGCGGGAGAGCGGCCAGGCCGACCGCCGGCTCTGCGTGACGAGCGGGTCGAGCGGGGCGCTCGTGCTCGCGCTCATGGCCCTGATCGATCCCGGCGACGAGGTGATCATCTTCGAGCCGGCGTTCGTCATGTATCGCCCGCTCGTGGAGTTTCTCGGGGGACGGTGCGTGGTGATCGACACGGCGCCCACGTTTCGGATCGACGTCGATCGTGTGGCGGCCGCGATCACGCCCGCGACCCGGGCGATCCTGCTCAATACCCCGGCGAATCCCACCGGCGTGGTGGCCGACGCCGCCACCGTCGGCGACCTCGCCGCGCTCGCCGATCGGCACGGCGTGACCCTCATCAGCGACGAGCTCTATCGCTCGTATTGCTACGACGCTCCGTTCGTCTCCCCCGCCCGCCATGCGGAGTCGGTGGTCGTGATCGACGGCTTCTCGAAGTCGCACGCGATGACCGGCTGGCGCGTCGGCTGGGTGCACGGCCCGAAGGCGGTCATCGACGCCTGTACGATGCTGCAGCAATACACGTTCGTATGCGCCCCGCAGGTGGGCCAGTGGGCGGCGCTCGCCGCGATCGACGCACCGATGGACGCGCCGCTCGCCGAATGCCGCCGCAAGCGCGACAAGCTCATGGACGGGCTCCGCGGCCTATACCAGTTCGTGCAGCCGGGGGGCGCCTTCTATCTCTATCCCGAAGCGCCGGGCGGCTCCGGCAAGGCGTTCGCCGAGCGGGCGGTCGAGCAGGAAAAGCTGCTCGTCGTGCCGGGCAGCGTCTTCGGCGCGGCCGACACCCACTTCCGGATCGCCTACACCGTGAGCGACGCGATGCTCGACCGCGGCATCGCGGCCCTCCGCCGCCTCGTCACGTAGACCGCTTCGTCACGTAGACCGCTTCGTCACGTAGACCGCTTCGTCACGTAGACCGCTTCGTCCCGAAGCGGATCCCCCCCCCCTTCCCCCGCCCCGCTCCCCCATGCCCTTCACCACCGCAGCCGTCGCGCGAGCGCTCGACCACGCGGTCCTCCGGCCCGCTTACACGTCCCGCGATCTCGCGGCCCATGCCGCCATGTGCGTCGACCGGGGCGTCGGCTGCCTCTGCGTGCGGCCGTGCGACGTCGCCGCGGCCGCGCGGCTCGTGGCGGGCGGCCCGGTGGCGGTGGCGAGCGTGATCGGATTCCCGCACGGCAGCCACCGGCCGGAGACGAAGGCGCTCGAGGCGCGGCTGGCGTTGGCCGACGGCGCCCGCGAACTCGACATGGTGATGAACATCGGCCGGTTTCTGTCGGGGGATCACGAGAGCGTCCGCGACGACATCGCGGCGGTCGTCGCCGAGGCGAAGCCCCGCGGCGGCCTCGTGAAGGTGATCCTCGAAACCTGCTTCCTGTCGCCCGACCAGATCGCGACGGCCTGCCGGCTCGCCGAACAGGCGGGAGCCGACTTCGTGAAGACATCGACCGGCTACGGCACCGACGGAGCCACGCCGGAGGCCGTGCGGATCATGCTCGACGCCGTCGGCGGCCGGCTCGGCGTGAAGGCCTCGGGCGGCATCCGCACGTGGAGCGACGCCGTCATGTATCTCGACATGGGCTGCACGCGGCTCGGCGTCGGCGACGCGGCGCGAATCCTCGACGGCGTGTAGGCCGCTTCGTCCCGAAACGCCCAATCCGGCTTCGGGCCATCGATGTCCCGGGAGCCGGCGTATGCTGACAAGCGACGGAAGCCCGCAGCGCAAGCAAGGTCCATCCGCCCTCCACTCCAACCAACGGCGCTCCCACCCGCCCCGCGAGAAACGCCCCGACCCTCCTCGCTCGCGCGTCGGGCTTCCGTAGCGAAGCGAGCGTCCGGCGACGGGGCATGTGCAGCCCCGTGCCGTCCTCAATCAACACGGGGAGGCTTCGGGCCATCGATGTCCCGGGAGCCGGCGTATGCTGACAAGCGACGGAAGCCCGCAGCGCAAGCAAGGTCCATCCGCCCTCCACTCCAACCAACG
>JBIIOM010000244.1:0-3867 GCA_044336925.1 Pirellulales bacterium
AGCATTTGGACCGAGTCTTCGAGGGCCACCGCGACGCGACTTTTGCCGCCCGCGAGCCGGCTTGCTGGGCCCGGGCTATACTTTGGTCATGAGGATTCGCAGCGTCATTTTCCTGATCGCGGTGGGCCTGGCGGTCGTGGCGGCCGATGCGTTCGGCTGCCCCAACTGCAAAGACGCCGTCGCCGGCAGCGATCCCGAGGGGATGAACCTCGCCCGCGGCTACTTCTACAGCATCCTCATCATGCTCGCGATGCCCTTCACGCTCGTCGGCTCGTTCGGCGCCTACGTGTGGCGCGAGATGCGGCGACAGAAGCGGGAGGGCGCGTCGCTTCCGCCTCTCCCGGATCAATCGCTCTCTTGAACGCGCTCCCCGACGACCTGCCGGCCTCCGAGCCCGCGGCCCATGCGGCTGCGAAGGAACCGTGGCGTCGGCCTCGCAACTACTTCTCGCGGGGCGACAATCGCCGGCTGTTCTGGACGTTCATGCCCCCGGCGGTCGCGCTCTTCCTCGCGCTCAGCTGGATCGAGCGGGCCTACTTCCGACCGCCGGGCCCGCCGCCGCGCGTCCAGGTCGATACGGTGCTCAAGTCGGCTGCCGTCGAACGCACGATCGACGACGCCGTGACGATCGAGGCCGAGCCGGAGCCCCTCGTGGCCGAGGCCGAAGAGCTCGGCGCCTCGTTGCACGCGCTCGAGACGGTGCGCGACGACACCGTGTTTCGCCCCGCCGACGACGAGGCGTGGTTTCAGATCTGGAGCAGGCTGCGGGCGAGCGACATGCAGGCCATGCGTCGGTCCGACGCGCGGCGGGTGAGTTTCGCGGAGCTCTACGGACAGCCCCGCAGCTTCCGCGGCCGGCTCGTGCGATTCAGCGGCACGGTCCATCGGCTTCAGAAGGTGGAGGCTCCGCCCAACAATTACGCCATCGAGGCCTACTGGCAGGCGTGGGTCGAGCCCGACGACGGCCCCGCGTCGCCCATCGTGGTCTATTTCTACAAGCTGCCCGAGGGCATGCCCCACGGGCTCAAGATTCGCGAGCCGGTCGAGGTGATCGGCTACTTCTTCAAGCGCTGGGCCTACCAGGCCTCCGACACGATCCGCACGGCGCCGCTCGTGATGGCGATCCAGCCGATCTGGAAGCCCCACAAGCCGCCGGTGCCGGGAGGCACGGCGGCCAGCAGCATCGCGCTCTGGACGATCGCCGCGCTCGTGTCGATCACGCTCGTCGCGATGCGGCTGGCCAACTCGGGCGGACGCCGTCGCGAGGAGCCGCCCCCGTCCGATCTCTCGGCGGCGCTTTCGGACGTCGAACTCTTTTCCCCGGAAGAAGCCCTGCGCACACTGGCCGCCGCCGACAAAGCCGCTGCCGGCAGGCCAGCGGATCCATCAGCCCCCCAGGAAGATGCTCCATGACACGGCTCGCTCTCTTGCTGGCGATCCTCGCGGTCGCGTGCGTTGCGGCGCCGACCAAGGCTGCCGATGGCGCCACCGACACGCTGCCGGGCTATCTCGGCAACTGGAAGCTCGATCGGGCGTCGCGGGCGGCGCTCGAGGAGACCGGCGCCTGGAGCGATGCCAAACTGCAGCTGGCATTGCGGCTGATCGGCCGGCTGGGGGTCGCGTCTCCCGTGGCCTATGCCGGTTGGGCGAACGAGGCCGCGGCGATCGGTGGCGATGTGGCCGCCTCGCTCGGCGACCGGTTCGTGAAGATCGAGGGGCGGGCCATCTTCATCGCGCCGGTCGTCCTGTCTGGGGAGATCGCGGAGATCGTGGGTCGCAAGGAGGTCGACGTCGTGCGATTGAAAGCCGCCGACGGCATGATCGTCGACGTGCTGGCCGATGCCGCCCCGAAGGCCTGGCCGCGGTGGCGGCCGATCGACGAGGCCGCGGCGGTGATCGGGCTGGCCGTGTCGACCGCGGCCGGCCCCGTGCCCGCGCCGCCGCCGGCCGACGGCACGGCCTGGCCCGCCGAGCCGGCTGCGATCCTGGTCGTGGCGAGGCGCGCGGCCTGGTATCCCTCCACGCCGCTCGGCAGCTTCGGCATGGACTACGGCCTCTTCGACACCGTCGCCGACGGGCAGAAGCTGGTCGGCGGCGACACCGAAGCCTTCTATGGCATGCTCGCGGCCGTCGGCCGCGGCAGCGAGGAGGCGATCGAAGCGGCCGCCGGCCCGCCGGCCGACGTGATGCCGCTGCTCGACCCGAAGCAGCGCTGGTTCGCCGACCACCGCGGCGACGCGATCACGGTCGATGGCGTGGCCCGTCGCGCCACCCGGATCGCGATCGACGATCCCGTGCGGCGGCGGGCGGTGGGGGCCGACCACTATTGGGAGCTCTTCGTCTTCGTGCCGACCTCGCTCATCAAGATCGGCGAGCGGCTGCAGGAGAGCTACCCGATCGTCTGCTGCGTGCGGACGCTGCCGAACGGCATGCCGACGGGGCAAAACATCAACGAGCGCGTCCGCGTGAGCGGGTTTGCCCTGAAGCGGTATGCCTATCCGCTTCCGAAGGTGCAGGGGGAGAAGGAGCAGCCGAACCGCCGGCAGGAGACGCCGCTCGTGGTGGGGCGGCGGGCCGTGTGGGTGCCCGAGCCGTCGACGGCCGGCGCCACGAGCCTGCTCGGCTGGATCTTCGCCGGTCTCGCGGGGCTGGTCGGTCTCTTGCTCGCGTTCGGCGCCTGGCGGTCGAGCCGCGACACCCGCCGCCGCGAGCGCGAGGCGCTGCCGGAGCGGATCGAGCTGCCGTAGCCGGCGGCGAAAAAGTCCGCCGCCGCGCCCGTGCCTGACGGCCGGGGGTTGTCCACCGGGGTCGCGCAAGACACACTGCCGGCTCCTCCAAGGAGCACTCATTCCATGCGACGAGCGAAGATTTCGATCATCGGTGCCGGCAACGTCGGCGCCACCACCGCCCACTGGTGCGCCGCTGCCGAACTCGGCGACGTGGTGCTGCTCGACATCCCGGCCACCGAAGGCATGCCGGCCGGCAAGGCGCTCGATCTCTTCCAGGCCGCCCCGATCATGGGCTTCGACTCGCGGCTCGTCGGCACCACCAACTGGTCCGACACGGCCGGCAGCGACGTCGTCGTCGTCACCGCGGGCATCGCCCGCAAGCCGGGCATGAGCCGAGACGACCTGCTCTCGACCAACGCCAAGATCGTCGGCGACGTGGCCGCCCAGATCCGCGACACGAGCCCGCAGGCCGTGGTGATCGTCGTCTCGAACCCGCTCGACGCGATGGTGCAGCGGACGTTCCAGGTGACGGGCTTCCCGCCCAGCCGCGTGATCGGCCAGGCCGGTGTGCTCGACACGGCCCGCTACCGCGCCTTCCTGGCGATGGAGCTCGGCGTGAGCGTCGAAGACATCCAGGCGATACTGCTCGGCGGCCACGGCGACACGATGGTGCCGGTCCCGAGCTGCACGAGCGTCGGCGGCATCCCCGTGACGCAGCTCATCGCCCCCGACAAGCTCGAAGCGATCGTCACCCGCACGCGGAATGGCGGCGCCGAGATCGTGAGCCTGCTCAAGACCGGCAGCGCCTATTACGCCCCGTCCGCGGCCACCGCCCAGATGGTCGAGGCCGTCGTCCGCGACAAGAAGCGGCTCGTGCCCTGTGCCGCCTACTGCGACAAGGAGTATGGCGTCGGCGGCTACTTCGTCGGCGTGCCCGTGATCCTTGGCAGCGGTGGCGTGGAGAAGATCGTCGAACTCTCGCTCCTTCCCGAGGAGCGGGCCGGCCTCGACAAGAGCATCGCGGCGGTGAAAGACCTCGTCGCGGTCATGGGTCGCCTCACGGCCTGACCGGCAAAAAAGTAGACCGCTTGCTCCGCACAGTAGACCGCTTGCTCCGCAAGCGGGGAATGAGATCCGC
>JBIIOM010000048.1:0-13092 GCA_044336925.1 Pirellulales bacterium
GTAGACCTTCGGGGCCGTCTGGCCGACCGGGATCACCTTGAGCCGCACGATCGTGCCGCGCTTGCCGCGGATCAGCTTCACGACCTCGTTGAGATTCATGTCGACCACGTCGACGATCTCGCCTTCGGTGCCCTGGCCGACGCCCACCACGCGGTCTTTCTTCTGCAGGCGGCCGTCCTTGTCGGCCGCGCCTCCGGGCACGAGTTCCGCGACGGTGGTGTAGCCATCCTCCGCCTTGAGCGACGCGCCGATGCCGTCGAGCTGCAGCCGCATGCCGATCTCGAAATTCTCGAGCGTGCCGGGCGACATGAAGCTCGTGTGCGGATCGAGGCTGCTCGTCAGCGACGAGAGGTAGGTCTCGAGCAGCTCGTCGCTCGTCATCTGATGCATGCGCTTGGCGAAGCTGGCATAGCGGCGGCGCAGCTTGTCCTTCGCCTCCTCGGGGGGCGTCTTCTCCATCTTCTGAACCAGCAGGTCGTATTTGACCCGCTTGCGCCAGTTGTCTTCGGCCTCGGCCGCGCTCGCCGCCCACTTGGTGTCGTCGCGGTCGATGATGATCGATTCCTGCTTCGTGAAATCCTGCGGCGCCGACAGGAGCTTCTCGATCAGTGGCAGCCTGGCGTCGACCCGCTCCAGGAACTTGTTGTAGACCTCGTAGGCGAAACTCACGTCGCCCCGCTTCACGAGATCGTCGAGCGTGTCGCGTCTCTGGAGAAACGCGTCGATGTCGCTCTGCAGGAAGTAGACCTTCATCGGATCGAGCGACTCGAGGAAGATGTCGAACCAGCGGCGGGCGATCTCGTCGTCGATGGGCCGCCGCGTGAAGTGCTCGCGCTCGAGGTAACTGCGAACCGCCAGCGTGATCTGCCGATCATTGGGGCCGGGCTTCGCGGCGGCCGGGGCCGTTGCGGCGGCGACGCCGGCCACCGCGGTCGGCGGCTGCTCGCCCTGTGCCCGATCGATGTTCGACGACACCACCACGATCGCGAGGAGCAGGCCCCGGAGGAACAGGCCCCACGGGGCGGGGCGACGGCCCCCACAGATGCCTTCGGCGGCGATGCTACTGGCCTTCACGCGCATGACTCTTTCCCTCGAAGTGATACCCTGTCGATCCGACTCATTGTGACACCTCGCCGCGTTTCTTGCGAGATGTTCTTTCCGACCGAAAACCGACGGAAAGCCATGCCGCGGGCCGCAGCCCTTCAGCTGGCACGCGCCGCTTCGGCCGCCAGCGCCACGACCGCCCGGGCCACGCGAAACGTCGCGCCGAGGTGCCGGACATTGCTCACGGCCACGGCCCGGGTTCGCATCTCGGTGCCTACGGCGACTACGCCGCAGTGGCGCGGCGGGTGTGGCTGTCAGCTTGCCGATCAGGGCCCGTTTGACGGCAGCGATCGCCTCGGCCACGTCGTAGCCCGGGCAAAGGGCGAACGGGATTGACGATGCACTGGTCAGAAGTATACATTCCCTTGAAGACGAGAGATGATGGAACGAGTCAAGGCCATCGAACCACGGCCTCACAGGACTCGCGATACGGAGAGCGACGATGGATTTGTTTACGGAGTCTATTCAGGGGCTGACGGCCGTGGAAAAACTGCGGCTCGTCGAACGAATCTGGGACGATCTGGCGGCCCAGCAGGACCCGTTCCCGCTGCCCGACTGGGCCCTTCGTGAAGCCGCAAGGCGGCGGGATGACATGATTGCCGACCCGCATCTCGGGATGGCGCATGGCGAGATGTGGGCACGCATTGCCTCCTCCCGCAACGGCTCCTCCCGAAATGCCTAGGTCGATTCGGTATCACCCGCTCTTCGAGACGGACGTGATTGATGCGGCGGCTTGGTACGACGCCAGACACCCGATGATCGGGTCCGCGTTCGTCGATGAGGTGTCCCAGGCCGTCGACCAACTGACGCAGCATCCCGAGCGGCGAAGCGTTATCGACTTCGGCGTCCGCTATTGGCCGGTGAACCGTTTTCCGTTCGTCGTCTTCTACGATCTTCACGGGCATGAACTTCTCGTGCTGGGGGTGATGCACACGGCTCGGGAATCACAAAAGTGGCTGGCTGCACGGCGATGAAGGGGAAAAGGTGAGAGGTGCTCGGTGCGCCATGCGGTGGCGCTCCAGGGCGATGATCGCTCAAGGAAGCCACCGCGACGGCTGGTTGCATGGAGCCCACCGCCCCCCGCAGGCCGCCCCCTGGAAGAACCTCCAATGGCGGCCCACACCGGGCTGGATAGTCTGGCGCAGATGGAGTGCCCGGAGAAGGTCTGCGCCGAGCGTGAAAAACAGACCATTCCAAAGGGTGCCGGAACCTGGGAATCCCCGCGACGACCGGCCCGGCACACACCAGTCAGCGACCAGACCAGGCCCGCACGCAACTCACCGACCGGAAAACGATTGCGGAAGTGCCATTGACCGGACTATCCTTTTTCCAACCGTCGCGCTTTGACACTTCGCCGCGTTTCTTGCGAGATGTTCTTTCCGACCGAAAACCGACGGAAAGCCATGCCGCGAGCCGCAGCCCTTCAGCTGGCACGCGCCGCTTCGGCCGCCAGCGCCACGACCGCCCGGGCCACGCGAAGCGTCGCGCCGAGCCGCCCCACCCGCACCCACTCCACCTCCGGGTGTTCGGCCCGCGCCTCGCAGAGCGCCGCCTCGACCTGCTCCTCCACATGCCCGTGAAACAAGAGGTGGGGCTGCACGATCACCCGCCTTGCCCCCCGCGCCGCGGCGCGGAGCGCCTCGGCCACCGTCGGCCGCGCGGCGGCGACGAACCCCAGCTCGATCCGGCCGCAGGATTCATCCGGCCGGACGGCATGTTCCCCCGTCGCACGCGTCGCCTCGGCAAACGCCTCGAGCTGCCGGACCGCCCCGGGATCGCTCGATCCCCGCCCGATCATCGCCAGCACGGTCGCTTCCGCGGAGCGCGGCTCGAGTGACTGCAGCGCCTCGCACCGCCGCTGCCGCGATTGAGCCACGATCTCCGGATGGCATCCAAAGGCTTGCGACTGTCGCACCGCCACGCCGAGCCTGCGAGCCGCCTGGGAGAGCGCCTCCGGCACGTCGCGCCGCGCATGCCCGGCGGTGAAGAGCAACAGCGGCGCCGCGACCACCTCGCGGCAGCCCATGCGGGCGAGCCGCTCGAGCGAGTCGCCGATCGACGGGCCGATCACCTCCAGAAATCCGAGTTCCACCGGCACGCCCGTCAGGAGGGCGGCCACCCGGCGGGCGACCTCGCGGGTCTCCTCCGCCCCCAGCGGATCGGCCGTGCCATGGCCGACGACGAGCAGCCCGAGACCGTCCCCCGGCGACCGGGCGAACGCTGCCGCCGCCCCAGCCTCGCCGTCTTGACCCGCACCGGCCGGCAGCGGGCTCGCAATGATGGGCAGCCGGCCGAGCAAGGAGGGCATGGAGGGTCTCGTCGAAAGGCGGAGTGCGATTCCATCGCCACCGAAGTCGTTTTATAGTGGAGGCGGCCGCGGAATCCACGCCACCCCCCGCCCTCCTGTCGACACCAGAGCCCCCCGCCCGTGTCCCACGAAGCGACCAGCGAACAGACCGGCCCCGCGACCGCTCCCGCCGCGGCGCTCGAATTGCGCATCGCCGGCCGCGCCGGCCCGACGTTCGCACTCGATCCGGCGCGCGACAACACGCTCGGCAGGGCGCAGGATGCTTCCGTCGTGCTTGCCGACCGGCTGGCCAGCCGAATCCACGCGGCGGTTCGCTACGAGGACGGCCGCTGGATGATCCGCGACCTCGGCAGCCGAAACGGCACGTGGGTCGACGGTGCCCAGGTTACAGCGCAGCCGCTCACCGACGGCGCGGTGATCCGGATCGGCACGGCGGAGCTCGCGTTTCGCATCGCGCGGCCGGCGGCATCACCCCGCGGGCCGACCGGCGGCGAATCGGGCCACATCGTGAAGTGCGGGCCCGTCGCCCAGCTCGAAGGCAGCGTCCTGCGCCGCTCGTCGATCGGCTCCAGCGACGACGCGCGGAGGCCCCTGCTCCTCTATCAGGCGAGCATCCGCCTGCTTTCATCGCGGAGCAACCGCGAGACAATCGGCGCCACGCTCGAGTTGGCCGCCGAGCACTGCGGCGCCGCGAGCGTCGGCTGGTTCAACGTGCGGGCCGGGGATCGGCTCGAACCGGTCTGCGTGGTGCCCCCGGGCAGCCCGCTGGCGCGGCTGCTCGGCGAATCGACCTGCCGGCTCGTGGCCCGCGAAGGCAACGCCGTCTGGACGACGCCGGCGGGGGATGCCGATGCGGTCGAGATTGCCTGCGTGCCGATCGTCGAGGGGGGCACGGTGCATGCGGCCCTCGCGGCCTCGGCGCCCAAGGGCGCGCTCCGCAGCGCCGACTTCGACTTCCTCGTGGCGCTCGCGAGCCTTGCGGCCGCCGCCTGGGCCGGCCACGCGCAGGGGCCGGCCCAGGCGGGAGCCACGCCGGCAGACCTCGCATCGCTGCAGACGATCGACCTCGACGCCGTCGATGACGACACGGCCGACGCCGACCATACGATCGCGCTCGACCCCGTCAGCCTGGACATCGGCAGCCTGGACCGGATCCTCCCCACGACCGCCGACGAGTCGCCCGCGGCGGCCCGCATCGGCTCGTTCGTCGCGGAAACGGCCACGCTGAAACTCGGCGACTGGCAGCGGGTGCTCGTGATCGAGGCGCTGCGTCGCACCGGCGGCAGCGTGCCCAACGCCGCCGCGGAGCTCGGCATCAGCCGCGCGACGCTCTGCCGGAAACTCGAAGCCTACGGCCTCACGAAGAGCCGCCCGTAGACAGGCTGAAGCCTGTCCTACTTTCGATGCTGAACGCCGGAATCGGCGGAAGCGTGACGAGCTTGAGGACCGAGTCCGCGAGGGACTCCGCGAGGATCCTTCTGCCGTTCCGGCGGCAATGCGGTCGGCTTGTGCTCCGCTTGCGGAGCAAGCGGTCTACTTTGCGCGCGGGAGCAGGGCCGCGACGACGCAGAGCGTGGCGATGGCGGCGGCGTAGGGCAATGTCCGCGAGGGATGCATCGCGAAGAGCATCGAGCCGGCGAAGGGGCCGAGGATCCGCCCCAGCGATGCGAACGACTGGTTCACGCCCAAAACCTCTCCTTGCCGCTCCGGATCGGCCGTGCGCGAAATCAGCGCCGACACCGAAGGATTCACGAACGCAAATCCCACCACCGACACCGCGGCCACGGCATAGAAGATTTTTTCGAGCACCGGCGGGATCGCGGCGCCGGCATCCCGGTAGACGAGCCACGCGACCACGCCCATTCCGCCGAGCCCCAGGATCATGAGCGCGATCCCCGCGGCCAGGAGCCGGCGCTCCGGCAGCCGCTTGGCCAGCGGGCGATAGAAGCCCCCGGCCAGCATCAAGACGACGCCGATGAACGCGAAGACGAGGAAGTTGTCGTCGTCGGTCATCCCGAAGGCTTCCTTCGTCAGCCGGGCGAGCGTGGCCTCGAAATTGGCGAAGGCGAAGATCGCCAGAAAATAGATGAGCACGAGCGCCCCCACCGCAGGCATGCCGAGCACCGCGGCCGTCCTCGACACGCTCAAGAATTCCTTGGCGGTGGCATTCCCGGGCCGCCGCGTCTCCTTGAAGACGAAGACCGCGATCAAGAGCGCCACAAACGAGAGCAGCGACGCCAGCGCTCCGACGCCCCACGGCTGTTGCCGGAAGAGCGCGAGGCCAAAGTAGGCGATGAGCGGCCCGAGCGTGAAGCCGGCGCCGAAGGCGATGCCGATGAGCGCCATGCCGCGGGCCCGGCGTTCGGGAGTGGTGCAGTCGGCGATCACGGCCGCCGCCGTGCCCACGCTCGCCCCGGCGATGCCGGCACCGATCCGCGACAGGAGCATGAGGCCGACCGCCAGCGCCGCCTGCTCCACGGGAAACGTGACGGCCAGGCCGTAGACCGCGTAGAAGACGACCGATCCCAGGAGGCTCAGGATCAGCATGGGCCGCCGGCCGATGCGATCCGACAGACGGCCCCAGATGGGGCTGAAGAGAAACTGCATCAGCGAGAAGACGGAGAACAGCACGCCGATCATCGCCCCCACGCCCAGCGGCGAGAGGCCCAGCGCCGAAAGATACGGCTCGGCCTGCCGCGGCATCACCGGCAGCACGATGCCGAAGCCGAGCAGGTCGATGAAGACGGTGAGAAACACGACCGCCAGCGCGCCGCGGGGCGTTGTCGCGGCGTTCGGGGAGGCAGCGCTCGTCGGGGCGGGCATGTCCATGAAACCTGCTAAACTTCGGGGATGATCGACGACACGGCCATGCGCGACGACTCGACCTTCGGCTGGGACGACGCGCCCGCCGCCGACCGTCGGCAGCCTCCGGCGGAGGTCATGAGCGTGTCGGAGGTGACTCTCTGCGTCAAGGAGCACCTCGAGACCCGGTTCGCCGACGTGTGGGTGGCCGGCGAAATCTCGAATCTGGTCCGCGCCTCCTCCGGCCACATCTATCTTTCGCTCAAGGACGACGACGCCGTGATGCGGGCCGTGATCTGGCGCGGCGCCCGCCAGACGCTGGCCATCGAACCGGCCGACGGGCTGCAGGTGATCTGCCACGGTCGGCTCGAGGTCTACCCGCCGCGCGGCAGCTATCAATTGACGATCGACCGGCTGCACGCCGTGGGCACCGGCGCGCTCGAGGCCCGGCTGCGGGCGCTCCACCAGCTGCTCGAACGCGAAGGCCTCTTCGCCCCGGCCCGCAAGCGGCCGATCCCCCTCTTCCCGCGCCGCATCGCCCTGGTCACGAGCCCGACGGGCGCGGCGATCGCCGATTTCCTGACCACGCTCTCCTCCCGCTGGAAGTCGAGCGAGGTGATCGTGGTGCCTGCGAGGGTGCAAGGCGCCGGGGCGGCGGAGGAATTGGCGGCGGCCCTCGGCCTTGCCGCGCGGCTCGAACCGCGGCCCGAGGTCATCGCGCTGGTGCGTGGCGGCGGCAGCCTCGAAGACCTCTGGGCCTTCAACGAAGAGGTGCTCGTGCGGGCCGTGGCCGCCTCGCCGATCCCGATCGTCTGCGGCGTGGGGCACGAGATCGACGTCTCGCTCGCCGACCTCGCCGCCGATCGCCGGGCCCTCACCCCCACCGATGCCGCCGTGCAGGTCTCGCCCGATGGCCGGCAGCTCACGGCCCAACTCGATGCGTTCGGCCCGCGTCTCCGGGCCGCCCTGCTGCGCCGGATCGAATCGTCGCGCGAGCGGATCGGCCAGCTCGCGCGATCCCGGTTCTTCGCCGAGCCCGAGCGGCTGATCCGCGACCGACGCACGGCGCTCACCGACCAGGCGGGCCGGCTCCGCCGGCTCACGCTCGCGACGGTCGATCGCGTGCGGGAACGACTCGCCGCCGCCGCCGCGCGGCTCGACGCCAACAGCCCCCTGAAGGTGCTCGCCCGCGGCTACTCGGTCACGCAACGTGCCGACCGACAGACGGTGCTGACCTCGGCGGCCGACGCCACTCCCGGCATGGAAATCGTCACCCACCTCGCCAACGGGCGGCTCTGGAGCCGCGTGGAAAGGACCTCACTCGATGGCCACACCTGATCGCGATACCCCGCCGCGCGCCGCGGCCCAATCGTCAAACTCCGAGCAGACCTCCTCGTTTGAAGAATCGCTGGCCGCGCTCGGCGACACCGTGATGAAGCTCGAGTCAGGCGGTCTCGGACTCTCGGATTCGATCGCCGCCTATGAACGAGGCGTGACCATCCTGCGGCGTCTGCACGAAGAGCTGTCGGCCGTGGAAGAGCGGGTGAACATGCTCGTGCGGATCGACGAGAATGGGAGGCCCGTGCTCGGGCCTTTGCCCGCCGCCACGGAATCCCCCGCCCCCGCGAAAAAAGCCGGCGGCCGCGGGGCGACCGTTGCCAAAGCCCCCCGCGCCAAGAGCCTCCCCGGGATGGACGATGCAGGGGATGAGGCTTAGACTTTCGACAGGGCGTTGAGTCCGTCTCGCGACCGAAACGCATTCCTTCCGACTTCTTTTTTCACCGTTAGGGCCCGAGCATGGCAAGCTGCCAGACGGCCGGCAGGCTGGCGAGCGGGTCGGGTGAGCCACCTGTTCGGCGCGGCGACATCGCGGCCGCCCTGGAGCGGGTGAAGACATTCATCGAGCCCCGGCTCGAGGCGGCGCTCGCACTCTCCGGCGATGCCGCACCCCGGCTGCTCGACTCGATGCGCCATGCCCTGCTCGCGCCTGGCAAGCGGCTGCGGCCGGCGCTCACGCTCTGGGCGGCTCGCGCCTGTGGAGGCGATTGGGAGACCGCCGCTCCGGCCGCCGTGGCCGTCGAGATGATCCACGCCTATTCGCTCGTGCACGACGACCTGCCGGCCATGGACGACGACGATCTGCGCCGCGGCCGGCCCACCTGCCATCGCGCCTTCGACGAGGCGACCGCGATCCTTTGCGGCGACGCCCTCCAGGCCCTCGCGTTCGAAACGCTCGCCCGCGGCATGCCGGCGGCGACCGCGGCCCGCGGCTGCGTCGTGCTTGCCCACGCCGCCGGCGCTGAGGCGCTCGTCGGCGGTCAGGCCGACGACCTGGCCGCCGAGCGCGGCTGGATCCCCGACATGACAGCGAGCCCCGCCACCGAGCAGGTGCAGTGGCTCGAGCGGGTGCACCGGCGCAAGACGGGCGCGCTCTTCCTGGCCGCTCTCGAGCTCGGAGGCCTGTCGGCCGGTGCCGATGCCGGGCGGCTGGCGATGCTCGCGTCCTACGGCCGCGCCTTCGGGCTCGCCTTCCAGATCGCCGACGACCTCCTCGATGCCGAGGGCAACGAGGCGGCGCTCGGCAAACGCGTGGGCAAGGATGCCGCGCGAGGCAAGCTCACGTTTCCCACGGTGGTCGGTCTCGAGCCCAGCCGCGCCCGCGGCCTCGCCTTGGCGGAGGAGGCGGCCCTGACCGTCGCCGGCCTCGGCGACGCCGCCGCGGAACTCACCGCGCTGGCACGCTGGATCATCGCCCGCGATCATTAGGCTCGCACGCAAAGGACGCCTCGCCCCATGCCAGAGAAGCAACCCCTCCCCGCCGCGATCCTCCCGTCGATCCTGTCGCCTCAGGATCTCGCGGGGCTCTCGATGGCCGAACTCGAGCAGTTGGCCGCCGAGATGCGGCGGGCTCTCTGCGAAGTGGCGACCAGTCGCACCGCCCACTTTGCCTCGAATCTCGGCGTCGTGGAGCTTTGCATCGCGCTGCACCGCGTCTTCGACTTCAGCCGCGACCGGCTGATCTGGGACACGGGCCACCAGATCTATCCGCACAAGCTGATCACGGGGCGGTTCGCCCGCTTCGGCACGATCCGCACGAAGGGCGGCCTGATGGGCTACCCGAATCCCGACGAGAGCCCCTACGACCTCTTCATGACCGGCCACGCCGGCTCGAGCGTGTCGACGGCGCTCGGGCTCGCCAGCGGCGACGATCTCTGCGGCCGCGGCGACCGCCATTCCGTGGCGGTGATCGGCGACGGCGCCCTGCCTTCGGGGATTGTCTTCGAGGCGCTCAACAACGCCGGCTTCCTCAAGAAGCGGCTGCTCGTGATCTTGAACGACAACAAGATGTCGATCTGCCCGCGGGTCGGCGCCCTCGCCGAGTATCTCGATGTGGTCCGCACCAACCCCTGGTATCGCGGCCTCAAGCACCAGGCCGGCGAGATCATCAAGGGCGTGCCGATGGTGGGCGAGCAGATGGAACGGATGCTCGGCAAGGCCAAGGATTCGATCAAGGCCACGCTCCACGGCGGCATGCTCTTCGAGGCGATGGGAGTCCGCTACTTCGGCCCGGTCGAGGGGCATTCGCTGCCGAACCTCATCCGCTACCTCGAGCTCGTGAAGGACGAGGAGGGCCCGGTGCTGCTCCACGTGCTCACCGAAAAGGGGCACGGCTTCAAGCCGGCGGAGGCCGACCCGGTCTTCTTCCACACGCCCGCGCCGTTCGAGTGCGACGACGACGACTGCATCGTCTCGATCAAGAAATCCTCCTCCCGCGCCTACACCGATGTGGCGAGCGCCGCGATCGGCGACTGCATGCGGCGCGACAAGCGGGTGACCGTGCTCACGGCGGCGATGTGCCAGGGCAACAAGCTCGAGCCGGTGCGCGAGGAGTTTCCCGACCGCTTCTTCGACGTCGGCATCTGCGAGTCGCATGCCGTTGCCTTTGCCGCCGGTCAGGCCAAGGTGGGCTGCCGTCCGATCGTCGACATCTACAGCACGTTCCTGCAGCGGTCGTTCGACCAGATCTTCCAGGAGGTCTGCCTGCAAAACCTGCCGGTCGTGTTCATGCTCGACCGCGCCGGGCTCACCGGCCCCGACGGCCCGACCCACCACGGCGCCTTCGACCTCGGCTATCTCAGGCTGTTCCCCAACATGGCCGTGCTGGCCCCGGGAGACGAGCACGACCTGACCGCGATGCTCGACTGGGCGCTGGAACAGAACGGCCCCGTCGCGATCCGCTATCCCAAGGCCGTGGTCGAGACGCATGGCGGCACGCGAGCCCCGATCGCAGCCGGCCGCCCGGAGCCGCTTCTCGAAGGCAGCGACGGCCTCATCGTCGCCTGCGGCACGCTCCTGGGCGGCGCCCTCGAGGCGGCCCGACTGCTGCGGGAGAGCGGGCTCGAGGTGGGCGTCGTCAACGCCCGCTTCGTGAAGCCGCTCGACACGAGCGCGCTCCTCGAACGGATCGAGGCGGCCCCGTGGGTCGTCACGGTCGAGGAAAACGCCCTGCCCACCGGCTTCGGCAGCGCGCTTCTCGAAGCCGTCAACGACGCCCGGATCACCTGCGGGCCGATCGTCCGGCTCGGACTCCCCGATCGGTTCGTCGAGCATGGCGAGCGGGGCGAACTGCTCGCCGATCTCGGGCTCGATGCCGCCGGCATCGCCAAGACCTGCCGCTCGCTCGCGGCCGCGGCCCGGCCGAACGTGCCCTGCCCGTGACCGCCCGTGGCAAGAGCCCGCGATGACCTTTTCCCATCGCCTGCCGGACAGCCCTCCATGACCAGCCCCTCGCGATTGCACCCGCACGAGCCGCCGCCGGCATCCCTGCGCATTCTGATCGTGGGCCCGGCCGGCCTCGCGGGAGTGGACGACGAACGGCGGCGCGTCGAAACGCTGCTCGCGGCCCGCGGCCACCAGACCCGCTGCCTGCTCGCCGCCCGTGAATCATGGGGCGGGGGACCGTTCCCGGGAGACGCGGACCTCGTCGTCGTGCTCGGCGGCGACGGCTCGATCCTGCGCACCGCCCGCTGGATGGGCTACGAACAGGTGCCGGTGCTCGGCGTGAACCTGGGCGCGCTCGGCTTTCTCGCCGACTTCTCGCGGCAGGAGGTCGAGCGGGCGCTCGACGAGATCGCCACCGGCCGGTTTCGTCTCGTGGAGCATCTCCTGTTCGAGTGCGAACTGCTCCGCGGCGGCCGCGTGGTGCAGCGGGAGCTCGGCCTCAACGAGGTGGCGATCCTCGCGGGTCCGCCCTTCTCGATGATCGAGATCCAGCTGCATGTCGATGACGAGTTGGCCACCACCTACCGCGCCGACGGGCTGATCGTGAGCACGCCGGTCGGCTCGACCGCCTACAACCTCTCGGCCGGCGGGCCGATCGTGCGGAAGGATCTCGATGCCTTCGTGTTCACACCGCTCAATCCCCACACCCTTACCAACCGCACCGTGATCGATTCGGCATCCCGGGTCTACGAGCTCTGCGTGCCCCGTCCCAACGCCGGCTCGGCCTGCATGGTGGATGGCCGCGTCATCACCTCCCTCGCCGCAGGCGACAGCATCCGCATCCGCCGCGCGGTGCCGCGATTCGCGCTCGTGGAGACACAGGATCACGGCTATTACCGCACGCTCCGCGAGAAGCTGGCCTGGGGCGGCATGCGGGCCGAAGCCGCGGCCCCTCGGACCGCCGCCCACGGGCACGAGGGCTCATGATCCGTCGCCAGCGATCCGCCGCCGCATCGCTTGCCGTTGCGGCGCTGCTCGCCGGCGTGTCGGCCGCGCGACTCCATGCCGCCGAGACGGACGCCGGTGAAGCCGTCCGCCTCGGCTATCGGTTTCAGGCGGGCGACCGGCTCGTCATGGACGTGACCCACCGCGCCCTCACGGAGACGACGATCGCCGGCACGACACAGTCCACCGAGACCGCCACCGACTCGACCAAGATCTGGACCGTCACCGCCGTCGATGCGGCAGGACATGCCACGATCGAGCACTCGGTGGATGGCGTGACGATGACCTCGCGGACGAGCGACAAGGGACAGGTCCGCTGGAGCAGCAGTGGCGACGATCCGCCCCCTCCCGGCTACGAGACCGTGAAGCAGAGTCTCGGCGTGCCGCTCTCGCGGCTCACGATCGACCGCGTCGGACGCGTGCTGTCCCGGCAGGATCTGCGGCCAAGCCCCCCTTCCAACACGGGCGATCTGATGGTCGTGCCGCTGCCGGACGGCGAGGTGCGCGAGGGAGCCGAGTGGACCGTGCCCCAGGAGGTGGTCGTCGAGGTGCCCAATGGCCCGCGCAAGGCCGTGCGCACCCGGCTTCGCTACCACCTCGCCTCCATGCGCGACGGCATCGCCACGATCCACGTCGACACGACCGTGCTCACGCCCCTCGACGACCCACGGCTCGAGGCCCGGCTGCTCGAACGGATCTGGGACGGGAAGGTGGAGTTCGACATCGAGCGCGGCCTGGTCATCCGCCGCACGACAGGCATCGACCGACGCGTGATCGGCTTCAGCGGCCCCGAATCGAGCGTCCGCTACAAGGCGAGCCTCGAAGAGCGCCTGAAGTAGGACGGGCTTCAGCCTGTCTCGTAGACCGCTTCCCAAGTAGACCGCTTCGTCCCGAAGCGAATCTGTATTCACGAAAAACATCGCCATCCAGGTGATTTTTCTTGGCCACCTCCGGTTGCTGGTGGTCACCCGGCCCTCCAGGCCTGGCCTACGAGGAGAGGAGGCTTCGGGCGACCTGTACCCCGTCGCCGGACGCTCGCTTTACCACGGAAGCCCGACGCGCGAGCGAGGAGAGTTGGGGCGTTCCTCGCGGGGCGGGTGAGAGCGCCGTTGGCAGGAGTGGAGGGCGGATGGACCTTGCTTGCGCTGCGG
>JBIIOM010000049.1:0-12990 GCA_044336925.1 Pirellulales bacterium
GCCGGCGTATGCTGACAAGCGCAGCCAGGATGGCGAAGCGCCGTCAGCATCCGAGCGAGCGAAGGGCATGGATGCCCGAAGCGAGCGTCCGGCGACGGGGTACGGGTCGCCCGAAGCCGGGTTGGGCGAGTAAGGGCAAGACAGGCCGAAGCTGATTCGGTGGCAGGCTGAAGCTGATTCGGTGGCAGGCTGAAGCTGATTCGGTGGCAGGCTGAAGCTGATTCGGTGGCAGGCTGAAGCCTACCCTACAGGGCGACGCTCCCAGACGGCCGACTGGCCGAGGCATTCGTCGACTTCGATCCGCAGACTGCCCGTGACCGGGGTGCCCGCCGCGGCCATTGCCGCGAGCAGTTCGTGGCCGATCCAGCGGGCGATCCATTCGGCCGTCGTGTTTTCGATCGGCAGGAGCACGCACTCGTCGGCGGGGAAGACCCAACGGCGATTCTTGAAACGCACCGTCACCTCGGCGGCGCGGCCGGCCGCCGCCGCCGAGTGCTCGACCGTGAGGAACCGGTTCTTCGTGGGCAGAAGCATGCGATGGTCGAGACGGGCGGCGATCGCGGCGAGCAGGTCGCGGAGTTTGATGAAGTCCACCACCATGCCGTGGCGATCGGGCGGCCCCTCGACGTCGGCGCCCACCGTCCAGTTGTGGCCGTGAACCGCCTCGCAGAGTTCGTCGGTCAGCGTGATGAAGTGGCCGGCGCAGAAAACGTGCACCGCCTTGCGCATCTTCACCTGGAAGTGTTCGTTCATGGTCGGTCGTGCCGGAGGGTGGAATCGATCGTGGGCGAGTCGCCGAGGAGGCTCGTGAGCCGGTCGGTCTCGAGGAGAATGTACAGCGCCGCCGCGACGAGGTCGGCGGTCGTGCCCGGGTTCATCCGCTGCGCCCGCAGGAATCGGTCGAGGTCGGCCGCTCCCGCAGGCCAGTCGGCCCCGGCGGCGAGGACGGCCGCCGCGCGGGCCGAGACGTCGTGGGCGGCCGCGGCGCCGTGCTTCCGTGCGATGAGCGTGTCGGGCTCGCGGGCGAGCTGCGCGAGGTGGCCGCGTTCGATCGCCGCGCCGAGCGAAAGACCGCGCTCGATCTCGACGGCGATGTCGGCCACGGGGCCGGCGAAGAGCGGTTCGTAGCCACGGGCCCAGAGCCGCGCGATCTGGTCGCGGTCGGCGGCGGCGCGCATCGCGTCGAGGAGGCTTGGCGGCGCGGGGCCGGCGATGTCCCACTCGTCGTGTCGCCCCATGCCGCCGGGATTGGCCAGCGCGATGGCCGCGTACGCGTCGCGGGCATCGTCGGGCGTGGTGGCCGCGAGGACGGCGGCCGCGGCGGCGGGGGAGAGCGGGATGCCATCGGGCACGGCGGCGAGCGGCGCGACCGCGAGCACGATGCCGAGATTCGCGTTCGAACGCGTCACGCGGCGCGAGGCCGTGACGGCGTCGAGGATCGTGCGGCCGAGCGGCCGAACGGCCGCGAGGTCGAGCGGCGCCGCGATCGCCTCGCCCGCCGCGACGAGCTCATCGTGCGAGAGATCGATGAACGCGGCGGCCGGATGCACGTTGCCCGCCTTGGCCGCCGTGGCTTCGAGCCGGCTGGCGAGCGCGGCGGACCGTCCACGGCCCAGCCGTGCGGCCGCGGCTGGGGTTCCGGAAGCAACGATTGCAGCGGCGGTGCGGTCTCGGATGCGAGTTTCCCGTGTGGTTTCGGGCTCCGGGCTGCTGGCGGCCGTGCGGTATGGGTAGACTCGGAAGCCGGCCATTCCCTGACCACCTTACACCGCACCCGTTTCATACGACAGCATGGCGACCGACGCAGCCCCCACGGAAACCAGGTTCGGCTCGGAGTGCTTCCTGAACCGCGAGCTGAGCTGGCTCGAATTCAACGCGCGGGTGCTGGAGGAAGCGGAGAACGCCGACAACCCGCTGCTCGAGCGGCTCAAGTTTCTCGCGATCTTCAGTTCGAACCTCGACGAATTCTTCATGGTGCGGGTCGCGGGGCTCCGCGAGCAGGCGTTTGGCGAGAGCGCGCCCCAGGACTATTCGCCGGACGGCATGCGGCCGCTGGAGCAGCTGGAGCGGATCGCCTTGCGCACGCAGGAACTGGTGGCCAGACAGTATCGCTGTCTGAAGGAGAGCATCGGCCCGGCCATGGAGGCGGAGGGGTTCGAACTGCTGCGGTATGAGTCGCTGCAGGGGACGCAATTCGAGCAGGTGGACCGGTTCTTCCGGGAGCGGGCCCTGCCGATCCTCACGCCGATGGCGGTCGATCCGGCGCATCCGTCGCCCCGCTATCACAACCGCGGCCTCTATCTCGGCGTGATGCTCGAGCACGGCGCGGACCTCAACGGCGAGGCGCTGGGGCCGAAGCGGCTCTTCGCGGTGGTGCAGGTGCCGCAGGTGCTGCCGCGGATCGTGAGCGTGCCGCCGACGGCGCCCGGGCGGACGTCGTTCGTGCTGCTCGAAGACATCGTCGCCGCGAGGTTGCCGGAATTGTTCGGGGGCTTCGACGTGCGTTCGTGGACGGCTTTCCGCATCACGCGCGACAGCGACTTGGACATGCTCGAGCAGGAGTCGGACGACATGCTCCGGCTCATCGAGGATCGGATCAAGGCCCGCCAGCGCGGCCAGGCCGTGCGGATCGAGATCGCGAGCAAGGCGGATCAATCGCTCGCGCAGTTGATCATCGACGAGGAGGCCCTCTACAGCGACCCCGCCGGCAAGCGCTACAGCGAGGTCTATCGGATCGACGGGCCGCTCGACCTCACCGCCCTCTGGGAGCTCTACAAGCTGCCCGGCCACGAGCGCCTGCGCGACAAGCCCTTCACGCCGCGGATTCCGCGCGGGCTCGGCCGGCGCGGCGAAGACATCTTCACCGCGATCGCCCGGCAGGACGTGCTCCTGCACCATCCCTACGAATCGTTCGATCCGGTGGTCGATTTCGTGACGAGCGCCGCGAACGACCCGAAGGTGCTCGCCATCAAGCAGACGCTCTACCGCACGAGCGGCGATTCGCCGATCTCGCGGGCGCTGATCACGGCGGCCGAATCGGGCAAGCACGTGACGGCGCTCGTCGAGCTCAAGGCCCGCTTCGACGAGGCCAACAACGTCAGCTGGGCCCGCCAGCTCGAGCGCGCCGGCGTGCACGTCGTCTTCGGCTTTCTCGACCTCAAGACGCACTGCAAGCTGTCGCTCGTCATCCGGCAGGAAGGGCAGGGGCTGCGGCGCTACGTGCACCTCGGCACCGGCAACTACAATCCCACGACGGCGCTCACCTACACCGATCTCGGGCTCTTCACGGCCGACGAGGCGATGGCCGAAGACACTTCCGCGCTCTTCAACCTGCTCACGGGCTATTCACAGGGGCACTCGTGGCAGCGGCTCGTGGTCGCCCCCAACGATCTCCATCGGCGGACGATCGAGCTGATCCAGGAGCAGGCGCGGCTCGCCCGGGAGGGGAAGCCGTCGCGAATCTTCGCAAAGCTCAATTCACTCGTCGACCATCGCGTGATCGAGGCGCTCTACGAGGCGAGCCAGGCGGGTGTGCCGATCGACATCGTCGCCCGTGGCATCTGCTGCCTGCGGCCGGGCGTGCCCGGGGTGAGCGAGACGATCCGCGTGCGGAGCATCGTCGACCGCTTTCTGGAACACAGCCGGGTGTACGTCTTCGGCCCCGACGAGGATGCGCAGGTGTTTCTCGCCAGCGCCGATTGGATGCCGCGGAATTTCTTCCGGCGGGTGGAGGTCATGTTTCCGATCCTCGCCCCGGAATTGCGGCAGCGGGTTCTCAAGGAAATCGTGCCGGTTTATCTCGCCGACAACGTGCGGGCGCGGCAGCTCGACCCGGCGGGCGTCTTCCACCTGCAGCACCCGGCGGACGGGCAGCCGCCGGTGCGCTGCCAGCTCGAATTTCTCGAGCGGCGGATGGCGGCCGACGCCATCGCCTCCGCGTGATGTGAGCGCCGCCGCGTGGAGTGATCGCCTCCGCTTGAAGCAGTCGCCGAATCCTTCCTAGAATCGCCGCAGTCGCACAGGCAGCACCAGTTCCAAGGCAGGTTTCATGGCGGAGGACCATTACCAGACGCTCGGCGTGCCGCGCACGGCTTCAGCCGAAGACATCCGCAAGGCCTATCGCGAGCTCGCCCGCAAGTATCACCCCGATCTTCATCCGGACGACGAGGCCGCGCAGGAGAAATTCAAGCAGGTGCAGACCGCCTTCGACGTGCTCAACGACCAGAGCAAGCGGGAAATGTATGACCGCTACGGCAGTTCGTTCGAGGGCGTGGGCGCCGGCGGTCCCGGCGGAGGCCGCGGCCCGTTCCCCGGCGGCGGCTTTCCCGGGGGTGGCGAGATCGATCTCGAAAGCCTTTTCGGCGGCGCTGGCGGCTTCGGCGACATCTTCGGCCGCGGCGGCACCAAGGCCCGCGGCCGGCGCCGGCCGGCGCAGGCGCCCGGGGCGGACGTCACCGCGCGAATCGACATCCCCTTCAAGCAGGCGATCGATGGCGGCAAGACCGACGTGCGGATCGACCGCGACGGCAAGACCGAGACGATCAGCGTGACGATACCGCAGGGGCTGCCCGACGGCGCCCGGATGCGGCTCCGCGGCCAGGGGCTGCCGGGCACCGGCGGCGGACCGGCGGGCGATCTGCTCCTCGAGGTGAAGGTCGATTCGCATCCGGTCTTCCGGCGCGATGGCGATACGCTGGAGCTCACGTTGCCCGTGAGCGTGGCCGAGGCGATCCTCGGCGCGAAGGTGGACGTGCCCACGCCGTGGGGCACGATCAGCCTGAAGGTGCCGCCGAAGACGTCGGGCGGCCGCAAGCTGCGGGCCGCGGGCATGGGCGTGCGGCACGCGAATGGCGCGAAGGGCGATCTCATCGCCGAAGTGCAGATCGTGCTCCCCGATCAGGCCGACGCCGCGGCGCTCGACAGGCTGCTCGAGGCCGCGAAGGCCGCCGAGGCCGCGGGTGGGCCCGGCCCGCGCGGCCAGTTGCGATGGTGATGGCGCTTCACAAAAAGTTTCCCGGATCGGCGCGGCTCCACTCGCCGGCGGAGTTTGCGCGGGTCTACGAGCATCGCCGCAGCGCCGCGGCGGCAGGCCTCGTCCTCTACGCGCGGCCCGGTGAAGGCGACGCCGTGCGGCTCGGCACGTCGGTCTCGCGGCGAATCGGCTCGGCCGTCGTGCGGAATCGCTGGAAGCGCCGGCTGCGTGAGGCGTTTCGCCTGGTGCGCGATCGGCTGCCCCCGGGGAATGATTTCGTGGTCGTCGTGCGATCGTCCACGGTGCCCGTGGGCGCGGCGGGCGCCCGGGCGGTCGAGGAGAATCTCGTGGCGCTGGCGAAGCGGGTGGTGGGCCGGCCCGGCTACGGCGGGGAAAGAACATGACGCTCTGCGGACGCTGCGCTCGGGCGTGCGACCGCGCCGCCTCCGCGGTGCTCGTCGGCCTCGTCATCGTCTACAAGGTGACGCTCAGCCCGCTGCTCGGCCGCCACTGCCGGTTTCAGCCGACCTGCAGCGCCTACTTCCGGCAGGCCGTCGAGAAACACGGCGCGCTGCGCGGTTCGCTCAAGGGCATCGCCCGGATCTGCCGCTGCCATCCCTGGCACCCGGGCGGCTACGATCCGCCCTGATGACTATCCACCCGGATCCTGGGCGAGCATCGCCAGGACCGCCCGGTTGGCCGCCGGAAACTCGAGCTGCGGCAACTGCGCGAGCGGGATCCAGGCGAACGGGGGCTTCGGCGCCGCCGCCGGATCGACGGGCTTCGCCCAATGGAAGCTCACGAGGAGATTCGGGCGCGTCTGCGTCGACGCGATGCCGAACGATCGGCTGCCGACCTCGATCGCGATGCCTGCTTCCTCGAGGCATTCGCGGGCCGCGGCCTGCGCCGCGGTCTCGTGCGGCTCCACCTTGCCGCCGGGAAACTCGTCGAGCCCCGGCGCCTCGGCGGCATCGGGGGATCGCCTGCCCACGAGCACACGGCCATCGTGCACGACCACGGCGACGGCGATCGTGCGGATCATTTCGGACATCGGCTCGGGAGCGTTTGCCTACTGCGGCTTCTGCACGAGGTCGAGGAGGCGTCCCGGCGAGCCCATCACGTTGTAGCCCGCGTCGACGTGGAGGATCTCGCCGGTGATGCCCCCCGAATCCTTCGAGAGCAGGAAGGCGCCGGTCTTCCCGACCTCTTCGTGGGTGATGTTGCGGCCCATGGGCGACATGTGCTGGTAGAGATCGAGCATCTCCTCCACGCCGGCGCCGCGGCCGGCGAGCGTCCGCAGCGGACCGGCGCTGATGGCGTTGACCCGCACGCCGGCCGGGCCGAGGTCGTAGGCCATGTATTTCACGCAGGCATCGAGGGTGGCCTTGCAGACGCCCATGATGTTGTAGCCGGGCACGACCTTTTCGCCGCCAAAATAGGTCAGCGTGAGGATCGAGGCATCCTTGGCGAGGATCTTACGGGCGAGCCGGCCGACCGCCAGCAGGCTGTAGGCGCTCGTCTCCATCGCGATCCGGAAGCCCTCGCGGCTGCAGTCGGTCGTCTCCCCCTTGAGGTCTTCCATCGGCGCATAGGCGATCGAGTGCACGAGGAAGTCGATCGTGCCGAACTCCTGCTTCGCGCGGTCCATCACCGCCGCGATCTGATCGTCGCTCGACACGTCCATCGGCACCAGGAACTTGGCGTTGGGCTCCTGGTCGGTGAGCAAGGCCACGCGGCGGCGATTCCGCTGCCGCTCGTCGTCGGGCTTGTCGGGCAGGTGGGAGAAGCCGATCTGCGCACCCTCGGAGAGCATCTCCTTGGCGATGTACCAGGCGATCGAGTGGTCGTTCGCCACGCCGAGCACGAGACCCTTCATTCCGTCAAACCTGCCCATCTGAAAACCTCCGTTGTGTGCTTGAGTGGGCGGAGGCCTTGCGAGCCAGCCCTTGTCCGGGAACGCGGAAATGTACCGGGCCAGCCGAAAACCCTCAACGCGGCCGCTCGGCGCCGGCCGCGGCCCTTGCCGAGCGGCCCGCCGCGGGTTACAAAACGTGCGTCGCCTCGTTAGCTCAATTGGTCAGAGCATCTGACTCTTAATCAGAGGGTTCTTGGTTCGAGTCCAAGACGAGGCACTCACGGCGAGGCAGTGACCCCGGCGCGACGCTAAAACTTCTGGATCGCGTCGAAGCCGAGCATGGTCTGGTTCCAGCTCGCGCCGTCGTTGTAGGGCAGCCGCGGGCCGGAGGGCGGGCCACCCTGCGGGCCGCCGTAGAAGTCCCAGCGGAAGGCGGGCCGCATCAGGAAGTTGCCGGTCGGCACCCAGTTCGCGCCGAGCGTGAGCGAATAATAGTTGCCCGGCAGCGGCACATGGTTCGGGTTGCTCGGACGGTTGAGCCCCACGCGGGTGCCGTCGGTGTCTTGGAACCACTCGAAGCGGGCGCCCCACTTCCAGGTGTCGCTGGCGGCCCAGTAGAGATATTGGTCGATGCCGGTCCAAAGCGCCGTGCCGCCGTCGGCGAGACCCTGGGCCTGCGTGCCGAGCCACTGGTGGAAGACGTATTCCCAGCGGTCGCCCGGCCGCACCTCGAAGAGCAGGCTGTAGCGGGTGCGATTCGCCGACTCGAGCACCGGCGCCGGCTGATAGAGCGGCGAGAAATCGTTGCCCTCGTCGCCCGTCACGATCGCGAACGTGCTGGCGAGCGAGTTGTCGTCGTTCTTCACGCGGGCCCGGCCGAGGAAGTTCGCCTTGCTGTAGGGGGAGGCCAGGCCGTTCCAGCCGTTCACGAGTCCGCCGTTGAGCTCCACGTTGTCGGTGGCCCGCCAGGTGGCGAGGCCGCCCCAGTGGGTGAACGGGCCGGCGAACTGGTAGCTGTAGGACTTCGTGTAGAAGAAGTTGCCGACGGCCGGCACACCCTCGTAGCCCACGATCGTGTAGAAGTGGCCGAGCTTCACCGACAGATCCTGGTTGCCCACCTCGCCGTAGAGCTGCGGCATCGCGAGGCCGTAGTATTCGCCGCTGTTCCACTGGTTTTGGCCGCTGAGCGTGTCCTCCCAGCCGAGCGACGTGGCGAGCGGGAAATCCTCGCCGTAGAGCAGGTCGGCCCGTGCGCCCACGCCCACCGAGCCGTCGGTGGGAAGCAGCCGCTCGCCGATGAAGTAGACCTGGTTCATCATCGGCTCGTTGGCGCGATCGACGGCGTTGTAGGGACCGTTGAACTTGCTGCCGGGGTTGGCGAAGTTGCCGATGAAGCCACCGTTGAGCCAGCCGTAGACGCCGCCGCGCTGGGGGTCGGCGAAGAGATACCAGTCCTGCCCCGACGGGATCACGCCGGTCATCACCTCGTCGGCGAGCACGGGATCGCGGGCCTCGAATGAGCCGACGCTGCCGGGCTGGCCGACGAAAGGCTCTTGCTGCGCGGCCGCCGGCGCCCCGAGCGCGAGCCCCGCAAGCATGAGAATCCCCGACATGTGACTGACCGCGCACCGTGACCGCCTGCCGCCTTGCATCGCTGCCTCCCGATCCCATGCCTCGTCCCGGTCGAGGGGCCCATCGAGCCCCTGATTGGCAGGTACCATCGGCGGAATGGGGCGGCCGGCTCACGGTCGGCGAGCGGCTCCGGATGCGTCACCGACAAATCCCTCAGGCAATCCACTGCACCCGAGCCCCCCGCCTTGCCACGGCGCTGCCGGACTCTGGGGGGCGAGTCCGCGGAAAGCCGCGGGTTTGCCGTAGACCGACTGAAGTAGACCGCTTCGTCCCGAAGCGGATCCAGATCCGCTTGCGGAGCAAGCGGTCTACTTTCCGGAGCAAGCGGTCTACTTTGGGCGTCTACGCGCGCGACGGGTTTCGCAGGTGCCAGCGGGTGGCGAGTTTGCGAAACGTGAACATGAAGTAGAGGTTCGGCTTCGAGAAGAGGAGCCGTGTCACGAGCCCCCAGAGCCCCCGCTTGTGCTCGTATTCGATGTGCTCGTCGATGCGCGTGACCGTCGGCGAGACGGCGGTGAACGTGTGGGTGTGTTCCCACTTGGCGGCCGGTCCATCCGCCTGGATGTCGGTGAAGCCGGACGATGAAACATTGCGGTGCACCGCGGTCCAACGCAGCGGCAGGGGGCCCACCCAGAGCGTGAACCGGGAGACGGAGCCCTCGCCGAGTGGCTCGATCGAATGCAGCTGCACGATCGTCGGCGGCGGCGTGAGCCGTTTCAGGGCGCTGGTGTCGTGATGAAAATCGCGGACGGCCTGCAGCGGGGCGGAGACGGTGAACGAGTAGTCAAAGATGGGCATCGAAGGTGGCGGGCTCGTGGGGGGGGCGGGCGGTCAGGCGACGCCGTGACGGATCGCCCAGACGGCCGCCTGCGTGCGGTCCTCGAGGGCGAGCTTCCGCAGCAGATTTTGCACGTGCTCCTTCACCGTCTCGATACTGATCTCGAGCGCTTCGCCGATCTCCTTGTTGGAGAGGCCCATTGCGATCTGCCGCAGCACCTGGGTCTCCCGCGGCGTCAGGGGGACGTCGCTGTTGGCGGGCGACTCCCGCTGCGACATCGCGCCGGCGATGCGCTTGAGCTCGCTGGCCCGCGTGGGAGAGGCCCCGGTGGCGGCGCCCGAGAGGGCTTCGATCAATTCCTTGCGGGTGGCCGACTTGAGCAGGTAGTCGTGGGCGCCGGCCGACACGGCCCGGGCGACGTAGGTGGTGTTATCGAACGCGGAAAGCATCACCACGCGGGTGTTCGGGGCGGCGGACCGAATCCGCTTGATCGAGTCGAGGCCGTCCTTGCCCCCCATCCGCACGTCGAGCAGCACGACGTCGGGCTTGTGCTTGCGGGCAAGCTTCGTCGCCTCGTCGCCGTCGGCGGCCTCGGCCACGAGCCGGATGTCGGAGCCCGCCACCAGGCTGGCGATGCCGCGGCGGATGACTTCGTGGTCATCGACGACGAGGACGGTAACGGCCATGATGCAATCCCGCGGCTGCCCGAAGACGGCACTGTTCAAAAGAATTGATCCACAAACCCTACCATAGCGGAAGGGGCCGACCATATGAAAGAGGGGGGTTTCCGGTTGTTTTTCTCCGAACGCGAACCGGCCGTTCTGGCGACGGCGTCCGGCGTGGTGGCGATCGACAAGCCGGCAGGACTGCCGACCCAGGCTCCGGCGGGCATCGACTCGGCCGAGACCTGGTTGCGCCGCTGGCTCGCCGCCGGGAATCTGCCCGGTGCAAACGCTCATGAAGGCCATGCAGGCTACGTCGGCGTGCCCCATCGGCTCGATCGGCCGGTGTCGGGCGTGTTGCTGTTGGCCGCGACACCGCGGGCCGCCAGAAAACTCTCCCGGCAGTTCGAACGGCGGCAGATCGAGAAGACCTATCTCGCCATCCTGGCCGCGCCGGAACGCAGCGCCGAACGGCTGTTGCTCGAGCAGGCGGGGCCTGCGGGCCTCGAGTGGCGCGACTTCATCGAGAAGGTGCCGGACGAGCCGCGGGCCAGGGTGTCTATCGCGGATGCCGCCACGGCCCGCGAGGCCGTCACGCGGGCGCGGCTGATCAAGCGGCTCGCCGACGGCCGGCTGCTCGTGGAGCTCGCGCCGCTCACCGGCCGCATGCATCAGCTGCGGCTGCAAGCGTCGGCCCGCGGCCTGCCGGTGGTGGGCGATCCGCTCTACGGCGGGCCGGAAGGGGAGCAGGCCGGCTGGGCCGCTCCGCCGCCACACGATCCGCGGGCCCGGCCGATCGCGCTGCATGCCTGGCGGATTCGCTACACCGATCCCGACACGCTCGCGCCGGTCGCGATCGAGGCGCCGCCGCCGGCATGCTGGCCGGCCGAAGCCGGGGCTTGAGCGATCAACCCGGCGGCGCGAGCCAGCCGGCGTGTTCGAGCCAGCGCTCGAGCCACGGCTGCGTCCAGGGAGTCCATGTCGGGTAGGCCACCGACACGACCGAAAGGCCGAGCAGCACGAGCGCCACGACACGTCCGGCACGGCTCCGGCCGAGGGCGTCGGCGGCTGGAACGGCGGCCACCGCCCAGAGCGGCGCGAGCCAAAACACCCAGCGGAAGCCGCTCGTCATCCCGCCGTAGTTGCGGTCGAGCGGCGGCCGCGCGAGATAGAAAAGGATCACCACCGCCGACACGACGGCGATCGCCAGCGCGATCTCCCGCTGCCGCGACGCCTGTCCGCCCCGGCGCGAGGCCAGGCCGATCAGGCCGGGGATCACGAGCAGCCACGCGGGCGTGAGCGAGAAGATGCCGTGGTGTCCGACGAGCGCGTGCCAGGCATATCGAGCCGCCGACGGTTCGCCGCGATCCTGCCCCTTGGGGTTGCGCCAGTAGCTCTCGAGCACGCGGCCGTTGGGAAGCGTGATCGAGTAGTCGTACCAGCTGGCCTCTCCGCCGGCCGTCGCCGAGGCCGCGCGGTGGGCGTAGGGGGGCAGCAGCGTGCCGTGGGCCAGCCAATTCGTGCCGAGCGCGGCGCAGGCGACGAGCGCCGCCGCGGGCAGCGCGGCGAACAGGCCGCGGCCCAGGTCGGCGGCCGCGAGCAGGCCGAGCACGGACGCGCACCAGGCGAGCGCCGGCAGGTCGAACGCGGCGGCGAGCGCGGCGGTGCCACCGGCGACGGCGAATGCGAGCCACGACCGCAGGCCGTCGCAGCGGATGCGATAGAGCAGCCAGCCGCTCGCCGCGGTGCAGGCGGCCGCCGGCAGGTGGTTGGTGAGCACGACGGCGAACGTCGTCAGGAACGTGCCGCAGGCGATGATCGCGGCGGCGTAGATCCGCCCCCAGTCGGTCACCCCAAGTCGATCGACCAAGCGGCAGGTGAAGAAGATCGTCACCACGAGCGGCACGAGCCCGTAGAGCACCATCAAGAGCCGGCCCATCTCGAAGGGATGGTCGCCGAGCGTCCAGCCGGTCATTCGCGCCAGCAGCCAATAGGGGCCCGCGCAGATCACGGAGAGCAGTGGCGGCTTGCTTGAATAGAGCCGCATGCGGCCGCTGGCGTCGGGGTGGGCGACGGCGTCGATCGTGTCCCAGCCCGGTTCGGTGACGAGGTCGTCGATCTCGAAGCCGCCCCGTTCGACGAGCGATCGAATCGTGAGCCAGCGGCTGCGATCGTTGGCCGAGAGGAACGGCCGCAGGAGCCGCTTCTCGTTGGTGATCCGGTCGCGGATCGCGGCGGCATCGGCCGGCAGGCCCGCTGCGACGGCCTTCGCCACCGCGTCGTTCACGAGCCGTTGCTCGAGGGCGATCTTGTCGACGCTCGCGACCGCGCCGATCCGGCCGAGCACGGCTCCGGCGGCGAGCGTGGCGAGCAGGGCGTAGATGCCGTGGCGGAGCCGCGCCCGCGACTCGCTCCGCGGCCGCCGGCCGACGGCGGCGTTTCCTCCGGTGCGCAGCGCCACGCGGGCCAGGTCGTAGAGGCCGGCGAAGAACCGGGCGGCGCCGTATTTCGATTGTCCGTGGACGCGCGGCCGGTGGTGCACCTTCCTTTCGGTCACGCGAAAACCCTCCGCGGCCGCGAGCACGGGAATGAAGCGGTGCATGCCGGTGCCGAGATCGATCTTGTCGGCGAGCTCGGAGCGAAACACCTTGAGGCCGCAATTGTGGTCGTGCAGATGGAGGCCCGTGGCGAGGCCGACCAGCGCGTTGAACACCCGCGAAGGCAGCGTCTTGTGCCACGGGTCGAGCCGCGGCATCTTCCAGCCGTTGACGAGGTCAATGCGTTCGCGGGAGGGCGCGTCGTCGTCGATCAGCGAGAGCATCCGCGGGATCTCGGCCGGGTCGTCCTGGCCATCGCCGTCGAGCATCGCGATCCGCGGCGCCCGGCAGTGGGAGAACCCGTTGGCGAGGGCCGCCGACTTGCCGCGGCCGCGCTCGTGGCGGATTCCCTGCACCCGGCCATCGGCGGCCGCCGCCGTGATCTCCCCCCACGAGCCGTCGGTGGAGCCATCGTCCACCACGAACAATTCCCAGCGGAGGCCGGCCGCATCGAGCACGCGGCGGATCTCGCCGATGAGCGGGCCGATATTGCC
>JBIIOM010000050.1:0-12972 GCA_044336925.1 Pirellulales bacterium
GGAGAACGGCGGGCTCCTCCCCTTCGATCTGGATCGAGTCGTCCCGCGCCGACACGCCGACCCCGAGCGTCGAACGGATTCGACGCAAATGCTGGTCACGCGGCCCGAAGATCGTGAGGAGCCTCTTCGAGTCGACAACCGCGATGGTCGTGCGGGGCATCGGAGCCCGCGGCGAATGAGTCGCCGACGGTCTCGGGGGAAGGGGATTCGAAACCATCCACAAGTATACCCGCTCCCGGCGCCCGGTCGGGAAACTCGAAAATCAGGCTTAAACCTGAAAAAAGGGATCCGCTTGCGGAGCAAGCGGTCTACGGGTAGGCGAGCGGGTCGGCTGAAGCTCGCGGAGCATTGGGCCGCCGCGGCCCACGCGACGCGACTTCTGCCGCCCGCGAGCCGGCGCGATACGCAGGGGGATCCGCGTCGGGACGAAGCGGTCTACAGCCAGAGGACCCAGGCCACGGGGGCGGCGAGGAGGAGCGAGTCGACGAGGTCGAGCACGCCCCCCATGCCGCCGAGCGATTGCCCGGAATCCTTGAGCCCGGCCTCCCGCTTGAGGAGCGACTCCGCAAGGTCGCCGAGCATCCCGGCCAGTCCCACGGCGAGGCCGTAGACCGGCCAACCGCCCCACGGCCGCACGGCGATCGGAGTTGGCCAGTGCTCGAGCACGAGCCAGGCCACGAGAAGCGAGCCGGCGAGCGAGGCGAGCGCGCCCTCCCAGGTCTTCCCCGGGCTCAAGAGCGGCGCCATGCGGTTTCTGCCAATGGCCGAGCCGACGATATAGGCCGCGATGTCGCCCCCCTTCACCACGGCCACGAGGCTCACGAGCGGCAGGATGCCGAGATGCCCGCGGCCCGATTGCTCGGGACCGAGGTTCTCGAGGCACAAGAGCCGCAGGCTCACCATGAATGCCAGCGGCAGGCCGAGGTAGGCAAGGATCAGGACCGAAAACGCGAGCCGTTCCGCCGAGCGGGCCTGCGGTCGATAGGTGGCGATCGCGTCCATCAATAGCACGCCGACTCCCAGCGAGAATGCAGCTGCCGCCCAACCCATCGCCGCCGCGGGCGAGGCAAACGCATTCGCGGCGCCGAACGCCTGCGCGCCGAAGGCGGCCGCGAGGGGAATCGCCACGACCGTGCCGCGCAAGAGCCACGACGGTAGGAATAGATCGTGCGATGCGAAGAGCCGCACGAGCTCCTGCGCGCCGCCCACGGCCAGGAGCACGACGATCGGCAGGAGCCACCAGGCCGGCATCGCGCCGCCGAGGCTATTGGCGTCGGCCCAGGCGAGCAGGCCGAACGTGGCGGCGACAGCGGTCGCCACCACCGCGCGCGATGCCTTCGAGGCGTCGTTCATGATGGCGAGAGCCCTCCGAACCGGCGCTCGCGCGAGGCGAATGCCCGGATCGCCTCGTCGAGGTGCGCCTCGGTGAAGTCGGGCCACAGGGCGTCGGTCACCCAAAGCTCGGCGTAACTGACCTGCCAGAGCAGAAAGTTGCTGATCCGCATCTCGCCCGCGGTGCGGACGAGCAGATCGGGTTCGGGCATGCCGGCGGTGTCGAGCCGCGCGGCGAAGAGCTGCTCGTCGATCGTGGCGGGATCGAGCGTGCCGGCGCGGGCCTCTTCGGCGAGCTTCTGCGCGGCGGCCACGATCTCGCCGCGGCCGCCGTAATTGATCGCGAGGCAGAGTCGCATGCCGTCGTTCGCGGCGCACATGCCCACCGTGCGATCCATCGCGGCGAGCGTGGCCTCGGGCAGGCCGTCGCGCCGGCCGATCATCGCGATCCGGATCCGCTCCCGCATGAGCAGCGCCCGCTCCTCCACCATGTATTGCTCGAGCAGGTGCATGAGGAAGTCGAGCTCGGCCGCAGGCCGACGCCAGTTCTCACTCGAGAGACAGTAGAGCGTGAGCTGCTCGAGGCCCAGCCGCGCGCAGTGCTCGGTGATCCGCCGCACGCTCGCCACGCCCTGACGGTGGCCTTCGATCCGCGGGAGGCCGCGGTTTTGCGCCCAGCGGCCGTTGCCATCCATGATGATGGCGACGTGCCGGGGGCGACGGTCGGCCGCCGGGGCGGGCGCTGCCGCACCGCTCACGCGTTGGCCCGCACGGGATGCTGGTGTCGTGGCCATGGTTTCTCGTCGGCAGCCGCGGGGCAGAGGATCGTCTGGGAGCGGTCGGGGCCGACCGAAACGATCGACACCGGCCGGCCGAGGAGGGCGCCGATCTTCGCGATGTAGCGGCGGGCTCCTTCGGGCAGATCATCGTAGCGGCGAACGCCCGAGAGTTCCTCCTGCCAGCCGGGCACCGTCTCGTAAACGGGCACGGACTTCTTGAGATCGTCGACGTGGCTCGGGAAATGCTCCACCCGCTTGCCGTCGATCGTGTAGGCGGAGCAGATCTTGATCTCGTCGAATCCCGAGAGCACGTCGAGAAGCATGACGGCCAGTTCGTCCACGCCGGACAGTCTGGCGGTGTAGCGGGCGGCGACGGCGTCGAACCAGCCGCAGCGGCGGGGCCGCCGGGTGACCGTGCCATATTCGTTGCCGCGATCGCGGAGCCGCTGTCCGGTGGCGTTGTCCTGCTCGGTGGGCATCGGTCCGCCGCCCACCCGCGTCGAATAGGCCTTCACCACGCCGATCACCCGTTCGACCCAGCGGCCGGGCACGCCCGATCCGCTCGCCACGCCGAGGCCGGATGAATTGCTGCTGGTGACGTAGGGGAACGTGCCGTGGTCGATGTCGAGGAGCGCCCCTTGCGCGCCCTCGAAGAGCAGCTTCTTGCCCGCCTCGATCGCGTCGAGGAGGTAGGCATTCGTGTCGCGAACGAAGGGCTCGAGCCGCTTCGCGTATTGCATGTATTGATCGTGGATCGCGGCGGCGTCGAGATCGGCACCCGCGTCGGTGCCCCCCGCGGCCTGCTGCCAGCCGGCGAAGAGCCGCTTCTTGTGTTCCACGATGTGGGCGAGCTTCGCGCGGAAGTCGCCGCGGTAGAGGTCGCCGAGCCGGACGGCGAGCGAGCGGCCCACCTTGTCGCGGTAGCAGGGCCCGATGCCGCGGCCCGTCGTGCCGATCGCCTCGCCCCCGGAAACGCTCCCGTCGAGGAGCTTGTCTTCGGCGATGTGCCAGGGGAAGACGACGTGCGCCCGGTCGCTGAGCATCAGCTTGCCCGCCACCTTCACGCCCCGCGATTCCAGCCCGTCGATCTCCTTGATCACGCTGGCCGGGTCGAGCACCACGCCGCCGGTGACCACGCAGGTGACGCCGTCGCGGAGGATGCCGCTGGGGATGAGGGAGAGCTTCCAGGTCTCGCCGCCGGAAACGACCGTGTGGCCCGCGTTCGCGCCGCCGGCATAGCGGACGACGATCTCGTGTTGCTCGGTGAGAATGTCGACGAGTTTGCCCTTGGCCTCGTCACCCCATTGCAGACCGATGACGCATGTGCCGGGCACGGTTCGAGTTCCTCACGAAAATAGAAACGGACAACCTCGGGAGGCTGCCGTAGTGAGGCCTCCCCACAGAGTCTAAAACTGCGGAAAACCCGGTCAAGGGACATGGCGCAAACGAGACCGCCGGCTCGCGGGCGTTGAAAAACCGACTGAAACGAAAGCCCGCAGCGCGAGCAAGGTACATCCGCGATCCACCCCGATCGACGCCGCGTCTACCCGCCCTGCGAAACGAGCCGATCATCTCCCGCCCACCGCTTCCGCAAAGTAGACCGCTTGCTCCGCAAGCGGATCCGCGTGTTACCGTAACGGCATGAAACCCTCCACCGGAACCGTTCATCACGTCACCGCCGCCGACCGCGGCCAGACGCTCGCGGCCTTCCTGCGGGCGAAGCTCGGCGCGAGCTGGGGCCGCGTGCAGAAGATGGTGCGATCGCGGCACGTGATGATCCACGGCAACATCTGCACCGACGCCGCGCGGCGACTGAAGGATGGCGAGGTGGTGAAGATTCTGGAGGTGGCCGCGATCGCGCCTCCGAAGGCCGACGACGTGCGGATCGTCTTCGTGGACGATCAGGTGGTCGTGGTGGAGAAGCCCACCGGCATCACCACGACGCGCCACACCGAGGAGCTCTCCTGGCCCACCCGCCGCCGGCAGGTGCAGCCCACGCTCGACGAGATGGTGCCGGAGGCGATTCACCAGCACCTCGCGCGGAAGTTCGGTGGCCGCGGGAAGAAGCCGCGGCGGCTGCCGCCGGTTCGCGCGGTCCACCGCATCGACCGCGAGACGAGCGGCCTGGTCGTCTTCGCGCGGACGGTTCCGGCGGAGCGGATTCTCGCCGAGCAGTTTCGGGCGCACACAACCGAGCGCCGCTACCTCGCGCTCTGCGTGGGCCGCGTGGGATCCGGGTCGATCATCACGAACCTCGTCCGCGACCGGGGCGACGGCCGTCGAGGCTCGTCGGGCACCGAGGAAGGCAAGCGGGCCGTGACCCATGTCGAGCCGGTCGAGCATTACGGCGACGCCTACACGCTCGTGGCCTGCCGGCTCGAAACGGGCCGCACCCATCAGATTCGCATCCACATGGCGGAGACGGGCCATCCCGTCTGCGGCGAGCGGGTCTACTCGGCCCCGCGGCATCTGAAGCTGACCGACGACTCGGGCGCCCCGCGGGTGATGCTCCACGCCGCCGAGCTCGGCTTCGTGCATCCGGAGACGGGCGAACTCCTCCGGTTCGAAAGCCCGCTCCCCGCCGACATGAAGAAAACCCTCTCCCTGCTCCGCAAGTAGGGTAGCCTTCAGGCTGCCGAAAAGTACGACAGGCTTCCAGCCTGCCATGGCCGATGCCGCATTCGACAGGCTTCAGCCTGCCCTACGGCGCGGCAACCTCGCCCCCGGCCCGCGTGGAGAGCGCCCTCCACACGGCGGGATCGACGCCATCCTCGACGAACTGCCCCGACCCATCGGCCATGAGCACGTTCACGCCACCGGGATGCCGGCTCCGCGCCGCCCGCCAGCCGTAGCCGGCGTACTGGATTTTCACGTCCGACGTCATGTCGACCCCGATACAGTCGATCAGACTCGAGTTTGGTGTTCTCGCATGGTTGTAAAGTCCCGTGCGGTATTCCCCGTTGGCCCAGGAGAAGCCGCGCCGATTCGTGTAGTTCCACGACGACGCACGATTGCACCTGTTTGTGGTCAGGGGCACGGAAAAAATGAAGGCATACGTGGTGACATTGTTCACGAACGATCCATCGCTGAACGCTTCCGGACCGTCCCCGAGGATGCTTTCTGACATGAGCGTCGTCTTCGACAGGCCGTCGGTGACGTGAGCCGATCGTGTTCGCGAATTGATGTAGCACATGCCATCCGTCTCGAACGGCGTCCCGCCGCCGGCTCCGCTACCGGCACAGGCGGCATAGTTCGTCGGGCCGAAACCGTCGGCAACACTTACGCCTCGGTCACTCGGGCACAGGAACATCGGCACGATCCTCGCCACGATGGCCTGGTTCTGGGGCATGACCTGATACGCCGTTCCGTAGAGCGGCACGGCGAGATCCAGCCCGCGGAGGATGTCCTCGTTCTCGAAGTACGGCGTGAGGTGGGCCAGAGCCGACCAGCGAAAAAACTGATGGGGATGGAGCGGCTGCTCGGGCCACTCTCGCGACTCCGAGCCAATCGGAAAGACGCGGCGCGCCGACTCGTGGTGGAGCATCGCCAACCCGAGTTGATGAAAGTTGTTTGTGCACGAAGCGCGGCGGCCCGTCTCGCGGGCCTGCTGCACGGCAGGGATCAGCAGGCCGGCGAGCACGCCGATGATTGCGACGACGACGAGCAACTCAACGAGCGTGACGCCCCGCCTTCCTGGTACCGCTGCCATCAAGCACGACCACTGCGACGACGACGCAGCATGGAGCCAGCCGCGGCGAGCCCGGTGGCAGCCAAGACCAACGATGCGGGTTCTGGCACCGCGACGATGCCACCCACCATTCCAACACCCGACACGAAGAAATCGGTGTAGTCGCCAGTGAGCGGATCGACAACGAAAAACTGGCCGCTGCCGACTGCCGTGCCGACGAGCAGACTGCCGTTCGACAGCATTGCCAGAGCGCTCGGAAAAGAATTCGCAGGCAGCGTTGACCGCGTGATCGATGTCGGCGACAGCGCAGAGAGGTCCGTTTCCAGCAATCGGTTGTCGGTGATGCTCAACGAGTAGAGGGTCGATCCATCTACCAGCAGGCCGGTCGGAGCAGCCGTCTGGGAGGCACCGAATCCGTTGGCAATGACCGTCGTTGGAGAGGCCGATCCACTCGCGAAACCGAGGACGTTGCCGTTGTAGCCCGGGTTGTTGCTGACGAGCACCGAGCCGTTCGGCCCGGTTGCCACGGCAGACCCGCCGTTCAAAGCAAAAGTCGTATAGGGCGCCGCAGTCGCAGAGTTGCCTGACCATCCGGATACTTCGAACAGAACGATTCCGTCGTCACTGTCATCAGGCTCGAGGCTGCTGACGATCATGTTTCCACCGTTCGGCAGAAAAGCGACGCCTGCCGGATCTGTTCCTGGAAGGTTCACGACGAGGCTCGAGGTCCCCGATGCTGGTTGCACTCGCGTGATCTTTCCCTCGCGATTGGTTCCCGTTTCGGTCACGTAAAGATTTCCGTCGGGCCCCAAAGTCATGCCGTTAGGACTGAGAAGGCCCGTCCGCACGGTTGTGGGGGCAATCGTTCCCGACATCGTCGCAGTCCATTCGAACGACAACAACGCGCCCGTTGACTTACTGGTGAAGTAAACGGTATCCGCGTTGGACCGAACCGCTGGCGCAAGGACGGCAACGGCGGCGAAGAGAGGAAGCAATCGGCGAATCATGATGTTCTCCATGCAGCCATAACGGGCTGGGCCGGGCATGACCGCGCAGCAACGATCTCGAAGGGGATCAGCCATCTGAACCGGTGACAAAAGCCCGTCATGCACGTCCGCGTGACGGGGGAAAGGTCACCGAAAAGAGAAGCCATCGTCCGAAACGAGACGGCGGCTACGCGTTCACGAGCGTTTTCCAGGGGGCAGGATCCGACCGCCTCCGCAGCGGACGAACACAAGCGTTATACACCGGCAAAATCCGGCTGCAAGCGGGCGGAAAGTGGGGAATTGCCCGACTAGGATTCGAACCTAGACAAAGGGAACCAAAATCCCTTGTGCTACCGTTACACCATCGGGCAGGGGAGCGGATAGTGGCTCAGCATACCATGCGCCGAAAGGGCCACGGGATGCCTCTTGGAGGCCGTTTTGTCCAAAGTAGACCGCTTCGTCCCGAAGCGGATCTGGAACCGCTTGCGGAGCAAGCGGTCTACCACGGCAGGCTGAAGCCTACCCTACTTGGGTTCGCTGATCTGGCGGAGCAGTTCGGCCATTCGCGCCTGCAGGTCGAGCATCGCCTGCCAGTTGGGGAATTCGAGTTCCACCTTCTCGTTGCCCGGCCGCATCACGGCGCCCTCCGTCGCCTCGCGGAGCACGCCCTGCACGTAGTCGAGCAATTCGGCGAGTTCGGCCGACTGCGCGGGGCTCAACCGTCCCGGCAGCGGCGGCGGCCCGCCGGGCAGAAGCGGCGTGCGCACCTCGGAGAGATCCTCGATCACGTCGGACTGGTGCGCTGCCAGCCGCTGCAGGCGGTCGTCCATCTGGCGACGCACGGCCTCCGCCTCGGGATGCTTCGCGGCGATCTCGGCGATCCGCCGGTCGATGTCGCTGTGGGAGCCCACGAGCAAGAGCGAGCGGCCGACCGCGATCAGGTCGCCGTCGCGCACGATCCGCACCTGGATGTCTTCGCCGTTGACCTTGGTGCCGTTGGTGCTTTCGAGGTCGGTGAGAACGATCTTCTCGTTGTCTTCCTGCAGCTTGAGGTGGTAGCGGCTGATCCGCTCGTCATTGAGCTGGATCGAGTTGCCCTCCTCGCGGCCGATCGTCACGGGCGTGGGCAGATCGTCGAAGATTCGTCCCCGGTCGGCACCGTGCAGCACTCGTAGCGTGACGTATCCCATGTTCTTTGGATGATCCTTCATAAACCGCGAACGGTCAATGTGCCGGCAGGGATGGAAGAACGGCAGAGCCGGCAAGACCCCCCACAATCGGACCACGCCGACGGCGACCTCCCCCCCGCCGCCCCCTGCCGTCTGCTAGAATGCCGTTCACGCGTCCGTAGCTCAATTGGATAGAGCATCGGTCTTCGGAACCGAGGGTTGCAGGTTCGAGTCCTGCCGGGCGTATTGTTGGCGATCCGGTGGCGGAGCGAGGCCCGAAGGGATCGCGATGCCGACCTGAAGCGCGTTGGTTGCGCGTGAATCCCGGGAAGCCGTGATAGGCGACCGCATATCCCCCGACGATCATGTAGTCAACGCGATGGACTTCGAGTAACCGCAAGAAGTCTTCGAAGTCGGGTTGGGTATTCATGGAGAAACTTGCCGGCCTGCACCCTCGGGCTCTCGACCGCATCCAGGCGTTCCTCGGGAGTCAGCATCCGCATCGCCGCGCTCGACACCGCCGACCTCGAGGAGCGGGTGCGGCCCTGGGGGCGGGGTCGAGCCCGCCCCCGTCAGTTGACCTTCGGCACGCGAGCGTGTGGGCGGGCGGCCTCCTTGAGGATCAGCATGTCCAAAGCCTGGTCCGCAACCAGTTTCTTCAGCCTCGAGTTCTCCTTCTGGAGCCCTGAAGCTGCTTCGCCATCTTCGGATCCATGCCCCCGCGACCACCGCTTCGCGGCGGTGCCCGGTCCGCCAAGTGAGTACGTCTGCTGGCTGATCCCCAGCCGTCGGCAGACGTCAGGCACGTTCGCACCCTTCCCAAGGTCCACGTCAGCCTGCCGAAGCAAGCCCACGATCTGCTCTGCACTGCGGCGCTTCTTCGTCCGAGAACCCTTTCCAGCCCCAGCCGGGGCACGAGGATTCCCCTCACAAGATCTGGGCCAGGATTTGGGGAGGGGGTCAAAGGGGACGCAGCTCTTTGAAACGTCTCATTCATTCGCTGCGGGATGGTATTCTCTTATTTCATGAAAACCCCGTTGGAATTCCTGGATGTTTTCCGCCACGAGCTGCGGGGGGCCGGCATTCCATTTGCAATCACCAGCGGCATGGCATGCATTCGCTACGGCCTGCAGCAGACGACGAAGGATTCCGACTGGATCGTCGCGGCGGCGGAGTTACCGGAGCTTCGCGGGCTCTTCGAGCGGTGCGAGCGCCGCCTGCCACCGTGGGTCGTGCAGTACCGTCCGATTTTCGGGGCTCCCTTCGAGGCTGCCTGGCTGAACGGCGGATGGTCGTCCCACATTTTTATCCGTACCGTGGGGGGCGGCCCCGACCATCACCTCGACTTTTTCTGCCATCCCCCGCGAGCCGCCGCGTGGCGGCATGATCCTGAGGAACCCGACTTTGCCGATCGCGACACGGTCACCCGGATGAAGAAGACCGATCGCGACAAGGATTGGCCGATCGTCGGCGGGCTGGCGGCACAAGCGTTCGCTCGCGGCGACATATCGGCGGTGTTGCACCTTCGCGACGTATCGACGCTGCGGCGTGCATGGTCCCTAACCCCCGCTGCCGAGCGGGCCCGAGCGATCACTGCCCGGCCATTGCTTGAGTCGATCGACGCCGGCTGCGAAGATCTGCGGCTGGGGTTTTTGTTGCGGGCCGAGCGACTCGTCTGGGAAGCGGTCAATCGTCATCGCTACGCGGTCTATCAGGATGCCTGGAAGGCGTGGTACCGACGCTGGCAGGCGGCCGCGGACTGGCCGTGGCCGGTATCGGAGCCGTTTGTCGCGCAGCATGAGCGGATCGTAGCAGCGGCCCACGACCATGAACTGCCGATGTCACCCTTGACGGAACGCGTTCGAAGAGACGTGTATGCGAAGGGCCTCGCCGACGCGGCGATCCTGGCGAATATCGAGCCGGAACGGCTCCAGGCGATCGCTCCACCCATCGAGGAGTTGCTCCCGTGAAGCCGCCGACGGATGCCCGGGATTCCCAGCCCGACGGTTACCCGGATTGGTACTACGAATTGCTCGCACGAACGATGGGCGAGGCCAAGGCAGAGTGGGCCCGGCTCCCGCGTCGTGAACGCGAAGCCGAGTTGACCCTTTTGCATCGCAGCTTCGATACGCCCGACGACCTGTCGGTATGGCCGGCCGAACTCGACGGCGGTGCCGATCGGCCGTGAACGCGTCGCAGATCACTCGAGTTTTCAAGGATAGCCCGGCCAATGGCACTTCCGCAACGAGCACCGGGCTTATGACCGGTTCGTGAGCCGTGTGCTCCCGTCTCCTGCAACTTCCCTGGCCCGAAAAGCGGTTCGCGGATCGCCCGCCTTCACCCCTGAAGTGGCAGTTTTTCATTCTCGGCGCAGACTCTCTTCGCATCCGGGCATGGATCGGCTCTTCGAGACGACCTCACAGCGAGTGGATGTCGATCGCGGGCAGCTCGTCTATCCGTCCCTGGAAGACGTCGCGGTCGTCATGGGCCTGCACGAGTTCGCCCCAGTCGGTGGGCGGGCCGCGAGCGGCCTCGACGTGTGGCTGAACCGCCCGGGGAAGCCGCGATTTCTCCGCCGTGAGCACCGCCGATACATCGTGGATTCGCGGTGGCTCGATGCCGGAGCCCCGCAGCAGGCCCTTGAGCGCCAGCTCGACGACTTCCTGCGACTCCCGCACCACGTCCGCCCAGCTGTGGGCGGCGAAGAGCGCGTCCAGGGTCGCCAGCCGCGCCTTCGCCCGGCGGACGTAATCGGCTGCCAGCTCAGGACTGCGCATCGAACCCCTCGTCGATCCAGTAGGGCTGGCCCTGAGCCATGCGCCGCACCAGCCCGCCCGCCGCGATGCGTTCGCGGATGCCGATCAGCCGCCGTGACAAGGCCAGATTGCGATCGTAGAGAACGATCCCGCAGACGGCGGCTTCCGCCCAACTCCCGGACACCCGATCGTCTGCCGTGGGCAGATGCACGAAATGGAGGTCGACTTCGCGGCCATTCCAGGCCCGCGCCCTCTCCTCCCACTCGCGGTACAGCGCCCGAGTGATCGGCCTGCCCGCACTGACCACGGCGAGCAGATCGACGTCTGACGTGGTGGAGAGATCATCACGGGCGAACGACCCGTGGAGCACAATCCCCTCGAGATGGTTTCCGAGCCACGATCGGATCGACAGGACGACCTCCGAGGCGGCGACCCCGCAGGCGCCAGGGGCCGCCAGCATGCGACCGCACCATTCGTTGAGTGAAACGCCTGCCTTCAGGGCATCCTGCCGAAGCAGGTCGTGGAGCCGCGCATCGAGGCGCAAAACGAATGTTCCGGATGCGGGAGATCGGCGTACGGCTCGGGCCCCGGTCGGACGGCCTGCGGATCGCGGTTTGATACTGTTACCCATACCATCGTGATATCATCGAAGTGACCGCTCCGGAAAGTGCGGCCGCTTGCGGATCCGCCGTGCGCCGAAGCGAACCGGCCGGCGGTGTCCTTGTCACGATTCCGGCTTGATTGCCGGAAAAACGCATCCGGCTGGTGGCAGGCCCTTGCCTCACCGTGGGCGGCAAGCGAAAGGTTCGTCGCCGAGGCAGCCGGGAGAGCGTTTCGCTCGCCCGAAGGCCCCGGGCGGTTTTTCTCGGAAGACGAGTTGCTGGCAGCTACGCCTCTTTGCGGAGCCCCGGCGCAGCGTAGGCCGAGTGGGTGAACGCTTTCGGGCGTCTCCCCCACCGAGGCTTTTTTGTTGCGCCGAAATGCACTTTGGCGCGCCTTTTGGGCGCAGCGGACGCCGTCGCACGTCCCTCCCACAAGGGAGCAAGCTCCATGTGTTTCATCGCGTATCTGTCTCGCAGTCTGCTTCTGTCCACGATCGTTTCGGCCTTGGCGGTGGCGGCGGTCGCGTTTGCGCCCCGCCCGGCGGCCGGCGACGTGGTCTTCACGGCGTCGGGTACTTCCAGCGTCGGCAGCCCGGTGGCGTTCCAGGCTCTGCTCTCCATCGACGGAGACAACCTGAAGATCGTGCTCGATAACCTGTCTCCCAAAGACACGATCGACGCAGCCGAAGTGCTCACCAGTTTCTACTTCGACATCTGGAACGGCACCGATCGGCCGACGCTCTCATACGAGAGCGCGAGCGGATTCGTGTTTCAGGTGAAGAAGGGGCTGGGCAACGACGTGCCGGTCTATTACACGCCGCCGATGCCGCCCGTGCCCGGTGCCGACAAGCCGAGCAATCTGGTGGCGACGGAGAAAGGCGATGCCTCCTGGCAGTTTTTGGAGATGGATCCTGAGTATGCCCCGACCCTCGGCTTCGGGATCGGCACTGTGGCCAACAATGCCCTCAAGCCGAACGGTTTCACGCCCTCGGTCGTGGGGCCCGCGGGCAATGACTTCATCAATTTCGGGATCTACCGGCTGAACGACCCGGAGAAGGGCGATATCAACCCCAACGGCGTCCTCAACAACAAATACGTGGTACAGAACACCGCCACGTTCAACTTCACCGGGGTGGGCAAATACAAGGAGACCGACATCCGGGCCAAGGCGGTGTTTGGCCTCGGCACAGGGCCGGATTCGATCGTGGTCGTGCCGGAGCCGGGTGGGATCGTGATCGCCGGCGGCGCCCTGCTGGCGGCTTGGCGAGCATGGCGGCGTCGGAAGGCAGGCTGAAGCCTACCCTACCGAAGGCAGGCTGAAGCCTACCCTACCGAAGGCAGGCTGAAGCCTACCCTACCGATGGCAGGCTGAAGCCTACCCTACCGATGGCAGGCTGAAGCCTACCCTACCGATGGCAGGCTGAAGCCTACCCTACCGGGGCAGGGAAGCCGCCGTGGTCGGCGGAAGCGTGACGAGCATTTGGCCCGAGTCCTCGAGGGCCACCGCGAGGAACCTTCTGCCGCCACGGCGGCGAGTTGGGCGCGCTGAGGCAGCGGAAAAAGCGACGGCCCGGGTCTTGCGACCCGGGCCGTGCTCGTTCCCAATCGTTTCGGCTCAGAGCCGACAGATCACACGCTGCGAGGGCGTTACTCGCAGCAA
>JBIIOM010000245.1:0-3810 GCA_044336925.1 Pirellulales bacterium
GATCATCCGGCCGGGCATCACGGAACTCGAGGTCTTCTCGGCGCTGCAGGCGGCCGCCGTGGCTTCCTGTGGCGAGATGCTCACCGGCACCGGCAACGATTACGCCTGCGGGGTGCGCGGCGGTCCTCCGCGGAGCCGCCCCTGCGAATCTGGCGAGCTTTATATCCTCGATCTCGGCCCGGCCTACCGCGGCTACTTCGCCGACACCTCCCGCGCGATCGCGGTGAACCGCAAGCCGACCGACGGCCAGCTCGCCGCGTGGGAGCACGTCTGCGGGGCGCTCACGCTCGTCGAACAGACGGCGCGGGCCGGCACGCGGTGCCAGGATCTCTATGCAAAGGTGCAGGAGTGGCTGGCCACCGCTCCGGTTGGATCCTGGTCGAGCCACCTCGGCCACGGCATCGGGCTTTCGGTGCACGAGGCGCCGCGGCTCAACCCGCACTGGAACGACGTCCTCGAGGTGGGCGACGTCATCGCCGTGGAGCCCGCGCTCTATGGCCCGGAACTCTCCTGCGGCATGCGGATCGAGAACGACTATCTCGTCACCGAGACGGGCCTCGAGCTGCTGAGCCCGTTCCCGCTGGAACTTTCGTAAATCGCCTCGTGGCCGGCGGCCATGGTGTCGAACGTGTGTCGCTCGCGCACGATCTCGTGGCCGCGGCGGCTTAGCCGCGCCGCCCGCGCTTCGTCGTCGAGGATCTCGACGATCGCCCGCGCGAGATCGTCCGGATCAGCCGGCGCATGCAGGATGCCGGCCGGCTCCCCGCCCGCTGATCCCACAAGCAACTCCGGAAACGCGCCGTGCGCGGGCGCGACGACGGGCACGCCCGCCGCCATGGCCTCGATCACCGGCAGCCCCTTGGCCTCGGGATGGATCGTGGGCATCGCGAAGATGTCGATCGAGTCGAGCAGGCGGAGCTTGCCGGTGCGGTCGATTTGGCCGAGCCAGCGAAACCGGTCCGCCACTCCGAGGTCGGCCGCGATCGCGTGGCATCGCCGCAGGTAGGGCTCCTCCGCCGGAATCGTCGCGCCCGCGGCGACGAGCTCCACGTCGTGGGTGCGGGCCACGATCGCCAGCGCCCGCACGGCCTGCTCGAGACCCTTCTCGGGACAGGCCCGCGCAATCGCGCCGATGACGAACTTACCCGGACGACTCGTGCGGCGGGCGACGAGATCGGGCGGCTGCGGCGGAAATCCCTCGAGATCGATGCCGTGCGGCACGACCGAGATCTTCTCGGCCGAGACGCCGAGGTAGCCGCGCATGAAGTCGCCGAAATATCGGTTGAGCGCCACGAAGTGGTCGATGTCGGCCGAACGTTCGCGCAACAGGCCTCTGATCTCGCTGTAATGCGGTTCGGGAATCTGCTCGATGAAGATGTCTTCCCCGGACAGGCTGCAGACGACCTTCGCGCCGGTCGCCTCTTTCACACGCCGGGCAAGGCCGACGAGCAGAACGTTCGACAGCTGCACGATGTCGGGCCTCACGTCACGGGCGAGCCACCGCGCGAGCTTCTCGACCTCCTTCCGCTGATGCCCCGCCTCGCCCTGCAGTGACGAGACGGTGAGGCCGGCCACGTCGGCGGGCTTTGTCGCGCCGGTGCGGCTCGAGAGCCATTCGAGCAGGCCCCGCGAATCAAGCAGCCGGTCGAACCACCAGGGCGTATGCCGAAAGATGGCAGCGTGCTCCTGCAGCCAGACATTCACGCCCCCGCAGACGATTCGTGACTCGGCGACATTCTCCTCGTCGGTCGTCGTCGGCACGTAGGCCGGCACGAGGATCGCATCGCGGCCGCGCCGCCGCAGCGACCGCACGAGCGCGTTGTCGTGAAGGCAGGAGCCGCAGATCCGCCCTCCCGCCCCGGCCGTGATCTGGACGATACGCATGGCGGGGCTTTGCAACACGCCGGCCGGGCTCACGCCCCGTCGCGTCCCTCGAGGTGGACGAGCACGATCGCGAGATCGGCCGGCGTGATCCCGCTCACGCGGCCCGCCTGCTCGAGCGTCCGCGGCCGCACCCGATCGAGCTTTTCACGGGCCTCGGCCCGCAGGTGCCGCACCTCGGCGTAGTCGAGCCCCTCCGGAATCACCCGCGCCCCCTGCTTCCGGCGCCGCTCGATCTGCTCCCGCTCGAGCGCGAGGTAGCCCGCGTAGCGGATGTCGCTGGCGATCTGCCCCGCCGCATCCCGCGACACGCCGGCGAGCGCCGGTAGCGCCGCGACGGCCTCCACCCAGCCAAACTCGGGCCGCTTCAGCAGTTCGGCAACAGTCACGCCGCCGACGCGGTGCGCGGCAAGGACGCCAAGCGTCGCCTCGATCTCGGCCGTCTTCGCCTCGAGCCGGGCGATTCGCTCCGGCTGGGCGAGCCCGAGCGCGGCCGCCCGCGGCGTGAGCCGCCGGTCGGCATTGTCGTGCCGCAGGGCGAGCCGATGCTCGGCGCGGCTCGTGAACATCCGGTAGGGCTCGTCGACGCCGCGGGTCACGAGATCGTCGATGAGGACGCCGATGTACGACTCCTCCCGCTCGAGCAGGAGCGGCTCGCGGCCCGCGACGGTGAGCGCGGCATTCGCGCCGGCGACGATCCCCTGCGCGGCCGCCTCCTCATAGCCCGTCGTGCCATTGATCTGCCCCGCGCAGAAGAGCCCCGCGGCCCGCTTGCTCTCGAGCGCCACGGTGAGCTGGTCGGGCGGGCAGTAGTCGTATTCGACCGCGTAGCCATACCGCATCACCTGCGCCCGCTCGAGCCCCGGCACCATCCTGATCATCGCATCCTGAACGTCGCGGGGCAGGCTCGTCGAGATCCCGTTGACGTAAACCTCCTGCGTCCGCCGCCCCTCGGGCTCCAGAAACAATTGGTGGCTGTCGCGATCCGCGAACCGCACGACCTTGTCTTCGATGCTCGGGCAATAGCGGGGCCCGCGCGACTCGATCTGGCCGGTGTACATCGGGGCGCGATGGAGATTCGTGCGAATGAGCTCGTGGATCTCCGGCGTCGTCCGCGTGATCCAGCAGACGAGTTGCTCGCGGTCGATGCGGCCGGTGAGAAACGAGAAGGGCTGCGGCTCCGCGTCGCCGGGCTGCACGTCGAGCTGCGAAAAATCGATCGACCGCGCGAGCAGCCGGCAGGGAGTGCCGGTCTTGAAGCGGTCGATCCGGATGCCGAGGCGATCGAGCGCCCGGCTCACGCCGCTCGTCGTGCCCTCCCCTGCCCGGCCGCCGGGCGTCTTGGCCTCGCCCGTATGCATCACCGCCTGCAGAAACGTGCCGGTCGTCAGCACGACCGCCGCCGCCCGATACTCCGCGTCGCCGCGGACCCGCACGCCCGTCACCCGCCACGCCGGCCGGCCATGACCCGGCTGCTCGACCGGCTCGACGATCAGGTCCTCGACCGTCTCCTGACGCAGTTCGAGGTTCACGGTCTCTTCGACGATCCGCTTCACCTCCATCTGGTAGAGCTTCTTGTCGGCCTGCGCCCGCGGGCCGTGCATCGCCGGCCCCTTCGAGCGGTTGAGCACGCGAAACTGGATGCCCGTCGCGTCGATCGCCTCCGCCATCACGCCGCCGAGCGCGTCGACCTCGCGGACGAGCTGCGCCTTGCCGACGCCGCCGATCGCCGGATTACAGCTCATCTGGCCGACGGTGTCGCAGTTGGCCGTGAGCAGCGCCGTCCGCGTCCCGAGCCGCGCCGCCGCGCAGGCCGCCTCCACGCCGGCATGACCGGCGCCGATCACGAGCACGTCATAGTCGTAGCGGCACGTCATGCAAAAGAGTGTACCAACCACCAAACGTGGCCCACGCTTCAGCCTGTCATGC
>JBIIOM010000052.1:0-12896 GCA_044336925.1 Pirellulales bacterium
CGGAAGCCCGACGCGCGAGCGAGGAGAGTTGGGGCGTTTCTCGCGGGGCGGGTGGGGGCGTCGTCGATTGGAGTGGAGGGCGGATGGACCTTGCTTGCGCTGCGGGCTTCCGAAGTTGCCGCAGCATCTGCCGGCGATGGGGCACGGGTGCCGAAGCCGGTAGATTCTCATGCGGGCCGGATTGGGCGTGTTTTCGGCCTCAAAAACGCCTTGCCTCGCGGGGCGCCGGCTGGGACATTCTCCGCCCCACCGATGCCTCTCAATCCGTTCCATACACTCGACGCGGTGAAGCGATCGGCGCTCGCCTTGTTGCCTGCGCTCATGGTCGCAGCCTGCGCGTCGCTCGCCTGGGCCGACGAACCAACGGCACCCCCGGCCGCGGATGACGCCGGGGGGATGTTTCTGCCGAGCGAGAATGGCAGGCTCCTGTGGCGGCAGACCGTGGCCACCGTCGCGGCCGAATGGCCGATCGTGCGGGCGGTCGAACCCGACTTCACATCGACGCCGCCCCGCGAAGGACTCATCGAATCGGCGTGGGTCGAGCCCCCCGGTGAACCGCCATCGCCGGGAGCGCTGCCGATGGCGTCACCAGCCTGGCCGCCGCAACGGCAGCGGGTGGTCGTGCGGGTCGTCCCCACCGCGCATGGCGCCTGGATCGATGCGATCGTCGAGACGCAATCGATCGCCGCGGCCAATGAACCCGCCGGTCCCGGCCGAGTGGAGCTCACCGGTGGTTGGCCGGCCGATCCCTGGAAAGGCGACAGGAGAAACATCACGACCCAATTCGCTGCGCGGATGGCCCCGACGACGGAGCCGGTCTACGCGCTGCCGCCGCTCACGGGGGAGAGCGTGCTCGCCGCCCGCAACGAGCCGCCATGGGCCCACAGCAAGCATCCGCGGGCGGCGCGATTCGGCTACAAGGTGCTCGAAGACTACCGCAATTTCTATTCCTGCGAGAGCCTCGTCTGCGTCACCGGCGCCTTCGGCGCCGGCGCCCTGATGGCCAACACAGGCTTCGACATGACGATGCAGGATGCCTGGCAGCGCAGCGTGGAGCCCACCGACGTCGGCACGTTTTTCCGGGGCTGCAAGGACATCGGCGAGGGACGGTATGCGTTGGCCATCTTCGGCGCGGCGGGCCTTACCGGGCTCGTCTTCGAGGGCCGGCCCGGCGGCGACGTGCTGGGCGAGTGGGGATCGCGTTCGCTGCGGATGTTCATCGTCGGCGCACCGCCCGTCTACGTGATGCAGCTGGCCACCGGTGCGTCGCGGCCGCTCGAAAACAGCTCGGCCGGAAGCCAGTGGAAATTCTTCCAGGATGACAACGGCGTGAGCGGCCATGCCTTCGTCGGCGCAATCCCGTTCCTCGCCGCCGCCGACATGGTGGAGAGCCCACTGGCGAAGGGCGCGCTCTATGTCTGCTCGACGTTCGTCGGCTTTTCACGCATGACGACCGATTCGCACTTCCCGTCGCAGGTCTTCCTCGGCTGGTATCTCGCGTGGGCGAGTTCCCGGGCCGTCAGCAACACCGAGCTTCATTTCGGCGGCATGGAAGTGAGCGTCGTCCCGCTGCCGATGGCCGACCTTGGGGGCCTCGGCGTCGAGACGCGTTGGTAAAGCCCCGAGCCCGCCCGCACCGCGAGCGCAAGAATACGCAGGCGACGCCGCACCCTGCCAGCAGCAGTGTCGCCGGCTCCGGAACCACGTAGATGAGGTTCACGTCGTTCCCGGCAAGCGCGAGCGTGAACCCGCGGTCGGGAAGCACCGTCTCGAACGCCGCTCCTGTCGAGTCGAGCCACGACTGGGTCTGCAACGTGAGATTCGTAAACCCGCTCGTGGTGCCCGACACCTGCCACAACGTCCACGAACGGCCGGCGTTCCAGAAGTCGTCGGTCCAGTCGACCGTGCTCGCCCACGTCGACCCGGGATCCTGGTCGAAGAACGAGAGCACAAGCGCCGTCGAGCCACTGAAGGCCAGATTGCCGTCGACGACGATCTGGTCGAACAGGCGGCTGCCCGGAGACCCCTGCGACGCGGTGTTTCCGGCGATCTCCCAGACCACCGTGGCGCCGGTGGTGTAGGAGAGGTTCCCCGTGATCGTGCTGATGCCGGGGGAATTGCCCGGGGTGTGCGTGCCGCCCACCGCGACGTCGCCGATGATCGTGCCGGTGCCGCCGAGCGTGCCGCCGGGGGCCACGGCCACGCCGCCCGAGAGCGTGCCGTTGACCGACATCAGGCCGGAGGTGACCGTGGCGGTCGAGACGGCAGCGGAGCCGGTGAGCAAAAGCGCCCCGCCGCCAGTCTTCACGAGGCCGCTCGTGCCGGTGAGCGCCGCGGCGACCGTGGCGGTGAGACCGGAGGCGACCTCGACCGTCGGCGCCGTGAGCCGCAGGGATCCGCTGCCGCTGGCGAGCGTGACCGTGTCGCGGACGAATCTCAGGCCCGCGACGTCGTAGTCGGCATCGACCGCGACCGTGTAACTGGTTTGGGCGGCCGTGCCCGAGCCGAAGATCGCCTGCTGGCCGCGGATGAATTTTCCGGTCGGCTTGTCGCCTGCTTCCTCGAGCGTCCACGTGGCCTGGCTCCAGGAGCCAGGCCCTGAAACGCCCATCGTCGAGCCGTTGCCGTCCCAGATCCGCCCCGCGCTCACGGCGGCGAGCGCGTCGATCCGGCCGTAGCCGCTCGACGTGTCGAAGCCCGCCGTGTCGATATCGACCGCCGAGTCATAGAGCACCCGGTAGAGGTCGCGGGTGGAGACGGCGACCCCCTTCTGATCGAACCGTTCGAGGACGAGCGCGGCCACGGCCGCCGCATGCGGCGCGGCGGCCGATGTTCCGAAGAAGTTCGTGAACCCGGCCGTCGTCGTCGTGCCGCCGTCGGGGGCGGTGAGGAGCGGCGTGGACCGCAGTTCGTTGACCGGATTGCCGCTCGCGTCGAAGAGGATCTGCGTCGGGCCGCGCGAACTGAAGGATTCGACGGTTGAGGGGCTGCCCCAGTAGCTCGCCGCCACCGCCACGGCGCCGGTCGCAGCGGCCTGTCCGTACACGGTCGCAGCGTTGGTCTTGTCGGCATCAATGATCGAGATCGCCGACCCGAACGTCGAGAGTTGCATCACCACCGGCGTCGTGCCCGACAGCCTGGTGACGCGGAGGGCGAAGTCGGCCGTCGCGCCGCCGTTCGAGATCGCCAGCAACTCGTATGGATCCTCGCCGGCCCACTGATCGTTGACGCTGAAATAGCTCGCCGCGCCATCCGGGCTCGTGACCTCCACCACGAAGTCCGACGTTGCCGCCGGGCCGCTCACGCTCGTGTAGGGCTCGCCCCAATGCAGAACGGCCCGACCGGTCGCGCCGCCGGCCAGCCGCATCAGCAGCCTGTTGTCGCTGCCCCAGTTGACGGTGCCGTTCACGCCGGCCGAGGTCGTGACCCGCGTGGCGTCGGTCGCGGAGTTGCCGGCGGCCGAAAAGTAGGCGATGCCGTTCGCGAAGGCCGCGTTCGCCGCCTGGGCCGCCGCCCCGTCCTGGAATCGTGGCGCGGTCAGGATGCCGACGTCGTCCACGATGATCCGCATGCCGGACACGGCCGCGAGGCCGTCGATCGCATCGGCGATCGTCTGGTCCGGGGCCGCCGTCTCGAAGCTCGTCCACCCGGGAGTCTCGGTATTGTTGAACGCCGAATGGAAGTAGAGCTGCGCACCCGGTGCGACGTCGTGGACGATCTCGAGCATCGCGCGACCTTCGTCGGTGCCGGTGTCGTCCTTCACCACCGTCACTCCCGACGTAAAGCCGCCGGGGTTGCCAGTTCCCGGCAGATTGCCGGCGGCGATCTGCGTGGCCACCGTCGGGCTCGATCCCGAGCCGTTGAACGAGTCGGAGATGACGCCGAGCTTCACGCCGGCTCCCGTCACGCCGAATATCGAGCGGGCCTGATCGGCCTTGAGCACGGCCACGCCCTGCGACGTGGCCGACCCGATCGCCGTGAAGAAGGGGGAAGGATCGGGATCGATCGAGAGGGTGAGAGCGGGCGTTTCCGTCGCTCCGCCGTCGATCTCCGTGCCGGCGCTCGTCCAGCACTGCCCCATGGCTGCGAGCCAGACAACGCATGCGACGCCACTTTGCAGCCTCCGCTGCAAGCTACGTTGCCGACGATTCACGGAGGGGAGAGATCCCGTGATCCGCGGAGACTGGCTAGGCCGTTCAGTCGCTTGCATCGTGCGTCCGCCCCCACGCATCCCGCTTTCATTGTTCGATCACACTCCGTCGGAGCCGCGACCACATCCGAGGCCCCGTGCGACCAGCAGGCCGGCGGCCCGCCTGCCCAGATACGCCTGAGCCTGTTTGCGTCGACCGGCCGCCAGCTGTCTCCGTGTCCAACCCGGCCCGCACCGGCGAGACGCCGCGGTGCCCCGCTCCGGGAGCCGGTCCCAGTCGCGATTTCTCGATCTCGATGATCCCGAAATATGGATCGGGATATTGCCAGTCGTTCTGCGCGTGCAACCGCCCGCCCTGCAAAAACAGGGCGAGCGTTGCAATGACAAACGCTGGTGGCGTGCGATATCCCAGGACGATTCACTCCTTGGCTGGCAATCAACCCATCATGAGGACGGCAATGGCGACCACCGCGGCCCCGACCCCGACGGGCAACGTCACGAACGCGTGGCTGTTGCGGAAGCCGGGGTCGATGGCGGACTGGCCGCTGCCGACCTGACCGAGCAATCGCTCCAGATCGCGAAACGTGATCGGAGCCGAAAGAGTGGCGTCCGCCCCGACCTCGGCCGCCTCTCGAACGGCGATGTCTCTCTGGCGGCCCTCAGCCGCCCCGGCCTCAACGATCGCCGCCTTCGATCCTTCGAGCCGCGTCTGCAAGAGCTCGAGAAAGTCGTGCCCCGACATGTCGTCGAGCTCGGGCGCGACGAGCCAGGCGTCGACCCGGCGCTGCCGGGAGAGCTTCAACGCATCGACGCCGCTGGAGCGAAAATGCAGGTTCAACTTGCCAAGCCTGGCACTGGCGGCCAACGGCTTGTAAGCCTCGAAGTGCGGGTCCACGACCACCACGTTCGGGATCGTGAAACCGGCTGCGCCGGAGACTGGATCATTCCGCAAATGCGCGGCACTGCTCATGGGAAATCCCCCTCAAAACCTTCCCCCAACAAAGACGAGTCAAACGGGCTGCAGAGCGATGAAGAGAAGAGACTGACGAGCTCAAGACAAGACGGACAAGAGTCAATCCCGGCTCACGACTGTGGCGCCGGAACCGAGATCGGAAGCAACGAGGAATCGGCCGGTGACCGCGTCGCACGGATCACGTCGAGCGTGACGGGCCGAACGAGGTAGCCGGCGATGCCGGAGGCCAACGCCCGCTGCTCCTCCTCGAGGCGATATTCATCGCCGACGATGAAGACGGCCGAACGGGTCGCCTCGCCGATGCGGCCAAGCGAAATCCGCGCTCCGGCCAGCATCGGATCGACATCCCCCTGCACGACGTGCGGAGAAAGCATCTCGAGCAGATCGAAGCCGGACATGTCTTGGAGTTCGGCGCTCACGAGCCAGACGTCGGCGCGAAAACGCCTCGCCATCCGCACGGCCGAACGGCCGTCGCAGCAGAAGTGCAGCCCCACGTCGCCGGCCTGAGCCGCCCTCACGAAGTCGCCGTACCGGTCGCAGGCGGGATCGACGATGACAATCTCGTTGATTCCCAGCGCCCTGAGCGAGCGGTTATTGGTCATTGCGATGTTGAGGTCGAACGTGTTCATGAGTTTGCTCTCGAGGTGTGGTTTCGATGAAGTGATTTCGGAAAACGATTTCGATGGATTGATCAAGCCGGGTCGAGAACCGGCAGCACCGTGCGCGGGACAGAAGCGTTCACAACCCCGCCGCTGACGCCGTCGGCGTGCGTGTCTTGCAACACGCCCAGCGTCAAAGCCAGGAGCGTGAGACCGGCCAAGACGCAACTGACCGCCAGCGATGAAAACGCACTGGAGGCGCGAGAGAGGAACGAACTACGACAACGTGGCATTTGGCATCCTTTCACTGCAGGCATCTCCAATGAACCGCGAAACACCGGCACGTGATCAGACGAGCGAAACGATCGACAAAAACAGGGCGATCGGCAGTGCACAAAGCACGAGGTCAGCTCGCGTGAGCGACCAACGGTTTGCCGATGCGGCCGAAGCAGAGGATTTCATGAGCGTTCTCCTGAAGCAGGCGGTCTCGATCCCAGACGACGCCGCGGTGGACCCCCGGCGAGCGAGGTCAACGTGCCCCTCGCCCTGAAAAAGAAATGCACACTGCGTGCCAATCCCGACGGAGCGTTCACAAAATCGACGGCAGCGAGGCTGCAGAAGCGGTTTCCGCCTGAAAAAAGCGTTTTACGCGGTCGAAATTTTTTCTCATGCCACGCCAGAGACGGGCGCGGAAAAATTGCGCCGAGGCGATTCACGCCAGCTGGACTGGTCGCTGGCGACCGGCGCTGGGGCGAATCGCCCCAGCGTTGGCGATCGAGCGTGGGGCGATTCGCTCCAGTAGACCGCTTCGTCCCCCGTAGACCGCTTCGTCCCGAAGCGGATCCCGGGACACCCGCTTCCGGAGGAAGCGGTCTACTTTCCCGCTTCCGGAGGAAGCGGTCTACTTTCCCGCTTCCGGAGGAAGCGGTCTCCTACGCCCCGTACTTACCGAAGCGCTGCGCGTGGGCCATGGCCAGGAGCATCAAATGCTTGGCCGGGAAGATCCCGAAGCCACCGCGGAGGCACTCGCGCTCGGAGAATTTCGTCAGTCCGTCCGGGCGGCAGGTGTTGGCCGACAGCAGCGTCGGCACGGGGTGCCAGCTGTGGCTCTTGAGCAGGCTCGGCGTCGAGTGGTCGCCCGTCACGATCAGCACGTCGGGACGCAGTTTTTCGATCCGCGGGATGATGCGATCGAGCTCCTCGATCCGCTTCACCTTCTGCTCGAACGCCCCGTCCTCACCGGTTGAATCGGTGTATTTGAAGTGCAGGAAGAAGAAGTCGTAGTCGTTCCAGCACTTCGCGAGCTCGTCGATCTGCTCCTCGAGCGATTGGGCCGCGCCCACGAGCGTCATCCCGACAAGCCGCGCGAGCCCCTTGTACATCGGGTAGACGGCGATCGCCGCGGCCCGGAGGCCGTAGAGCTCCTCGTAGGTCGGCAGGGCCGGTTTGGCCGCGAATCCGCGGAGGACGAGGCCATTGGCCTTGGGCTCGTCCTTGAGGATCGCCCGGGCCTGCCGGACGAATTCCGCGGCCACCTCGGCAGTCCGCCGGGCGGCCGGCGAGAGCGGCTGGGGATCGAGCGGGGCCACGCCCAGTGCCTGCGGATCGGTATCGGCCACGCCGCCATCGAGTCCCTTGCCGCGAAACACGACGACGAAGCGGTGCTCCTTCACGGGCTTTACGAACGTCTCGACGCCCTCGACTTTCACCCCCTGGAGCCGTTCGACCACCTTGAAGCTCTCTTCCGAGGGAATCCGTCCGGCGCGGCGGTCGGCGATCAGCCCGCCGGCGTCGAGCGTGCAGAAATTGCCGCGGGCGGCCACGTCGTCGGGGCCGAGTTCGAAGCCGATCCCGGTGGCCTCGAGGGCGCCGCGGCCGATCTTGAATTCGAGCGGGTCGTAGCCGAAGAGGCCCAGGTGTCCGGGCCCAGAGCCCGGCGTGATGCCCGGCAGCACGGGCACGCTCGACCCGCTGGTGCCACGCGCGGCGAGCCGGTCGAGGTTGGGCGTGGCGGCCGTCTCGAGCTCCGTTTTGCCCCCCGGCTCCATCGGCAGGCCGCCGAGTCCGTCGGCGACGAGCATGACGATCTTGGAGGCATTCTTCTCGGCGAGTTCGCGGACGAGTTCGTGCTCTTTCATGGCGGTGATTCCTTGGATGGCGGGCCTGGGTGGCGCTGGTTCTTGGGCCGTTTGCTACATTTCGCCGGAAAGAATACCGATCCAGCCCCCGCAACAATAGCCGAGGCCACTCTCCATGAGCGTCATCCGCCCCAAGCCGCCCGAGGATCCGATCCAGTACGACCCATCCGCCGTCTTCGCCACCGGCGGCCTCGCCCGGAAGGATGTCGAGGCGATTTCCGGCCGGCTCGACGAGGCCCGACGGGAATCGCTCGCCGACATCGATCGCCGGCTCGCCGGTGCGACGCAGCCTGGCGAGGTGCTCGATCCCGCCTTCATCGACCTTCCCGACCGGCTGCTCGCCGACTATGCGACGAAGCGTCCGGAGAGCGAGCTCTTCTCGATCCTCACGACGGCCCGGCGGATCCGCGATGCCGTCGACCGCGTGGTGGTGCTCGGCATCGGCGGCTCCTACATGGGCACGCGGGCGCTGTTCGAGGCCTGCTGCCATCCCTTCCACAACGAACTGCCCCGGGGCGAGCGGGGGGGCAGGCCACGGCTCTCGTTCGAGGGCTTCAACATCGACAACGACTCGGCGCAGGGGCTGCTCGATCTGGTCTCCGCCCCCGGCGGCGCCGACGATCTGCTCCACCGCTGGGCGCTCCTGATCGTCAGCAAGAGTGGCGGCACGCTCGAAACGGCCGTCGCCACGCGGCTCTTCCTCGACGCCCTCTTCGCATCGGTGGGCGGCGACCGAAAGGCGCTCGCGGAGCGGGTCGTGCCGATCACCGGCAAGTCCGGGAAACTCGCCGACCTCGCCCGGGCGATCGGCTGCCCCGACGTGTTCGACATTCCAGACGGAGTCGGCGGCCGGTTCTCGGTCTTCACGGCGGTCGGCCTGCTGCCCGCCTCGATCGTGGGGATCGACGTCGTGCGGCTGCTCGAAGGCGCGGCCGCGATGAACCGCCGGTTTCGCGAGGCTCCGGTCGCCGAGAATCCGGTGCTGCAGTATGTCGGCGTCTCGCATCTCGCCGAAATCCGGATGGGGGCGACGATCCGCGTGCTCTCCACCTGGAGCAACCGGCTCGAGGCGGTCGGACTCTGGTACGACCAACTGCTCTCCGAAAGCCTCGGCAAGGCGGAGCAGGGGGCCACGCCGCTGACGACCGTGACCACCCGCGACCTCCACTCCCGCGGCCAGCAGCACCAGGAGGGGCGGCGCGACAAACTGATCACGAACCTGCTGGTGGGCGAGCCTCGGCGCGACCGGCTCGAGCTCCCCATGATCAGCAGCTTTGCCGCCAACGAAGACAAGCTCGACGATCTCGTCGGCAAGGCCTGGCCCGACATGCTCGCCGCCGCCGCCGCGGGCACGAACGAGGCCTATGCGAGCGACAGGCGGCCCACGGCCGACATTCTCCTGCCGCGGATCGACGAGCACACCGTGGGGCAGCTCTTGCAGATGCTCATGCTCGCGACCGTGGTCGAAGGCCGGCTCGTCGGCACGAATCCCTACGGCCAGCCCGGCGTCGAGGCCTACAAACAGTGCATGATGCGCCGGCTGCGGCCGTAATCGGAGACTCCGTCATGCCCATCACGCTGACCTGGACCGGCCACGCCACCTGGCTCATCGACACCGGCGCCGGCACGTTGCTCGTCGATCCGTTCTTCGACGAATGCCCGACGGCGTCGATGAAGGCGAAGGACATCCGCTGCGACGCGATCCTCGTCACGCACGGCCACTTCGATCACGTCGCCGATCTCGTCGCGATCGCGAAGCGCACCGGTGCGAAGGTGTATTGCAATTGGGAGATCGCGCAGTGGCTGGCGAAGCAGGGTGTCGAGCAGGCGCAGCCGATGAACCTCGGCGGGCAGGCGGCAATCCCCGGCGGCACGGCGCGGATGGAGATCGCGCATCATTCGTCGAGCCTTCCCGACGGCACGTACGGCGGCAATCCGGCCGGCTTCGTGCTCGACGTGGCGGGCATCAGGATCTATCTCGCCGGCGACACGGGCCTCTTCTCCGACATGGAACGGATCGGCCGGCCGCGCGACGGCAAAAGGATCGACGTGGCGGTGCTGCCGATCGGCGATCTCTTCACGATGGGCCCGGACGCCGCGCTCGAGGCGCTCGCGGTCTTGAAGCCGCGGATCGTGCTGCCGAGCCACTACGGCACGTGGCCGCCGATCGAGCAGGACGCGGCCGCCTGGGCGCGGCGGGTGGCCGCCGAACGGCTCGCGGAGCCGCATGTGCTCTCGCCTGGCGGCTCGCTCACGGTGTCGGCGACGTAGCGGGCAGCTCCACCGGCTTCACGGGCGGCACGCGGACCTCGATCGCGTCGCCGACGACCCGCACCGTGAAGACGTCCACCTTCAGCTTCGGGTTGTCGCACCAGGCGCCGTCGCAGAGCCGAAACCGCCAGGCGTGCCACGGGCAGGTGACGACCCCGTCGCGCAGCGGCCCGGTGCCGAGCGAGGCTCCCATGTGCGGGCAGAGGTCGTCGATCGCCGAGTAGTTCTCGCCGTCGAAGAAGACCGCCACGAGCCGGCCGCCGGCCTCGTAGGTGCGGCCCTCGCCGGCGGGAATGTCGCCCACGCGGGCCACGGGAGCGAAGGGGATGTCGTCGGATGAGTCTGTCATGGCTTCACTGAGTATCATACGGGACATGCCCGCCGCACCAGCAGCCCACCAGCCGGCCGCCATCCGGCTCGTCGTTCTCGACGTCGATGGCACGCTCAGCAACAGCCGCCACGAGATCACCGACGCCACATGCGCGGCCGTGGACCGCATCCGTGCCGCCGGGATGCGGGTGATGATCGCCACGGGGCGCCGCTACCGCGATACGGTCCCGGTGGCGGAGCGGCTCGCGATCGACGCGCCGCTGGTGACGGCGTCGGGCGCGCTCATCAAGGATGTGCGCACGCATGCCACGCTCGCGCGGGCGGCGTTCGCCCCGGGCGTGCTCGAGGGGCTGCTCTCGCTGATCGTCGACCGGGGGCACGAGCCGATCCTCTACACCGACAGCTTCGCCGCCGGCTACGACTTCCACTGCCAGAGCCTCGCCTCCGCCGTGGCCGGCGGCGTGCCGGGGAACCGGGGCGTCGCAGAATATCTCGACCGCAACCGGGCGCTGGCCAACGTGGTTCCCGATCTTCATCTGGCACCGCCGGACGGGGTGTTCGCCGGGTTCGCGATGGGCACCCATGCCGAGATGCTCGATCTCGAACGGGCGCTCGACGCCTCCTGGCCGGGCATGCTCTCGCTGCACACGATCCGCAGCCCGCGGTATCGCGACTGGATGTGCGAGATCGCGCCGGCGGGCGTCACGAAGTGGTCGGGAGTGCTCTCCGTGGCGGAGCCATTGGGCATCGCGCCGGAATCGATCTGCGCCGTCGGCGACGACGTCAACGATCTGCCGATGATCCGCGGCGCCGGCATCGGCATCGCGATGGGCAACGCCACGCCCGACGTGCTCGCGGCCGCCGACCGCATCGTGGCCGCCCACGACGACGACGGCATCGGCGAGGTGGCCGAGCTGCTGCTCGCCGGCCTTCCCCAGCCTGCCCCGTTTCACAGCGGCAACGCGGGTTGAGCGGCGACGCGCCGTTTCCTATAAGTCTCTCCTTCCGAATCCTGGCCGCGGCCCCCGGTGCGTTCATTCATGGACCTGAAACTCCACCGACCGAACGGCTGCTGCGGAAAGAGCGGCCGCGGCTTCGTGCCGGGTGAGCTCTTCTATTCGACGCTCGTGCGCAGCAAGGGCGCCCTCGACCGGCTCGACGTCTGCGCCGAGGCGTGGGGCGGTCCTCCCGAACAGTCGCTCGCCTGGTGGAAGTCGATCTACCCGGCCGCCGACTCGACCGGCTCCACGCTCGCCCCCGTCGAGGTGCTGCTCGACGTGCTCGAGCAGCTCGATGGGCGGCCGGAAGAGACGGCGCTGCGGTATCTGCTCGCGCTCGAATTGGTCCGTCGCCGGGTGCTGCGGGTGGTCGATCGCCACGGCACGGCCGCTGCCGTCGCCCCCGACACGATGCTCCTGGCCTGCCGGCGCCGCGACAGCGAGTATCACGTGCAGGTGGTGGCGGCCCGGGCCGCCACGGCCGACGGCGTGCAAGAGCGGCTCGCCGCGCTGCTCTGGTCGGGAGGTGCGGCATGACGGCCAGGCCACCGACCCACCGCCAGCGCATCTCGCCCGCGGCGCTCTTCGCCGTCGTCGCGATCACCGTGGCGTCGAGCGGCGCGACCTGCCCGCAAGTGCTGCGCGGCTATCAGGTCGGCACGATGCCCTTGCCCCGCGCGCTGCCGCCGCAGGCTTCGCTCGACCAGATCATCGCGAACGTCCACGACAACACCCAACGCGTGCGGAGCTACATGGCGCCGCAGGCGGTGCTCGTGGTGCCGGGGGTGCCCCGGCTCTCGGCCCAGGTGGCCTGCGAACCGCCGCGACGCTTCCGGCTCCGGGCGCAGACGAGCGTCACCGGCAGCGAACTCGACATCGGCAGCAACGACGACCTCTTCTGGCTCTGGATTCGCCGCCACCAGCCGCCCGTCATGCTCTTCTGCCGCCACGATCAATACGCCCAGTCGTCCGCGCGGCGGCTCCTGCCCCTGCGGGCCGATTGGATGCCGGAGCTCCTGGGGCTCGTGACCTTCCGTCCCGAGGACCGCCACGAAGGCCCGTTCCCGCTTCCCGACGGCAGGCTCGAGATCAAGAGCCGCATCACCGCCCCCGACGGCGAACTGCTCAAGTCGACGATCGTCGACGGCACCACCGGGCTCGTGGTCGAGCAGCACCTCTTCACGCCGGCCGGCGAGCGGCTGGCGAGCGCCCGCACGTCGAAGCACCGCGTCGATCCGCAGTCGGGCGCCGCCCTGCCGCGGCTCGTCGAGGTCTCGTGGCCGGCGTCGGGCATCGACTTTCAGCTCGAGCTGGCAGCGATCACGACGAACGCGCCGACCAGCGACCCCGGCCAGCTCTGGCAGATGCCGGCCTACGAGGGCTACGAGCCCGTCGATCTCGCCGACCCGTCGGTCGTGATCGGCCCGCCGCCGGCCC
>JBIIOM010000051.1:0-12896 GCA_044336925.1 Pirellulales bacterium
GATTGTAGCGCCACCGCCGTGTGCGCCAATCCCAAAGCACCACCTCTCGGCACCAAACACCTATGGCCAAAAAACAATCTGCTCGGAAACGCGGCACCTCTGCCAGAGCCTCCGCGGCCGCTCAAAAACCCCCCCAGCCCCGCGGCGATTACCAGCTGGTGATCGTCGAGAGCCCGGCCAAATCGAAGACGATCGGCAAGTATCTCGGCCCCGGATTCGTGGTCGAGGCCTCGATCGGCCACATCCGCGACCTGCCGAGCAAGGCCCCCAAGGGCGCGAAGCAGCCGGTGCCAGGCGTCGATCTCGACCACGATTTCGCCCCCACCTACGAGATCGACAGCGACAAAGCGAAAAAGGTCACCGAACTCCGCCGGCTCGCCAAGGGAGCCAGCGAGATCTGGTTCGCCACCGACTTGGATCGCGAAGGAGAGGCGATCGCCTGGCATCTCACGCAGGTGCTCGGCGTCGATCCCGCGAAGGCGAAGCGGGTCACGTTCGACGCGATCACCAAGTCGGAAATTCAGCGGGCCTTTCAGTCGCCCCGCGCGATCAACATGCCCCGCGTCGAGGCCCAGCAGGCCCGCCGCATCGTCGACCGCATCGTCGGCTACCAGGTCTCTCCGATCCTTTGGAAGAAGGTCGCCGGCGGCCTGAGCGCCGGCCGCGTGCAGAGCGTGGCCTCCCGGATCGTGGTCGAGCGCGAGCAGGAAATCCGCGCCTTCACGCCGTCGGAGTCGTGGGAGATCTCGGCCTGCCTGGCCTTCGACGTGGCGCAGGCCGCCGCGCTGCACGCCGAGTGGACATCCTTCATGGCCCGTCGCGACGAGCGCGGCCGTCCCCCGTTCGTTCGCGACCGCATGGCCTGGCTCGCCGAGCGGCGGGCGCTCGCCTGCGACATGGTGGAGGTGGGGGGGAAGTCGCTGAAGATCGAGGCTGAAAACACGTCGGCCGCCGACCTCGCCGTGTCCGCCCGGGCCGCCGCCGAAGCCGCGGGGCTCCTCGACATCGAGGTCACCCGCGAGACCGATTCCGACGGCAAGGGCCGCGCGAAAAACCTCGTCAGGCTCGCGGGGCGGCCCGACCCGGCCGCCCGTTACACCGTCGAATCGATCGACGTCACCCGCACGCGGTCGAAGCCCTATCCGCCCTTCATCACGAGCACCCTCCAGCAGGCGGCCAGCAGTCGGCTGGGCATGTCCACCGACCGCACGATGCGGATCGCGCAGCAGCTCTACGAAGGTATCGACGTGCCGGGCGAGGGCCGCGTGGGCCTCATCACCTACATGCGCACCGACTCGACGAACCTCTCCCGCGAGGCGATCGAGATGGCCCGCGGCTACCTCGAAAAGCGGCACGGCAAGGCCTACGTGCCCGAGAAGCCGCGGTTCTACTCGAGCTCCAACGACAGCGCGCAGGAGGCCCACGAGGCGATCCGCCCGACCGACGCCTCGCGCGAGCCGGAGCAGATCGCCGCCGCCTTGAGCGACGAGCAGTTCAAGCTCTACCGGCTGATCTGGCAGTGCTTCGTGGCCTGCCAGGCCACCGACGCGGAGTGGGATTCCACGTCCGTGCGGCTGCGGCGCACCGACCGCGACACGGGCGCCGTCTTCAAGGCCAATGGCCGCGTGCTGCGGTTCGACGGCTTCTATCGCGTCAGCGGCACGCCGAAGGACGACGGCGAGCAGGTGCTCCCCGACTTCGAGAAGGGCACGCAGCTCGCCCCCTTCGACATCGAGCCGCGGCAGAAGTTCCAGGCGCCGCCCCCCCGCTACAGCGAGGCCACGCTCGTCAAAAAGCTCGAGGAGGAAGGGATCGGCCGCCCCTCCACCTACGCGAGCATCATCAATGTGATCGAGAACCGGGGCTACGTCGAGCAACGCGAACGCCGCTTCTACGCCACCGCCCTCGGCGAGGCCGTCACCGGCTTTCTCAAGGACGGCTTCGAGAACCAGTTCATCGAGATCGGCTACACCCGCGAGATCGAGCGGGAGCTCGACCAGGTGGCCCAGGGCACGAAGCGCTGGACCGACGTGCTGCACGAGTTTCACGACGAGCTCAAGCCCAAGCTCGAGACCGCGCTCGAGCAGGGCCACGTGAAGGGCAAGGGCGATCCCTCTCCCTACGCCTGCCCCGAATGCGGCCGCAGGCTCGAATACCGGCTCGGCAAGAACGGCCGCTTCCTCTCCTGCAGCGGCTACAACGAGAAGGTGATCGAGAAACCCGCCCCCGCCGCGAAGACCACCGCCAAGGGGAAGAAGCGGAAGCCGGCGAAGCCGAAGGAGGTGCCCGCCTGCTCCTTCGCGATGCCGGTGGACCGCGACGGCAAGCCGCGGCAGCCCGAGCAGATCGACCTCCTCTCCCCCGCGGGCGTGCCGATGGTGAAACGCACCGGTCGCTTCGGCGACTTCCTCGTCGAAGACAAGCCGCGGCCGCCGAAGGCGAAGGGCAAGAAGGCGGCCGACGCGCCCGTCGAGCCACCGCCGTTCATCCTCAACCTCGACAAGAAGGGGAACATCAAGTTTCCCTCGCCGCCCCCGCTCGTCACCGACATCGCCTGCCCGAAGTGCGGCGATCTCATGAATCTCCGCGACGGCAAGCGCGGGCCGTGGCTCGGCTGCCGCGCCTTCCCGAAATGCCGCGGCCGCGAGGCCTTCGGCAAGCTCGACGAAAAGAAGCAGAAGGAACTCAAGCAGCAGCTCGACGCATTGCTCGCCGGGCAGACGAGGCTCTCCCTCACCCGCCGCGACGGCAAGACGGAGGTCACGGAAGCCACGCCACTGACCGCTCTGCAGATCGAGGGGGGCGTGGCGGAACTGCCGCGGTTCGAAGAGCAGACCGCCTGATCCGGGCGCGGGCCGTTCGCGGAATCGTCATGCCGTGATCCAGGTCGCGCCCCTGAAACTGCGCAGCCATGTGAGCTGCCGCTTGGCGAGCTGTCGCGTGCGCTGCTTCGTGAGGCGGATGGCTTCCGCGGGCGGGAGCCGGCCGGCGAGGAGATCGAGGCATTCGGCGTAGCCCGCCGCCTGACGGGCCGTGGGGCCGAGGCCACCGGGGGCCGCTTCGGCGGCGCGCACCTCGTCGAGCAGGCCGGCGGCGAACATCCGATCGACGCGGCGGTCGATCCGGTCGGTGAGCAGGCGGCGCGGGCGATCCACGATCATCATCCTGGTTTCGAAAACCGGGTCGGGGGCCGGGGCGAAGGCTGCGCTCAGCGGGCGGCCGGTCACATGGGCGACCTCGAGCGCGCGGACGATCCGCCTCACGTCGTTGGGATGAATCCTGGCGGCCGCCGCGGGATCGATCGTCGCCAGCCGCGCGTGGATCACGGCCGAGCCGTGGGCGTCGATTTCGTCGAGCAGGCTGCGGCGGAATGCCGGGTCGTCGGCCGGCAGCGGGGCGAGGCCGTCGCGGAGGGCCCGCAGGTAGAGCGGCGTGCCGCCGACGAAGAGGATGTTGCGGCCGCGGGCACGGATCGCCTCGACGGCCGTGGCCGCGTCGGCGAGCCAGCGGGCCACGCTGTAAGGCTCGCTCGGGGGCACGACGTCGATCAGGTGGTGCTCCACCATGGCCCGCTCGCCGCGGGAGGGCTTGGCGGTGCCAATGTCGAGCCCCCGGTAGACCGCCATCGAATCGACGCTCACGATCTCGGCATCGAGCCGGCGGGCGAGGTCGAGCGCCAGGGCGGTTTTTCCGGCCGCCGTGGGGCCGGAGAGGATCCAGCAATCGCCCTCCAGCCGCGGAGCGAGGGGGCGGGCTGCATCGCCGGCAGGGCATGCTACAGTTGAGGGCTCCGCCGGACGGGCCGGTGGAGAGGATTCGCGGTGCTGGCCGTCTGGAGCCATTGATGCGTCGATTCGGTGAAGCCCTCGAAAGCCTCGAACGCGTCGTCGCGTCGCGGAAGGGGGGCGATGCGGATCGATCCTACACCAGCCGGCTCCTGGCCGGCGGCGTGCCCACGATCGCCGGCAAGGTGACCGAGGAGGCCGGCGAACTGGTGCAGGCGGCGGCCGGTGAGAGCGACGATCGCGTCGTCGCCGAGGCCGCCGACCTCGTCTACCACATGCTCGTGCTCCTGGCCGTCCGCGACCTGCCGTTTTCGCGGGTCGAGGACGAACTCGCCCGCCGTTTCGGCGTCTCCGGTCTCGACGAGAAGGCCTCCCGAGCGCCCAAGGCATCCACTGGCGGAGAATCGACGTGAGCGCGGCCACGGACCAGCCCCGGAAGGAAGAACTCCTGCGGATCGGCATCCCCAGCAAGGGACGGCTGTCGGAGATCGCCTCGCAGCTGCTCAACGACGCAGGAATCTCGTTCCGCCGCACGGAGCGGACGCTTTTCGCCCGCTGCCGCGACATGCCCGTCGAGGTGACGTTTCTGCGCACCGACGACATCCCCGTGCTGACGGCCGAGGGCGCGATCGACCTCGGGATCACCGGCGCCGATCTGGTGGCCGAGAGCGGCGCGGAGCTCGTCCACCGCCTCGATCTCGGCGTCGGCTTCTGCAAGCTCGCGCTCTGCGTGGGCGACGAGTCCGGCATCCACGACCCCAAACAGCTCGCCGGCAAGCGGATCGCCACGAGCTTCCCGCGGATCACGCGGCAGTGGCTCGCCGCCCGCGGCGTCGACGTGCACTTCGTCGATCTCTCTGGCAGCGTGGAGATCATGATCGCGCTTGGCGTGGCCGATGCGATCGTCGACCTCGTCGAGACCGGCAGCACGCTGGCCGCCAACCGCCTGCAGGTGCTCGACGAGATCGGCCGTTACGAGACCGTGCTCGTGCAAAACCACGGCATCCGCGATCCGGCCCTCGCCGACCGGATCGTCCGCCGCCTCGAGGGGATCGTGATCGCCCGCAGCTGGTCGCTCCTGGAATACAACGTGCCGCGCGGCCGGCTCGCCGAAGCCGAGAAGATCACGCCGGGTTTCAATTCGCCCACCGTGATGGCGCTCGAGGATCCGGAGTGGTGCGCGGTGCGCGCCATGGTGAGGCGGGGCGAGGTGCACGCCATCATGGAGCGGCTCGAGGCGATCGGCGCCTCGGCGATCATCGAGACGCAGATCACCAACTGCCGGCTGTAGACCTCTTCGCACGGAGACCGCTTCGTCCCGAAGCGGATCCCCTCGGGGCACCGTCAACGCGCCCAACCCGGCTCGGGCCTGCACATGCCCTCTCGGCGGACGTTACGGAAGCCCGACGCGCGAGCGAGGAGAGTCGGTGCGTTTCTCGCGGTTCGGGTGGGAGCGTCGTCGGTGGGAGTGGAGGGCGGCTGGACCTTGCTTGCGCTGCGGGCTTCCGTAGCGGGGCAGCATACGCCGGCTCCCGGGGTACGGGCACAGAGGCCTGTCCTACAGAACGGGAAGGCTTCGGGCGACCCGTACCCCGCTCGCCGGCGTATGCTGACGAGCGCAGCCAGGATGGCGGAGCAAGGGCAGCATACGAGCGAGCGAAGGGCATGCGGGCACCGATCCGCCCCAGGCGGATTGGTCGTACGTAGCGAGCGTCCGGCGACGGGGTACGGGTCGCCCGAAGCCGGGTTGTGCGAGTTGACAGCTGTCGATCGCCAGGGGATCCGCTTCGGGACGAAGCGGTCTACTTTGGCAGGCTGAAGCCTACCCTACTCAGAGATTGGGCGGCCGGAGCGGAGCGTGGTGAGCACCTGGGTGTCAGGGGCGAGGGCGGCTTCGTGTGGCTCTCCGGCGGCTCGGGTGGGGCGGAGGATCGCGAGGTCGGCCGGGCGGCCAATGGCGAGGCGGCCGGCGCGAGCCTCGAAGCCGAGCGACCAGGCGGCCTCGACCGTGGCCATGCGAATCACCTCGGCCGGGCTCGCCAGCCCGGCGTCCACGAGCGTGCGACATTCGGCGAGCACCGAGAGGTCGGGGTTCGAGGCGCGGCTGTCGGTGCCGAGGGCGACGCGCACACCCGCTGCGCGAAACGCGGCCAGCGGGGGCAGGGCTCCGGAGAGCGCCTTCGTCGTGCGCGGGCAGATCACGACGGCCAGCCGGTCGCGGTGCCGGGTGAGCCGGGCGAGCGCGGCCGGGTCGTCGGGCAGATGGGTGCCGTGCACCACGATCCCGCGCGGCGCCTTGGCCAATGACGTGATCCAGTCGGCGACCGTGAGCAGCCGCGGCGGACGATCGCGCTGCCACGCGCCGAGCGCCTCGAGCACCGCGCGGAAGCGGCCGCTGCCCGAGGCCACGAGTTCCGCCTCCTCGCGGCTCTCGGCCAGGTGCATCGCGACGGGCAGGCCGCGGGCAACGGCCGCCGCGATCAGCTGGCGGCCGAGCGGAGCGGCGACGGAATACGGGGCGTGGGGCGAGATGCCCGCGGGCACGCCCGTTGCGCGGAGCAGGTCGAGATCACGGACAACCGCGCGGTGCGCGGCTGCGGACGCTTCGGCGGAGAGGCCGAGCCCTTCCCGGTAGACGCGGATGCGTGGGCCGAACTGGGTGTAGGCAGCGAACTGCGCGTAGGCAGCGATCGGGGCGGAGGTCGCGATCTCGCCGATCGTGGTCACGCCGGCCGCCGCGCTTTCCGCGAGGCCGCCGGAGATCGCGCGGAGCGTGCGGGCCGCCTCGGCATCGATGCTTTCCGCATCGGCGGCTTGGACGCGGCTGCGGCGCAGGGCGACCACGCGCTCGATCCATGCCGGCAGCCCCCCGGCGGGATCGAGTGGCGCGGAGCGATCGGAGAATTCGAGGTGGGTGTGCGCGTTGACGAGACCCGGGAGGATGATCGCGTCGCCGAGGTCGCGGACGATCCCCGGCGGCGCGCGGCGGCCGAGCGCGGCGACGCGTCCCCGCTCGATCCGGATCCACCCGCCGTCGATCGGCGGGCTTCCGACGGGGAGCAGCCAGCGGGCCCGCAGCGTGACGGCCGGCGCGGCTGGGCGGGTCACGGCGACGTCGAGGCGACGGGCAGAGGAATGGTCCGGGCCGCCGGGCGGGCCGACTCGGCGGACGACGGCTCGTCCTCGAAGAGTTCGTAAAACACGTTGCGCCGCCGCGGGGTCCAGCCGAGCTGCGAGATGGCCGACCGCATCTGCTCGAGCGTGAGGTGGTGCACCGTGCCGGCGGCGCTCACGACATTCTCCTCGAGCATCAGGCTGCCCATGTCGTTGGCGCCGAAGAGGAGCGCGAGCTGGCCGATCTCGCGGCCCTGCGTCACCCAGCTCGATTGGATGTTCGGGAAATTGTCGAGGTAGAGCCGGGCCACGGCCTGTGTCTTCAGGTATTCGAAGGGGCCCGCCGGTGGGATGTCGGCCATCTCGGTGTTGTCGGGCTGGAACGACCAGCAGATGAAGGCCGTGAAGCCGCCGGTCTCGTCCTGCAGTTCGCGGAGCCGGTCGAGGTGCTCCACCCGTTCGGCGAGCGTCTCGATGTGGCCGAACATCATCGTGGCCGTGCTCTTGCCGCCGAGCAGGTGCCATTGCCGGTGCACTTCGAGCCAGTCGTCGGTGAGCACCTTGCCGCGGGTCATCGCCGTGCGCACTCGATCGACGAGGATCTCGCCGCCGCCGCCGGGCAGCGAGCCGAGGCCGGCCCGCGCCAGCCGCTCGAGCACCTCGCGGAGCGGCCGCTTCGAGACCTTCGTGAGGTGGTGGATCTCCGGCGGCGAGAAGCCGTGGACGTTGACCTGCGGGAAACGGCCCTTGATGTCGCGGAGCAGGTCTTCATACCACTCGAGCGGCAGCGTCGGATGGAGGCCGCCCTGGAGCAGGATCTGGTCGCCGCCGATCGCGACGGTCTCCTCGATCTTCGCGAGCAAAACGTCGCGGTCGAGCACGTAGCCCTCCGCGTGCTTCGGGCTGCGGTAGAAGGCGCAGAAGTCGCAGACGGCCGTGCAGATGTTGGTGTAGTTGATGTTGCGGTCGATGTTGTAGGTGCGGTGGGGCTCGGGGTGGAGCCGCTGCGTCACGGCGTGGGCCGCGCGGCCGAGGGCGGCCAGCTCCCGGGATTCGAGCAGGCGCACCGCGTCGAGAGCCGAGAGCCGCTGGCCTGCGACCGTCTCGTCGAGAATGGATCCAATCGTGCGTTGCAACGTGGCTGGCATCGCTTTCTTGTCCGGTCGTGGGGATGGGGATGGCTTCACGTCGAACCCGCTACCGGGCCGCAGCGAGCGTCCGGGCGACGTCGAGCCCCGCTGGGGCCAGCTCCAGTGTGACGGCATGGCCGTAAAAAGCCGAGAGCGCCTCCCGCTCCCGCGGGCCGAGGTCGTAGTGAAGATTGTCGCGAAGGTAGCTCAGGCATTGCGGCACCGTGAGCCCGTGGGCCGCGGCCTCCGCGGAGGCGATCGCGGCGAGGTTGGCCTTGCCGGCATTGCGGGCGGTCGCGAGCAGCGGCTCGATCCGCGCGAGATCGTCGGCCGACACATCGGCCCGCGCGGCCCAGACGGCGAACACGAACGGCAGACCCTTCCAGCGGCACCACTCGTCGCCGAGATCCCAGACGAGCTGGAAGCTGCCGCGATGCGAGCCGATCGCGCGGTCGCCGATCAAGAGCACGGCGTCGGCGCTCGTGTCGTCGAGCCCCGCTCCGATCGGCAGGGGCTCGATGGCCGGGTGGATGCCGAACCGCTCCGCGAGCAAGACCCGCGCGAGCGTGGCGCTCGTCCGCGAGCCTTCGTCCACCGCGAGCCGGGCGACGCGGCCCGGCTGCGTGCGGAAGAAGAGCCGCACGCTCATCACGGGTCCACGGCAGCCGATGCAGGCGTCGGAGACCGCGCGGTAGCCAGCCCCGCGAAAGAGTTCGATCGACGGGATGAGGGCGACGTCGAGTTGGCCGCTCGCGAGACGATCAGCCAGCCGGCTGGGAAGATCGAACGACACGTCGAGGCCGAGCCCCGCCAGCCCGTGGACGAGCGGCTTCGTATTGAGGTACTGGACCGCGCCCACCCGCACGGGCTCGTGACGCATTCCGGGAATGGGGAGTCTATTGACCATCAACAGATGAACCGCAAACCGTCCCGGCCGCTAACCCGCTCCGAAGGCCAGGCTAGACCGCATCTTGCGTAGCTGTAGCGACGACCTGGCAAACAAAGAGGGGCAGGCGAGGGGGTCGGCGAAAGGTCGAGGAGCTTTGGGCCGCCGCGGCCCACGCGACGCGACTTTTGCCGCCCCCGAGCCGGTGCTACACCGAAATGACATGCGCTCTAGGTCTCCGACGGCCCGGCTAGGGCTCGAGCTGGCGGAAGGCCCGTAATCCCAGGACGAGCGGCACGAACGTGGCCAGCAAGCCCAGCACCACGACCACCGACAGGCTCGCCACGATGCCCTGCGTGCTGCCTGCCCAGGCGAGCCAGCCCCCGGGCGCCACCGCATCCGCACCGAAGGCATGCGTGGCGAGAAACAAGTGCGTGGGCAGGGCCGCGGTCACGACCACGAGCATGATGAAGAGCGAGCTGACCACGAGGCTCAACGTGCCGCCGAAGCCCGACGAGATCTTGGCCGGGGAGGATTCCCGCAGGTCGGGCATTTTCGCCCCCAGCCCGACGGCGATCCCGGAGAGCCCCATGCAGAGCACGACGCAGCAGATCTCGTGGATCACGATCGCCCGGCGGGGCAGCCCGAGCATCACGTCGCTGAGCAGGACGAGCCCGCAGCAGGGCAAAAGCCCGCCCACGAACGAGAAGAGAAATTTCGACCAGACGATCTGGTCGCGGTGCAGCGGCAGGAGCCCGAGGATCCAGAACCGGCGCCCCTCGAGGCTGATCATCGGAAACACGAACCGCGTCGTGAACGTGGAGAGGATCAGCCCGACGACCGCCAGGTTCAAAAACCCGATCATCGACGCGTAGGCGTTGTTGTAGTTGAACGACCGCGCGTTGAAGAAATAGAGGCCGAGCAGTCCGAAGAAGATCACGAACTGCGACCACTGCGAGATGTCGCGGCGAAAGAGCCGCAGGTCTTTCACGACGAGCAGCCGCAGCGGCCGCCCCGCCGCCGACCCGGCATTCATCAGCATCTGGTCGAACCACCCGATCGGCCGCTGCCGCCGGGCCGGCACCTCGCCGGCCAGTTCGCTGTATCCCAGCCGGTAGGCCCGCGTGGCCAGCCAGCCGGCCACGAGCTGCAAGAGCATCCCGTTGGCCACGAGCAGGGCCAAAAACGAGATCGCCTCGCCGAGCGCCGCCCGGCGCTCCTGCGCGTTTGCGCCGACACGGGCCGCCTCGATCAGGCCGCTCGAGAGCCACCAGCTCGGCAGCAACTTCTGCTCCGTGATCGCCAGGCGGGCGAAGGTCTGTTCGAACCAGGCGGCCGACATGCTGTCGGCCTTCACCGAGGAGAGCGACGTCCAGGCCAGCCAGAGCCCCAGGCCGCACATCGCCACGAGGCAGGCCGAAAGCGCGTGCACCCGCAGGCGGGGCATCCAGGCGACCATCGCCATGCAGCAGATGCTGCCGATCGTCGAGGGGATGACCACGAACGACACCATGAACGGCAACAGGAGCGCGAAGTAGGTCCAGGAGGAGTGCCGCACGGCGCCGTAGGCCACGAGCATCGGGCTCCCCAGGAGGATGAAGCCCCAGCTGGCAAACCACATCGCCTCCTGGAACTTGTGCGCGAAGATCGATTCCTCGCGGGCCGGCAGCGTCATCAAGAGCCGCGCTTCGGCCGAGCAATAGAGGCCGCTGTAGAGCAGGATCCCCGTGGAGAAGACGAGCATGACCATCAGCGACGAGAAGAAGGCGTTGAACAGGAGCGAGATCACCTCCGCGTGGAGCGAATCGAGAAACGTGAACGCCTCCACGAACAGTCCGTACAGCGAGCCCCAGAACATCGCGCTCAGGAGGATCACGAGGCTCAGCCGCAGCCGAGCCGACGAGAGCATCGTTCGCAGGCTGGCCCAGGCCACCTGCGCCCGCAGGCGGAGCAAGAGCCGCGACTCGGCATCGATGGAAAGGAGCCGGCACGACTGGGCCGGAGAGCCGCCGGGAAGCGGGAGGAGGGGGGAGGCCGCGGGCTGGTCGCTCATGCCGCTCACGGGCCCCCCCGCTGCGGCCGCGCCGCCCGCGGGTTCGTGAGTTCGAGGTAGAGCTGCTCGAGACTCGTGGTCTCGATCGCCATCTGCTCGCGGAGCTCGTCGACCGTGCCGAGGAATCGCAATTGGCCGCGGACCATGATTCCCATGCGGTCGGCCATCTCCTCGGCCATCGCCAGCGTGTGGGTCGACATGAAGACCGTCATGCCTTCCCGCGTGCGGGAGGCGAGCAGGTCCTTCACGATCCGCACGCTGCGCGGATCGAGGCCCACCATCGGCTCGTCGAGCACGAGCACGTCGGGGTCGTGCAGCAGGGATGCGGCGAAGACGAGCCGCTGCCGCATGCCCAGCGAGTAGCTTTCGGCCAGGTCGTCGGCAAAGTCGCCGAGTTCGAAGTGCTCGATTTCGGCGGCGATCCGTTTGGTCGCCAGGTGCCGGGGCATGCCGAACATGTCGGCGATGAACCAGAGAAACTCGCGGCCCGTGAGCTTCTCGTAGAGCATGGGCTCGTCGGGCACGTAGCCGATGTGGAGGTGGGCGTTGCGGGGATCCTTCACCAGGTCGAAGCCGCTCACCCGCACCGCGCCGTGCGACGGCCGCAGAAGCCCCACGAGCATCTTGATGGTCGTCGTCTTGCCGGCCCCGTTCGGCCCCAACAGCGCGAAGAGCTCTCCGCGCGGGATGGCGAGCGTGAGGTCGGAGACGGCCGTCTTGGGACCGTAGGTGCGGGTGACGTGGTCGAACTCGATCATGGGAGATGCTCCGAAGCATCGGGCTCCGGGGCGGCAAATGACTTGAAAACGTTGTCGCAGAGGGTTTCGGCCGCCGCGTCGGATCGGCGGAGAAACGTGAGGTGGGCGCCGAGTATCGCGCTTTCCTGCTTGAGCACCCGGCCGGAGCGATCGACCCAGAGCCGCGTTCGCGGCGGGTGGTGGCTCGAAGGATCGTCACGGTAGCAGACCACGTTCACCCGCACGAGGTGGTCGTCCCAAAACATCGTCTCCTCGTCCATGACCTCGGCGTGGAGCACATCGAGCGCCGATTTTCCCGTCCGCAGGGGGTTGTAGGTCGGAACGGTCCACCGCCTGCCCTCGAAGAGCCCCGGCAGCGTCGCCTGGGGGGAGAGTTCGTCGCCGATCATGATGTGCGAGGGCAGATACCGGCTCGTTTCATACCGCATGCCGCGGGCCCGGAGGACGACCTGCACGTGGCCGTCGTCGATCGTGCCGTCGAGAAAGACCTTGGCGTGCGTCCCCGGGAGATCGACGGTCGAGCGGAAGCTCTGCAGTTGGCCGGCGGGGCTGATCGCCAACGCGCCGCGGGCGTCGAAGGAAAACTCGGCGGTTTGCTCGATGGCCGCTCCGACCAGCGGCTTCGCCCAGGGCGGCAGCATCTCGCCGATCGGCAGGCGGTCGAAGTGCAGCAGGCTCTCGACAGCGAGCGCCCCGTCGTCGCCGCGGCTCGATCGACTGATGGACCAGCCCAGCGGCTGGTCCTTCCAGAGCACCGTCCAAGCCACCGGGATCAGCCGGTTGTTCGACGCATAGAGCGCCTGGTAGCCGGGGGGCGACCCCGGCATGACCGAAGGCAGAATCTTGGCGACCACCAGCCAGCTGGTCGTGGCACACCAAAACAGCACGATGAAGGCGGCCAACCACGGTCGTTGCATGGCGAATTCACCGTGAGCGAACAGTCCGGGGCACCCCTGAGTCGCTTCCAGTTTAGCCGATTTCACCGCCCGCAGGGAGCCTTTGGCAGACTCACGAAATTCTCAGGGACGGTTGGAATTGCCGGAGGAGGGGCTCCGCCATAAACTTTCAACCCGGTCGGACGAGCGGCGGTCATGCCCGTCGCCTCCTCGGGAAGGGGTTATGTCATGAACTCTCCAGTCTATTTTCATCAGGGCTGTCCGGTGTGCGGTC
>JBIIOM010000246.1:0-3792 GCA_044336925.1 Pirellulales bacterium
GCATTGATCCGCTGCACGACGGCCTGCATGCCGGGATCGAGGGTCTCGATGCTCCGCAACTGGTTGCGGGCGAGCACCAGCTCGCCCACCAGATCGAGGATCGACGCCACGAGCCCCACGTCGACGCGGATCGAGCTCTCGCTGGCAGAGCGGCCGGCCGCCGGCGGCTCGACAGACTTTTCCGCAACCGCGGGCACGGCGGGGGCAGCCTCGGCCGGCGGCGGCACGGGCGCAGGGCTTGGCGTCGGCGCTGCGGTCTGTGGCTGTGGAGCTGGCTCGGATGGCGGGGACTTCGGCTTGGCCGCGACGGGTGCGCCCTCCCCTGCGGCAACGGCGGTGAGCGTCTGGGCCAGTTCGCGAAAATCCTGCTCCCCCTCGCCGCCGGTCGCTTCGATCGACTGCAGGATCGATCGTACCGCGTCCACCATTGAATAGAGCGACCCGGTCACGCGGTCATCGAGCGAGAGCTTGCCGTCGCGCAATTTGCCGAGCAGGTGTTCGCCGCTGTGCGTCAGGGCGCCGAGCTTCGAGAACCCGAAGAAGCCGCTATTGCCCTTGATCGTGTGGACGGTGCGAAAAATGCTCGCCAGGCGATTCTCGTCGGCGGGGGCCTGTTCGAGGGCGATCAGGTCGCGGTCGAGTTGATCGAGGTTTTCCGTCGACTCGACGAGAAACTCCTGGATGAATTCCGCGTTGTCGTTCAGCCCGGCCATGACTTCCGCTGCATTTTCAGGGCGCTTGGAGCGATTGCGACGGTCGCGGCGACCGTGCCGCGTGCCCCCGTCCCAGAATCCTACCCCACAAATCCCGCCCCTGCCGGAGCCTCCCCGACGCGTTGGCCGGGAGCAGCCGAGACCCTAAGATAGAAGTCCTTGTCGGCGCCCTCGTTCGCCCTGACTGGATTCGTTCGCCCCACCAGGAGCCCATACCGTGTGCACTTTCCGTGGCTTCAACCTGCCGGCGATGCTCGTCATGCTGGCGGCTTCCGGCTGTGCCCCGACCGCCCCCGCCCCACAGGAAAAAGTGGTCGAGATCGAGGCGATCGAGCTCGCGCCGGCCGGCGGCAAGGCGGCCGACACCGCGACCCACACCAAGGCCGTGATCGACGCGGCCGCCGCGGCCACGAAGAAGATCGACGACGCGAAGGCGGCGGCCGACGAGCGGATCAACGAGGCGCTGCGTGAGTTGGACCCACCTGCGCCACGGCCCGCGTCGACCGACGGCTCGTCGCTGGCGCCGGCCTCGGCCGGCCCACAGGCCGCCACTGCCAGCCCACGCGAGCAGGTCGCACTCGGTGATCCCGCGCTCACCGCCGGCGTGCCCGGCAGCGGACCGATCACGCTCGCCGCGATCGACCAGTGGCTCGCCGATCCGAAAAACTTCGTGGCGCTCGAGCCGGTTCTGCCGCTGGGCCTTTCGCAGGGCGCGGCGCAGATCACCGGCCTCGACAAGAATCCGCTCACCCGTGCGAAGATCGAGCTTGGCCGGCAGCTCTACTTCGACCCGCGGCTCTCGGCCGATTCGACGGTGAGTTGCGCAAGCTGCCACAACCCGGCCGAGGGCTACACGGCCCACACGACGACCGGCGTCGGCATCCGCGGCCAGCTCGGCGGCCGCAACTCGCCCGTCTCGTTCAACCGCATCCTCTCGGGTCCGCAGTTTTGGGACGGCCGCGTCGATTCGCTCGAGGCGCAGGCCGTCGGCCCGATCCAAAACCCGATCGAGATGGGCTTCACCCACGAGGGCGTGGTGAAGCGGCTCGGCGACATTCCGGTTTACAAGAAGCAGTTCGAGAAGATCTTCGGCGATCTTTCGATCGACCGCGTCGGCCAGGCGATCGCGGCCTTCGAGCGGGTGCTCGTCACCGCCCCGTCCCCCTACGATTATCACGAGCAGATGCGGACCTTCGCCGGCCTCGACCCGGACGACATCGCCGAGGATCCCGACCTCGCCAAGCGCTACGCCGAGGCGAAGGCCGCGGTCGAGGCGCACCCGATGTCGGAGGAGGCGAAGCGCGGCCGGGAGATCTTCTTCACCGAGAAGGGCAACTGCACCGCCTGCCACGTGGGCGCCAACCTGGCCGACGAGAAGTATCACAACATCGGCATCGGCATGGACAAGCCAGAGCCGGACCTCGGCCGCTTCGTCGTCACGAAAGACCCGAAAGACACCGGCGCCTTCAAGACGCCGACGGTGCGAAACGTCGCGCTCACGGCCCCCTACATGCACGACGGCTCGGTGGCCACGCTCGAGGAGGTGGTGGAGTGGTATGACAAGGGCGGCCATCCCAATCCGCATCTGAGCGACAAGATCCGTCCGCTCAAGCTCACGGATCAGGAGCAGGCCGACCTCGTCGCCTTCATGAAGGCCTGCACGGGCCCCACGCCAACCGTGGAAGTGAGCAGGTTGCCAGCCGACAATTAACAGGTGCTCAAAGATCGCAGTGTGAAGGCGAAGCGGGTCGGCGGAAGCTCGAGGAGCATTTGGACCGAGTCCTCGAGGGCCACCGCGACGAGCCCTTCCGCCGTCGGAGCGGCGGACGTAAACATGCCGCCGCCCGCGAGCCGGCGGGAAACTCGGCGTATCGAAATGTCGTCATGAAAGACCACTCGGGTTGGTTGCCACTGGAGAGCGCTCAGCGCCCGTTCTACGCGGGCGTCGATCTCGGCGGCACGAACATCAAGGCCGGTCTCGTCGACGACCTCGGCCGCACGCTCGCCTTCCACACCGAGCCGACCCACGCGACCCGCGGGCCCGAAGACGCAGCCGCGCGGATGGGCCAGAGCGTGCATGCGCTCTCTAGCCGCGTCGGCATCGCGCCCGACGACATCGCCCGCGTTGGGCTCGGCACGCCGGGGCCGCAGGACATCCCCACGGGCGTGATCATCCGCGCCGGCAACCTGCCGGGCTGGGACGGCTTCCCGATCCGCGATCGAGTGGCGCTCCACTGCGGCCGGCCGGTGACGTTCGCCAACGACGCCAATGCCGCGGCCTACGGCGAATTCTGGGTGGGCTCGGCGCGGGAGTTCTCGAGCCTCGTGCTGCTCACGCTCGGCACCGGCGTGGGGGGCGGGATCATCATCGGCGACACGAACGTCGAAGGCGCCCACAGCCACGGCTCCGAATGCGGCCACATCATCGTCGACACCTCCGACACGGCGCGAAAATGCCCCTGCGGCCAGCCGGGCCACCTCGAGGCCTATGCGAGCGCGACGGCGGTCAGAGCCCGCGCGGCCGAGGCGGTGGCCCGCGACGGATCGAGCCGGCTGGCGAAAGCCGTCGCCGGCGGCGAGGAACTCACGCCGCTCTTGGTCTCCCGCGAGGCGGAGGCCGGCGACCAGGTCTCGCTCGACATCATCCTCGACGCGGCCCGCTGGCTCGGCATCGGCATCGTGACGCTCATGCACACGATCGATCCGGAGGCGGTCGTGATCGGCGGCGCAATGACGTTCGGCGGCGAAGCCTCCCCCGTCGGCCGCGCATTTCTCGACCGCGTGCGGCAGGAAGTGCGGTCGCGCACGTTCCCCACGCTCGCCGAAAAGACGCTCATCCGCTACGCCAGCTTGGGCGGCGACGCCGGCTATATCGGCGCTGCGGGCCTCGCCCGCCTCGCCCACCGCGCTGCGTCGTGACGACTCTCTGGGTCAACGCGCCCAACCCGGCACGGGCCTGCACATGCCCTCTCGGCGGACGTTCGCTACGGACATCCTGTCCTTCGCTCACTGCATGTCCGCTCGCTTTCGGCATCCTGCCTGCGCTCGCTTCCATAGCCCGCGAGAGGGCATGTGCAGG
>JBIIOM010000247.1:0-3790 GCA_044336925.1 Pirellulales bacterium
GGCGACATCGCGAGGAACGGGTTTTCGGTCCGCAGAAACGGGAGATAGAGGCTGCGAAGCACCTCGACGACCTCCGGGCTCCGCGCCCCCACCACCACCCGATCGGGCTTTTGAAAATCCTCGATCGCGGCCCCCTCCTTGAGAAACTCCGGGTTGCTCGCGACGCGGCAGACCCGGCCCGTCCGCTCGAGGAGCCGCTTTTCGATGCCGGCGCAGGTGCCGACCGGCACCGTGCTCTTCGTCACGACGACGGCCTGCGGATGCAGATGGGGAGCGATCGAGTCGATCACTTTCCAGAGCGCCGAGAGGTCGGCCGAGCCATCCGCCGCGGGCGGCGTGCCTACGGCCAGGAAAACGACCTCGGCGTTCTGGATCGCAGCCGGGGCATCGGTGGTGAATTTCAGCCGCCCCGCGGCGGCATTCCGCTCGACCATCTCCTCGAGGCCGGGCTCGTAGATCGGGATCTCGCCGCGATTGAGCCGGGCGATCTTGTCGGCGTTGATGTCGAGGCAGGTGACCGTGTTGCCACTGTCGGCGAAGCAGGTGCCCGTCACGAGCCCGACATACCCGGTGCCGACGACCGCGATGCGCATGATCAAATCCTTTCCGTGTGGTTCGAAGGTCTGTCTCGTGATCCCCGGATGCTGAACGCCGGAATCGGCGGAAGCGTGACGAGCGTCGGAGCTTTCGCCCCCTCCAGGGCAAGGCTGCGAGTTGAGGCGTTGCGAAAGATCCCCGCGAGGAAACTTCTGCCGTTCCGGCGTCAATGCGTATCAAGAAGACAGAGGCAGGCTGAAGCCTACCCTACTCGACAGGAGTGGCGTCGGCCTCTTCCTGTTCGCTCGGCGGCACCGTCACCATGGCGGTGAGCGAGTCGCTGTCGTCGAGCCGCATGATCCGCACGCCCTGCGTGTTTCGGCCCATGGGGCGAATCTCGCGAACGTTCACCCGCTGGATCTTGCCGCGGGCCGTCATCATGAGCACCTGGTCTTCGTCACGCACCGACACGATCGAGACCACCTGGCCGTTGCGGGCCGTGGTCTTGATGTCGCGGATGCCCTTGCCCCCGCGGTGCTGCGTGCGATACCGCATGCCGCTCGAGCCTTCGCCTTCGCCCTCCTCGCCGCCGGCCTCCGGCGATTCGGCCGGCTCGGCTTCCGCGGCCTCCCCCTCCTCGCCCGGCGCCGGGCCGGAGAGCGGCGTGCCCGTGCCGAACGTCGTGCGCTTGCCGTACCCCTGCTCGCAGACCGTCAGGAGCGTCGCCTCGGGATCGGCGACGACCATGCCGACGAGGCGGTCGCCGGAGCCGAGCTTGATCCCCCGCACGCCGCTCGTGTCGCGGCCCATCGGCCGCACGTCCGATTCGGGGAACCGGATCGCCATGCCCTTGCCGGTCGCGAGCACCAACTCGTCGCCCGGCTTGGTCACGACCGCGTCGACGAGCTCGTCTCCTTCGCGCAGCTTGACGGCGATCAGGCCCTTCGTGCGGCGGCGGCGATACTGTTCGAGCGCCGTCTTCTTCACCATGCCGCTGCGGGTGGCGAGCATGAGGAACTGGTTCGGATCCTCGAATCCGCCCACGGCCCGGCAGTCGGCCACCTTCTCGCCCGCCTCGAATTCGAGGAGATTCACGAGCGCCCGCCCCTTGGCGTCGCGGGCCAATTCGGGCAGCTCGAAGACCCGCATCGAGAAGACCTTGCCGAGCGTCGTGAAGACGAGCAGCCAGTCGTGGGTGCTGGCGACGAACAGATGCTCGATCGGATCTTCTTCGTCCGCCGTCGCCCCCTTGAGTCCTTTGCCCCCACGGCGCTGCGCGCGATACGTGTCGGCCGGGGTCCGCTTCACGTAGCCGGCGCGGCTGATCGTGACCACCATGGTCGCTTCGGTGATCAATTCCGCCATGTCGCGGATGTCGGCGGCCTCGCCGCTGATCTCCGTCCGCCGTTCGTCGGCGTGCTTGGCGTCGAGCTCGAGCAATTCCTCGCGGATGAGCGCGCGGATGTTGGCTTCGCTCGAGAGAATCCGGCGAAACTCGCCGATCTTCGCGAGCAGCTCGCGATGCTCGCCCGTCAGCTTCTCCTGCTCGAGGTTCACGAGCTGCCCGAGCGTGAGCCGCAGGATCGCATCGGCCTGAACCGGCGAGAGGCCGTAGGTCTCGGCGGCGCCGCGCTCCTCCTGGAGAATCGCGAAGCCGTCGGCGCCGAGCGCCCGCTCCAGCAGCGCCGCGGGGGTCTGGATCTCGCACAGCCGCTCCTTCGCCTCCGCCTGCGACTTGGAGCTGCGGATGATCTTGATCACCTCGTCGATGTTGGCCAGCGCCACCAGCAGGCCTTCGAGCGTGTGCTTGCGGTTGCGGGCCTTCTGCAGGAGGTGCTGCGTCCGCCGGCGGAGCACCGCCGTGCGGTGCCGGACGAATTCCTCCAGCATGTTCTTGAAGGAGAGGATCCGGGGCTTGCCGTCGACGAGCGCGAGGAAGATCAGCGAGAAGGTCGTCTGCAGCGGCGAGAACTGGTAGAGCTGGTTGAGCACGACGTCCGGATCGGCGTCGCGCTTGAGCTCGAGGATCAGGCGGACCGGCTCCTTCAGGTCGCTCTCGTTGCGGATCGCGGAGATGCCCTTGATGCGGTCCTCGTTGACGAGGTCGGCGATCTTCTCCTCGATCGAGTCGCGGGACTGCTGGTAGGGCACCTCGGTGACGACGATCCGCTGCCGGTTCTTGCCGAATTCCTCGACGTGCGCCCGCGCCCGCAACGTGATCGTGCTGCGGCCGGTGAGGTAGCCGCGCATCAGGGCCTCGCGGCCCATCACGATGCCGCCGGTGGGGAAATCGGGGCCGGGAACGATCTCGAGCAGTTCGGCCATCGAGATCGACGGGTTGTCGATCAGGGCCACGAGCGCCCGGCAGACCTCCCCCAGGTTGTGGGGCGGGATGCTCGTCGCCATGCCGACGGCGATACCACCGGCGCCGTTGACGACGAGGTTGGGAAAGCGGCTCGGCAGCACCACCGGCTCGGTGTTGCGCTCGTCGTAGGTCGGCACGTAATCGACGGTGTCGAGCTCGAGATCGTCGAGCATCATCGACGCGATCGGCGAGAGCCGGGCCTCGGTGTATCGCATCGCGGCGGCGGGCAGGCCGGCGATCGAGCCGAAGTTGCCCTGCTTGTCGACCAGCACGTGCCGCATGTTCCATTCCTGGGCCATGCGGACGAGCGTCGGGTAGATCACGCTCTCGCCGTGCGGATGGTAGTTGCCGCTGGTGTCGCCGGAGATCTTGGCGCACTTCACCCGAGCCGCGCCGGGAGAGAGATTCAGGTCGTTCATGGCGACGAGGATCCGCCGCTGGGAGGGCTTGAGACCGTCGCGCACGTCCGGCAGCGCCCGGCTGACGATCACGCTCATCGCGTAGGTCAGGTAACTGTCCTTGAGTTCCTGCTCGATGGGCAGCTCGATGAGCCGCCCACCGGAGATGTCCCTGAGCCCGTCGGCCTGATCACTGGGCCCGCCATCGCCCTCGGGGGTCGCGGCTTCTCCTCCTTGAATATCGTCGTCTGCCAAAGGGCACTCTCCCGGCTCAAAGACCAGATTTCCGACCGCAGGAACCGATTGAACATACCCGTCCAGCGGTGGCGGTCAACCGGGCTGAATGCCCGTGGAAAAAGCCATCCATGGCCTTTTTCCAACGGTCGCCGGTCGCCGCCTCGTGCGGCGGCAGACAGGTTCCACTGCCGGCTCGCCCGCGGGGACACAACCACTTGGACGGCTTGACCCCCGACACCGCGCCCCCGACCCC
>JBIIOM010000053.1:0-12735 GCA_044336925.1 Pirellulales bacterium
CTCCTCCATCCGGTCGAGCACGCTGCGGCCCCGCTTGAGCCGGTCGATCTCGGCCTGCACCTGCTGCGGGGTGCCCGTCACGAACATCTTCGTGAAGATATCGGACGGGGATGAAAGCCCGGGAACCCCGGCTCCCGTCGAGGTGTAGGTGAGCGAGCCGCCATCGACCGTGGAGAGATTCAAGAGCGGGAAGCGGGTCGCGCCGGCCACGTGCCGCGCTGCCAGGAAGTCGAGTGACACGCTGTTGCGGAAGCCGGGGGCCGTGGGCCGCTTGGCGCTCGTGAGAAAGCAGCTCTCGGAGGCGTGGTCGCCGCCGATGTCGGGATGCGAGATGCCGGAGAAGACGGTGAACTTGCTCCGCAGGTCGTTGAGAATCTCGAGGTATTCGCTCGGCTTGTAGTTCTCGCCGGCTTCCGTGGGAAAGAAGGCCGGACTGTAGAAGCCGAAGTTGTTGCAGATGGCGACCAGTCGGCGTGGGCGACCGCTCGCGGCGGCCGCGCCGGCCAGGCTCTCGAGCCACGGCAGCGCGAGCAGACTCGAGCCGACGCGGAGGAATTGCCGACGGGACGGAGCCAGGTGCAGCCGGGAAGCAGTCATGGAATCAATCCTCCGGGTTTCAAGCAAGGGTGCATGCGTCGGTTGCCTCGAAGCCCGTAGCGCAAGCGAGGGAAACCGTATTCCACTCAGCTTGCGCTTCGGGCTTCCAAGCAACTGATCGTGGTATCGGCATTATTTCACTTCTTACGGAACAAGTCGCTCTGGATGACGGCGTGGAGCAGCGAGCGGAAGCCGTAGGCGTCGGACTTGGTCTGCTCCGCGATCGTCTCGATGGCGAGCGCATCGACGCCGAGCGGCCGCATGCCGGTGGCGTAGGTCACGAGATGACTGCCGACGCCGTAGGCCAACTGGCCTGGATCGTCGGCCAGCCGTTTCCGCAGGTCGGCGATGCCGGCAAACTCCCGGCCGTCGGGCGTCGAGCCGTTCGACTCGACAGGCAGGTGGTTCCGCCAGGTTGGGCGATCCTTCACCCACCTGGCCGGCCGCTTCTGGATCGCGACCAGGCCGGCCATATCGAGCCGCGGGGCCTCGGCGAAGTCTGCGGGCTTTGGCACCGACGGCTCCACGACGGGCTTGGCCTTGGGATTCTCCACGAGCGTGATCGTCACGGCGTCGTCGGAGTAGCCGATCTTCGCGATGTCGTCGCTTTGGCTCGCAAACTTCCCGGTGATCGCGGGGCCGCCCGGCGCCCGAGCGACGATCGTGAACGTGCGGCCGCCGATTGTGGCTCCACCCAGCGGTGCGATCTCGAGCCGGCCGTCGAGCGTGATCGCGCCCCCCTCCTTGCCGCCGACGGCGATGCCGGTCTTCTCCTCTGCCCCGAGGCCGACCAGCAGCGTGCCGGTCTTTTCAAGCGTGAGGTCGCCAAGCAGGGTCACCTGGCCGTCGTGCCCGGTGGCGAGCAGGCCGGCGTTGCGCAGGGCGCTGCTCCCCTCGGTGCGGCTGTTCCGCAGGTCGAGCCCGGCCGCGCCCAGCCAGTGGAACCGGCCGCCCTCGGCATTCACGAAGGCGGGGCCGCCAAAGTGAAGGACGTTCGTGCCGGTCGTGTCGAGGTAGTTGAAGCTGCCGGCATTCGTGATCACCGCCGTGCTGTTCTCGCGGTGGTTGGTGAACATGCCGCCGCCGTGCCAGTTGACGGTGCCCACGGGGCCCACCTCGAGGAAGATCTTTCCATCCGGATGGGGATCGGCCCCGAGATCCGCATCGCCGAGCTTGTCGAGCACGGCGGGAGTCTTGTCCATGCCGACCCGATAGTTGCCCTTCTTGCCAGCTACCGCGGCGGAAAAGACACGAGCCGAATTCTTCCCGATCACGAGCCGGCCGTGCCGGATGTCCCACTGCGGCTGCGATTGAATCGGCTCGCTCGTGTCGAGAACGACCTCGCCGCGGCCGAGTTCGCCGTTGCCGATCTGCATGAGGCCCCTGATCGAGACCGTGCTCGATCCGCTGGCGGCAAAAGAACCGGTGCCGACGTTGCCGATCAGCGTCGGTCCGGCGGCGACGCTGAAGGTGCCTCCGTTGACCGCAATACGGCCGCCCCGTGAGATCTCGAGCGGCGTCCAGGCCGGCCACCTGCCGGCTTGAAACGTGCCGCCGGTCACGCCGAGCTCACCGCCATCCACGAGCATGTTGTCGTAGATTTCGACCGAGCCGTCGCGGTGCACCCAACGGCCGCCGGGGCCGACCACCACCTGCTTAAATTCATGCTGTCCCACGGCGCGGAACTTCATGTCGGCCGAGGTGACGAGCTTCGTCACCTCGCCCGGCTTGGCGTTGCCGATGGCCAGGCCGTAGAGGCCTTCCTTGGCGTCGGAAGAGAGCGGATTGTCATAGGTGATCGTGCCCGACTGCGTGCCCGAGATCACCACCGGGTCGAACGGTCCGGGCACGTTGCCGCCGGTCCAGTCGGTGCTGACGGCGCCGGGCTTCGTTCCCCACGTGCCGCTGGCGTCGCCCTTCCAGGCGACGGTATCGGCGGCCGTCGTGCGGTAGAACTCGCGGAACATGCCGGCCGGGTCGAAGCTTTCAAGCGCGAACCCGTAGCCGTCGAACTTGGCGTGGCAGGCGGCGCAGGAGCCGTTGCCGGCGTGGAGGGCGAGTTTTTGTTTGAGCGTGGTGGCGGAGCTGGTGTCGGTGGCGATCGGCTCGATGTTCGGCGGCGGGGGCGGGATGTGCACGCCGAGCAGCCGCTCGGCCACGAACACGCCCCGCTTCACGGGCGAGGTGTTGGTGCCGTTGGCCGTCACCTTCATCACCGCCGGCTGCGTCCAGAGGCCGCCGAAGGGGGAGTTGTCCGGGAGTTTCAGTTCCCGCAGATCGACGCCGTCGACGCCGGTGAGCCCATAGTGGCGGGCGAGCACGGCGTTGGCCAGCACCCGCCGGGAGTCGACGAGTTCCTTCACGCTCGCGTTCTGGTCGGCCAGGAGCTTCAAAAAGCCCTCGGTCTCGGCCACGCTCGACCACTTGAGCAGGTCGTTTTCGGGGAGGTGGTATTCGGGGAAGAGCTTGGGGTCGGGGGTGGTGTCGCTGATGGCGGAGAGCTTCAGCCACTGGGAGGCGAAGTCCTTGTAGAACCGCTTCGCCTTCGGGTCGGCGAGCATCCGGTCGGTCTGCTCGCGGAGGATGACGGAATCGTGGAGCTTTCCCTTTCGTGCCAGATCGAGCAATTGTTCGTCGGGCGTGGAGTTCCACAGGAAGTAGGAGAGCCGGGAGGCGAGTGCGAAGTCGGAGAGCGGCCCCGGCTCCTCGACGATGCAGAAGAAGTCGGGCGAGGTGAGCAGGTTGCGGACCTGGTCGACGACGATCTCGCTCACGCAGCGGCCGGCCTCGACGTCGGACTTGATCGACGCCATGACGGCATTGACCTCATCCTCGGAGAGATCGCGGCGGAAGAACCGCGGGGTGATCCGGCGGATCGTCTTCTCCATGACCGCGAGGAACTCGTCGGGCTTGATCGATCTGAGCTTGGCGACCGGAATAGGCGGAAGCCCATACGGCCGGCTCCCGCGGATGTTCCTGAGTTCCTTGTCGAACTCGGGCGGAAAATCGGCTGTCAGCCAGGGGTTGCCGATCGACGGCACGTTCAGATGCTGCACTTCGATCCACTGCACGGCCAGGCCCGGCAGGCCCTTGTCGGCGGCAGCCTTTGCCGGCGAGTTTTTCGGCACCGGTTCGCCGAGGCCGAAGGGCACGAGTCGAATTTGATCCCCAACGGGCGCCTTGTCGTTCACGTCGGCGCTCGCGAGATAGATCTCGGTCTCGATCACCGCCGGCTTGCCGGGCGGGGCGTCGAGGACTGCGACCAGTTCCACCAACTGCGGATAGGCTCCGGTGTGGCCGGCGTAGATGCCGAAGGGCAGCGGCTTGTCGGTCTGGTAGCCGAAGACCGACAGCCGGATCTTGTGGAGGCCGGGTCCGGGGCTACTTACGCCTTCGAGCAGGCCCGACGACAGATTCGAGTTGAACGAGACATGCGTCTCGCCGTCGAGTTCGAGGTAGAACCCCCTCGAGACGCTGCTCGGCAGTGCCTTGTATCGCTTGAACGGCGGCGGCTCCGCCGGCAGCGGCATGAGGAGCCGCCCCAGGATCCTGTCGGCGAGCCGCAGATAGCCATCGACGCTCGCGGCGGAGAGGGGCAGGGCCCGGGCCACCTTCTGGTAGCCGTCCACGCGGCCGTCCTCGGGCAGGTCGACGCTCACCGGCGGACGGAAGCCGAAGATGTCGAAGACCGTGTTGGCGTATTCCTCGCGGGAGAGCCGGCGCAGCTGGCTGCGGCCGATCCGCTCCTGGTGCGCTCGTTCGAGCGTCGCCAGTTCACCGCGGATCCAGGCGGCGACCGTCTTCCGCTCGGCCGCGGTCGGCTGCTCCTCGTCCTCGGGCGGCATGCGGCCCGACTCGATCTCGTGCAGGGCGCGGAACCAGGCGTTGCCGTCGAACGACACCAGCTGCTCGTCGGTCCACTCGCCGTCGAGCTTCACCCCCGCCTCGGGCTTGTCTCCCCCGTGGCAGCCGGCGCAACGCGATTCGACGATCGCGGCGACATTCGCCGGCACGCCGGCGATGGCAAAGCCGCTCCACGCGACTGCCAGCAATGCAGCCATCGAAAGGCTGTGGAAGACCACCATTCGCGGAGGAAGAAGCATCGCGATCATGACAAAACTCCTGCGCATCACAGGTGCGAAAACACCGATCTCCCGACACCTTCAGGCTAGGCTCGCCCCCCGCTCCGCACAACTGACGGAACCGTCAATAACCGGTTCACCCGCTGCCTGCTAGGTGTCCTAGAACCCCGTAGCGCGAGCTGAGGGAATGCGGGTGGCGGCACGATAATGGCCCGCGGATTCCCTTGCTTGCGCTACGGGCTTCTCGGCTTGCTTCGTCGGGAGCTTGATCGACTGGGGGTTGTTCTTCCAGCCGCAGGCTTTGGCGAAGTCGTCGAGCAGACCAGCCGCATCGCAGGGCGGCTGAAGCATGCTGCTCCCTCAGGGGCGGTCGACGACGATTTCCCACTTCGCCTGGCGGGGAATCTCGAACAACAGGCCGCTCGTCTCGGGGCTCTCGAAGCGGGAATGAATGAGCGGCTTTGTTTTGACGATGGAGGGATCGCGGTCCGGCGACGGATCGCGGCCCGGTTCGGTTGCAATCGCGTTGATGATCGCCACGCGGACGGCGCCGGCCCGCACGCCGTCGTTCTCGGTGAACGAGCCGAGCGTGAATGTGCCGTCGCCGCGGATGTAGCCCCAGCCACCGTGCACGGCCTGTGGCCCGTAGTCGAGCACCACGCGGCCCGTGGTCAGCGGCTGCCCATCGGCAAACCGCACGACGCCCTGAACGCGGTGGAGGTCGCGGCGACCACAGCCGACGAGCAGCACCACCATCGCGCTCGCCATGACAGCGGAGCCGAGCAGACGGCGGCAGCCGAATTGCTGAAAGAAAAGTGACATGGACCAGTGTGCTACCATGGCTCTACGAGCACGCGGCCGTCACCACGTATATGCGTGTCATTCCGCACACCGAGCATCGGCAGTGTGTGCAATGTGTCTATGTCGCTGCCGATGGAGCGGACGGCGCCATCAGCCATCAGCACGTTGACCGTGTTGCCGGGATGCCACGAGCCCATCGTCGGCCCGAGACTCACACAGTTGGGCGACCACTGGCCGCCCGAGCAGGGCTCGTCGCTCCTGGGGTAATGTGAGTTGCTTGTATCGCCAGGGCCACGGGCAATGCCACGATACGCCATCGCATGTGCCACCATGTCGGTATTCCCAACGCCCGTTAGGGGGACCACGTCGTTCCCAAACCCTAACGTCGGGGCACTGGGAAGCGGCGCTCGATAGTTCCAAACACCTGCGCGACCGAGTTCCATCGCCGACAGATGCTTCTCGGCGAGAACAGCCGTCATGCTCAGGCCATCGGGCACGGAGGCCGCGCGGGTTCGCGACGACCAGCCCTCGTAGGGGCGTTGGAGACAGCCGTTCGCCGGCGGCGTGCCGAGCGGCGGGCTCGACATGGCCCAGCTCTCACCAGCGGGCATGATGGAGAGCATGTTGACGCGGCTACCCTGGGGGAGGTACTCGGAGGTATCATGAGGGGCCGGCGGCCATGCTGCGACTACTGCGGCCCGTTCGGCAGCCGTGATCTGCCGGCCGAGTGCGACGTTGAGAATTCCGCGGCCGGCCCTCGACGTTTCCCTAAAATTGCAAATGCTTGTGTGCTGGCCCCAGCAGAGCGAATCGACGGTATGGTACCAGGGCCCGCTCACTCCCGTCGCGCTCGTGAACGTGTCTGAGACGATGATCCCGTAGTCGCAATTGATGTTGTTCCGGGTGACGCGAAAACCGCGGGTGGGGCAGGTGAAGAACGGAAACTGCGGCATCGAGGCGAGCACGCGGGCGTTGCTGGCCGAGTTGGTTAGCGTCAGGGCATCGACGGCCAAAGGCTGAAGAATCTGCACTCCCGCCGACTGCAGGTCGAGTCGGGCACCGAACGTGCTCGCTGCGCCATTATCGATATAGTTCGTGATCAGCGCGAAGAACGAGATCCCGTTCCTACCAGTGCTCGCCGGCGGAAACGCGCTGAACTGCGACTCGTAGTTTTGGATGGCGATGCCGAACTGCCTGAGGTTGTTCGCGCAGGAGGCCCGCCGCGCGCCCTCGCGGGCCATGCTCACCGCCGGGATCAGCAGCCCCACAAGCAGGCCGATGATGGCGATCACCACGAGCACCTCGACGAGCGTGAGCCCGTTGGTCCGGTTGCTCGGCCTGGAGCCACAGCGATGACGTTCGACAGACTCGCTCACGGAACCACTCCGGCGGAAATCCCCGATCGGAAAGCTCGGCGGGATCCTCCCCTCCCCTCTCGGTACATAACGTATAGACCGTCCGTCGTCCGGCCGCAATTGACGGAACCGTCAGCGTCGAAGGTGGGCGGTGACCCGCGACTCGTCGCACACGCAGCCGTCCCAGACGCCGCCGGCCGACTCCGGCCCCCGGCATCTCGTCTATCACCCGCGGCTGCCGCTCGTCTATTTCAGCGAAGAGCAAGGGCTCGGTGTCGCAGACGACGCCGTCGGGGCCGTCCTGCGGCGCGTAGTCCACCAGCACATTGCGGAACCGCGCCGAGCCGTCGGCGGCGAGGTCGTAGGCGAGCAGCTGCATCGTGCCCTTGCGGGCAACGGGCCGGCCGCGGCAGTTTTCAAAAAGAGTCCTGACACCTTTTTACCCTCCTCTGGGACGATGTCTCGAGTCGGCCGGACGATGTGCCCGTCCACCCCTGGCAACTCGAAGAGATCGAACGGCGTCGCGAAAACCTCGCGGCACGGCCGCAATCAGCTCTATCATGGGATGAGATGACGGCCCGACTGCGGAACCTGCACCGTGGCGGTTGAGGTATGCTTCGCACCGGAAGCAGCGGCCGATGTCGCCGCCGGTTTCCGCTGGTATGACGAGCAAAGAAGCGGGCTGGGAAGCCGCCGGTTTCCATACGCTGTGTTCTATGAAATCTCTGGTGGCACGGTGACTGTCTATTGCATCGTGCATACGGCGCGAGAACCATCGAAATGGCAGTCCCGGCTGCCGTGATCGATCAGGAAATCCTCCGGCCTGATGGCAACCGGGCATTCCCTCGCTTGCGCAACGGGCTTCAAGGCATTCGCTTCCGTGTCGAATTGTGCGTCTACGTCCATGGACTTTCCTCCGCGGTGCAGCACCGCTCGTCCACCACGATTCGCTCGGGCATCGGCCCGGCGTAGACCCAGAGCATCGCGGCGTGGCCGCCGGGCCGGCGGCGCGGGCCTCGTGCCAGGCTTCGGTCTCGGGCACGAGACGGGGGAAAGAGCCGTAACAAGCGTCAATTCCCGCACCGTAGGCCCTGGGCAGCCGGCCCGCTATTGACGGAAGCGGCAAGAAAAAATCTTCGCCCATGACGTTTCCGTCAATTGTGGACCGCGTTGAAAGGACCTAGAGTTACGAAAAGTCCTAGAGTTATGGTTGTTTTGCGAACATGACATTGATGACTTGGACATCGAGTCTTTGACCTGGGGGAGGATTTGGCAAACATGAGTACGAACATACTCAGCCATGGCGCCCGGCTTCGCGACGGATCTGGCAGTTCGCGGTTGCGGCAAGCACAGGGGGGAATGACAATGAGGCGGCAACTTAGGTCTCTGGCAGGAGCAGTCGGGACGGCGGCATTGGTCATCGCGGCGGGCGCGGCGCAGGGGGCCACGTTCACCTGGGATGGGGGAGGCGACGGCACGTCGTTCGGCACCACGCAAGGCGGGGCCAACCTGAACTGGAGCGGCGATGTCACCCCCTCGGCCGCGGACATCATCACGATCAATCCCAGCGCGACCACGACCGTGAACTTCAACACGGCCATCTACTCCAATGGCAGTGTTCCAAGATCGATTAGCATCAGCAATAGCGGCGCCGGCAAAACGACCATGAGCGCGAGCGCGAGCTTCTACATCTTGGGCTCGTACGCGGAACTCCCGGTGACAATCGGTTCGGGCGGGGAATGGATACAAACAGCCGGCACCTTCTCGTTGGGCTCCTTCAATAATACGACCGCGCTGGACGTAAGGAATGGCGGCGCTGTGATCGTCAACAACGGCGCCACAATGTCAGCATTGAATGGTAAGTATTTCAGAATTGGGGCAACCGGCAACGGCTCTTTAACGGTGGACGCCGGCGGCAGTATCAGCGCGGGGTCTCCTTACCTGCAGATCGGCAGTGGTACTACGGGGAACGGCACCGTAAATTTTTCCGGTACATCACTCACGACGAGGCAGGTCGATATCCAGAACGGTACGATGACGATTGCCTCGGGCGCCGGAACCGTCTCTACGACGGTCATTGTAAACGGGATTACCCCTTATCAGATCGGCACCAGCACCGGCACCGCCGTACTGAACAAGAACAACGCCGGGAACCTCTACGCGGACAATCAAGGTAGCACCACTGAGTTTCTTCGAGTGGGCCCTAACGGCACGGTGAACTGGGCTGATGGCGGCACAAGTTCGAGCGAAAGCGACAACAATATCATCAACGGTGGGGTGTTCAACTTTACGCGGGCGACCGGCGAAAGCCTCTTCCGTTTCGGGCCGTTACTCCAGAACACTGGCACCTTCAACTGGACGGGCGCCGCGGGCCTCAACATTAATTCGGGCGGCGGTACTTTGGGCAGCAGTGATTTCCAGAACGACGGACGCCTGGTACTCAGCAGTGCGGCCCAGCGGACGCTGACAGGCGATCTGATCCTGGGATCGGGCGGCACGTTGGCGGTTACGCTGGGCAGCGGGTCGACCGGGCTGAGAGTTGCCGGCAGCAGCGGCGGCGGCATCACCATCAACGGCACTCTCGAGATCAGCAATCTTGCCTCGCTTTCAGCTTCCACCACCTATAACATCTTGACCACCACGCGTTCCGGCGGCATTACCTACAATTCGCTGGCCTTGCCGACGATCGGGGGCAAGTGGGCGGAAATGGTTGACAACGGCGTCACGGACGGGACGTTCACCATCCGGATCGTTCAGCAGCAGGCCGTACTCGGCGCGGTGACGGTGACGAATCCGGCCTCGGCGATCATCACCGGCGGCACGGCGAACTTTACCTACACGGTAGCCAACTCCGCCCTCTCCGGCGGTGCGAGTCTCTCGTTCACCGGCGCCGGGGCGTCGAACGTCGCCGGCTCGTCGAGCGGTTCGGTAGAGGCGGCGAGCACAAGCACTTCGGTGTCGGGTCTGTATTTCAATGGCACATCGACCGGCCAAGGCCGGACGGGCACATTTACCGTGAGCGCCCCGAACGCCTCCGGCACGACTTCGACGACCGGCACGGTGAGCGTTGACGTCTACGACCACGCCTCGGGCAGTGCGACGGGCGCGACGATCGCCCTGGCCGATTCGATCGTTGGCTACACCGGCTCGCTCACGGGCCTCACGAGCGCCACGATCTCGAATGCGGCTGGCTACCGCGTAAACCTGATGACGACCGGCGGCACGTCGGCTGGCTTCGTAAACATCAACAATGTCAGCGGCATCGCGTCCGGTTCGACGGGCCTGATCTCGGCCGCGGCCAGCCTCAACGGCACGCAGACCGTGGGCTCCAACTCGCTCGGCCAGTCGTTCAGCCTCACGTATGCCGACGATTCGGCCCTGGCCGGGGCGTCGAGCAACCTCGGCAGCCAGTCGATCACCGTCACGGGCAACGTGCTTGACCACGCCACTCCGGGCTTCCTCGCGACTGGCATCACGAATGCCTACACGCAGGATGTTTTGAACATCAATTTCGGGTCGATCGACGAGACGGCCGGCCTGCAGAGCTTCACCTACAACCTGCTCAATCTCGCCAGCGAGACGTATGGCGCAGGGCTCACGGCCGGGCTCGACTTCACCGGCGTGACGGCCGACGGCAACGGGTTCGCCTCGGGCCTCACGACCTTCAACAACCTGCTGGGCGGCGGAACGAGCAGCCTGTTCACGCTGACCTTCAACCCCACGGGCCAGGGCACCTTCAACAAGTCGTTTACGCTCTCGTTCTCCGACAACCGGAACCTCGCCGGCAACGTGGCCCGCCGCGATCTCACGATCAACGCCGCGGTAATCGTCGTGCCCGAGCCGGGCACGCTCGCCCTGGCCGGTATCGGCATCGCCGCCGCGGCCTACTTCCTCCGCCGCCGCCGGGCTTAGCCCAACGCGAATTGACCCGTGCCAAGAGGAGCATCGAGCCATGGACACCGGGATCGGCGGCATGAGCCGCCGCGGCGTGTTGATGACGTCGGCGGCCGCGGCGATGGCCGGCTCGCGGATCGTGCACGCCGCCGGGGGGCCCGACGAGCCGGGCTCGTTCAGCGAGCCCACGCGCCCGCTGCCGCTCTCCGAGGATGCCGACGTCGTCGTCTGCGGGGCAGGGCCGGCGGGCGTGACGGCGGCGATCACCGCGGCGCGGGCGGGGGCGCGCGTGCGGCTCTTCGAGGCGCACGGGGCGTTGGGGGGCGTCTGGACGTCGTCGCTGCTGGGCTACCTGCTCGACTTCGACAAGCCCGGATTCAACGCCGAACTCGTGCGGAGGCTGCGGGCGCGGAACGCCGTCGACGGCAGCGGTATGGACAAGCTGTGCTACCAGCCCGAGGAGATGAAACTCGTGCTGGAGCAGATGTGCGCCGAGGCCGGGGTGCAGGTGCAGCTGCATACGCGGGTCGCGGCGGCCTATCGTGACGGGCGGAGGCTCGACACGGTCGTCACCGAGTCGAAGTCCGGCCGCCAGGCCTGGCGGGCTCCCGTGTTCATCGACACCACGGGCGACGGCGACGCGGCCGCCCTGGCCGGATGCGCGTTCGAGATCGGCCGCGACGCATCATGCCCCTGCCAGCCGATGACCATGTACGCGCTGCTCGTGGTCAAGGACGCCGCCCGCATCGGCGACTGCCTGTACGGGACCGGCGCGGACGCGCGGCAGACGGGGCGGGAGGCGTTCGGCGAGGAGCTGCGCCGGGCCGGCGTGACACCGAGCTACGGAGCCGCCAGTCTGTTCCCCGTGAGGGGCAACCTCGTGCTCCTGATGGCCAACCACGAGTACGGAATCCTCGCCACCGACGCCGCACAGATCACGACGGCGACCATGCGTGCCAGGGCGGAACTGCACCGGATCACGCGGGCGCTGGCCGCGCTCGGCGGTCCATGGGACGGCCTCCAGATCGCGGCGACGCCGGAGCAGATCGGGGTCCGCGACGGCCGCCGCATCCGGGGGCGGTATACGGTCACGAAGGACGATCTCGTCGTCGGGGCGAGACAGGACGACGCCGTCGTGAGGGCGACCTTCCCCGTCGACGTCCACGCGCTCACGGCCGCGGACAACAGACGCAAGGCCTTCGGCGACGCGGGCGTGGCGGCGCGGCCCTACGACATCCCTTACCGGGCGCTGGTGGCCCGCGACGTGGACGGCCTGCTGCTGGCCGGCCGGTGCATCAGCGGCGACTTCATCGCGCACGCCAGCTACCGGGTGACGGGCAATGCCGTCGCCATGGGCGAGGCGGCCGGCGCGGCCGCCGCGTTGGCCGCGCGGGCCAAGTCACCCCCCCACGAGCTTCCCTGGTCGGACGTGGCCGCCGTGCGCGACCGCACCCGCCGCGGGGCGACGCTCGTCGCCGTGTTGGCCGGACTGGCGACGATCGCCCTGCTCGCGACGCTCGCCGCGGCCGCTTTCGCGGCGGCTGCGGTGAGCGCGGTGGCGACGGACTTTGGCCGGCCGGCCCAGTTCGACGGCGGCGGTGGCCGCGGCCATCATGCGAAATGCTTCTCGATGGCGCCCGCCCCGTGCCGCTCACCGACGGCGGCAAGGTGATCACGGCCCTACTATAATCTGATGATCGCCGGCCGATATGGATCGGACACCTGCCTCGTCATGGCTCCTTCATTGAACCGATCCGGAACACGTGCGGTCGTCTCGTTCAGGACTTTGTTTTGCGTCGCCGCCGCTACCGCCGTGGTGACGGCTGCCTCGGCCGCTGATCCGTCGCCGCATGCCGTCAACACGCAGGCGGCCGGCGAGACGCCCCCCGCCGCCGCCGATCTCACCCGCGGCATGACGGTGCCCGACGGATTTCGCGTCGTGCTCTTCGCCGCCGAGCCCGACGTCGCCCAGCCGATCGCGATCACCACCGACGCCCGCGGCCGGC
>JBIIOM010000248.1:0-3743 GCA_044336925.1 Pirellulales bacterium
TGACGTCGTACTGGCGGAAGATGTCGCAGAGATCCTCGAAGTGGGTGTAGAGCGGATTCTGTTGCTTGTGCGTCATCATCCACCGCGCGATGAGCGAGCCGCCGCGGCTCACGATCCCGGTGATCCGCTGCATCGTGAGGTGGAGGTGCTCCTGGAGCAGACCGGCGTGGACGGTCATGTAGTCCACTCCCTGTGCGGCTTGCTTCTCGCACATGTCGAGGAAGTGCTGCGGCTTCATGTCGTCGATGTCGCCGCCGAGTTCCTCGAGCATCTGGTAGATCGGCACCGTGCCGATCGGCACGGGCGACGCGTCGATGATCGCCTGGCGGATCGTGTCGATTCGAGAGCCCGTCGAGAGATCCATCACCGTGTCGGCGCCGTAGTGCACGGCCATGTGGAGCTTCTGCAGCTCCGTCTGCTCGTCGCTGGTGACAGCCGAGTTGCCGATATTGGCGTTGATCTTCGTGAGGGCCGCGATGCCGATCGCCATCGGCTCGAGCGACTTGGTGAGATGCACCTTGTTGGCCGGGATCACCATCCGCCCGCGGGCGACCTCGCTCCGGATCAGTTCCTCGGGAAGATCCTCGCGCTGGGCGACGAACTTCATCTCGGGGGTGATCTCGTTGTTTTTAGCGCGTTCGAACTGGGTCATCGGGGATCTCCGTCGGGCCTGGTGTGGAAGGCATTACAGTAGCAAAAAAATTGCGTTTCGGCACTTGAAGCGGCCCCCATTGCCGCCGGAACGGCAGAAGTCTCCTCGCGGGGATATTTCGCAAAACGGCCACCCGCAATTCACTCCTCCAACGAGCGAAATCTCCAACGCTCGTCGAGCTTCCGCCGATTCCGGCGTTCAGCATCGGAGAGCTAGCGGCTTTTTTGGGGGATCCGCTTGCGGAGCAAGCGGTCTACTTTCTCAGAGTGTCTTGAGATATTCGAGGACAGCGGTTTTTTCGTCTTCTGTCAGTGCGTCGGGAAAATCGTGACCGGCGGCGCTCTTCCCCGGCTTCGACGTGTCGAAATAGGTGCGGCGCTCGGCCGACGTGAGCTTGCCCGCGGGCATGGTGGCGAACTCCTCGACCTCGAGGCCGACGCGGCTGCGGTCGTAACCCGTCGGTGTGCGCCGCCAGACCGCCGGCCGCTTCTCGGGATGGAGCAGGTGCCAGAGCGTGGGCACGGAGCCGTTATGCAGATAGGGCGCCGTGGCCCAGATGCCGTCGAGGGGCGGGGCGACGTAGCCGACAGGGGTCTCGCGGTTCCGCAGGCTCGCGGTGTCGCGGCCATGATGCCCAAACCAGCTCTCGTTGAGTTCGCTCCGCTCCTTCGCCGTGAGCGAATCGAAACGCACACGGTCGGTGCCGATCTCCTCGATCGCCACGATCCTTTCCGGGAACTCGGCGCCGGGGCCGTAGCTGCCATGGCACGAGCCGCAATGCGCCGCAAACACCTCCCGGCCGCGATCCGCGAGCGGCTGGTCGATCTGGCCGGGCCAGCGGGGCGGCTCGAGTGATTCGATCCAGGCGTCGATGGCGCGGAAGTCGTCCTCCCACTCCGCGAATTTTTCAGGACCGTTTTCCTTCACGAGCAGAAACTGCATCAGCATCCGATGTCCCTTCGGCGCGAAGCCGTCGGCGTAGAGGCCCGTCTTGCGACGGGCGTGCCACCAGGCGGGCGCGTCCATGTCGTGATGCACGAGGTCGAACCGCGGCGGCCGCTGCAAGATGTTGAGATTCGCGTCGCGGTGCCGCATGAGCGCGACGCCGAAGATGACGGCGTTCGTCGTGCCATTCGTCGTGCCGAGCGGCAAAAGCAGCGAGCCCATGTCCATGTGGCCGAACGGCTTCCGCTGCTTCACCTTCACGAGGCGGACCTCCTCAGTGAGCGTCTCGAGCGCGTAGTTCGAGTTTGGCAGCCCCGGGATCGCCTGCCCCTCGACCTGCCCCTGGTGGCAGGCAAGGCAGCTCATCGTCCAGCGGCCGTCGCCGCCCACGACATATTGCATGGACCGCGAGGGGTCGCCCAGGTGGGGCGTGAGGCCATACCGCTCCATCGCCATCCGCCGCCGCTCCTCGACCGGCGCCTGCTCCGCCCGGCTGCGCAGCGGCTCCGGCCAGAGCGTCCAGAGCTCGTCGAAGACCTCTTGGTCGAAGTCGGCCGGCAGATAGGCCTTCTCAAGCAGGAGCTCGCGGCCCCTGGCGGCATCGGCCGCGGCGACGATCGCGGGGCAGCCGCATGCCCAGGCGAGCGCTGCGGCCGCCACGAAGCCGGCCCACGGCCGCAGGCCGCACGACGATTCACGCTCGATTCCGGTCACTTTCATGGCATACTGGCTGCCGGCCACTCTCCCGCCTGTGCGTCGCGCCGCGCACGACGCGTCAGTATAGACGTCTTCCCGCCACCGTCCGTGCCATGGTCACCGCCAATCCCATTCTCATCCCCGAATTGCGCGTGATGCTCGCCGAGGGCGACACGGCGGGGCTGCGCGAGGTGGGTGCCGAATTGCATCCGGCCACCGTCGCCGAATTTTCCGAGGGGCTCGACGACGGCGAGGTCTGGCAATTGTTCGACGCCCTGCCCGTCGAGCGGCAGGCGGAGGTTTTCCCGTATTACCCGATGGCCCGGCAGGTAGAGCTGGTGAAGGCGGCCGACCGCCAGCACCTCGGGCCGCTCCTGGAATGGATGGCCGCCGACAACCGCGACGACCTCCTCCGCGAGCTCGACCCCGAGTTCGTCGAGGAGATCCTGCCGCTCGTCGCAAAGGCGGAGCGACACGACATCCGCATGCTTCTCTCCTGCCCCGAAGACTCGGCCGGGGCGCTGATGACCACCGAATACGCCTCGCTGCCGGCCGACATCACCGCCGGCGAGGCCGTCACCCGGCTGCGGTCGCAGGCCCCCAATAGTGAATCGATCTACTACATCTACGTGCTCGATGCCGAACGCAAGCTCGTCGGCTTCGTGTCGCTTCGCGATCTGATCCTTGCCAAGCCCACGGCCCTCGTCTCCGATCTCATGCAGCGCGACCCGATCGCGGTGCGGGTGGACGAGCCGAGCGAGAAGGTGGTGGACCTGCTCGCCCGCTTCGACTTCATCGCGATCCCGGTCGTGGACGACCGCAACCGCCTCGTGGGCATCGTCACGCACGACGACGTCCTCGACGCGGTTCGCCAAGACGCCACCGACGACGCCCAACGGATCGCGGCCATCGCCCCGCTCGGCGAGAGCTACCTCGAGGCCGCGATCTTCTCGATGACCTGGAAGCGCGGCGTCTGGCTCACGATCCTCTTCGCCACGGCCGCAGTCACCGCAATGGTGATGGCCCGCTCGCCGATCACCCACGCCTGGCTCGTCGCCTTCATCCCGCTCGTCATCGCCAGCGGCGGCAACTCGGGCAACCAGTCAGCCACGCTCGTGATCACGGCCCTCTCCTCGGGCGACTGCAAGCTCTCCGACTGGCCGCGAATCCTCAGGCGGGAATTCGCCCTCGGCCTGCTGCTCGGCACGCTGCTCGCCGTGCCGGGCTACCTACTCGCGCTGGTTTATGCGCCGAGCCCAACGGCGGCGCTCGTCATCCCGCTCACGATCATGGGCGTGGTGATGATGGGCACGCTCGTGGGCTCCGTGCTCCCGCTGCTCTTCCGCTCGATTGGCCTCGACCCGGCGCTCATGAGCAATCCCTTCGTGTCGGCGATCGTCGACGTCGTCGGCATCGTGCTCTACACGGCGATCTCACTCGCACTTCTCGG
>JBIIOM010000054.1:0-12675 GCA_044336925.1 Pirellulales bacterium
AAGTCCTTGTCGCCGAGCGCCCCCACCGGGCAGAGGTCGACGACGTTGCCGGCGAGCTTGTTGTCGAGCGGGAAGCCGGGGAAGACGTCGATCTCTTCCTTACTACCACGGGAGACAACCATCAGCTCGCTCGTGCCGGAGACCTCGCGGGTGAACCGCACGCACCGTGTGCACATGATGCAGCGATCGACGAAGAGCGTGACCGTCGGCCCCACGTCGCGGCGGCGGCTCGTGAAGGGCTGCAGGTCGGCCCGCCGCTCCGCCTGGCCGTGCTCGAAGTGGTAGTCCTGCAGCAGGCACTCGCCCGCCTTGTCGCAGATCGGGCAGTCGATCGGGTGGTCGATGAGCAGCGCCTCTTCCACGCGGGCGCGGCTCTCCTTCACGAGCGAGCTCTCGGTGACGATCACGGTGCCGTCCTTGACCGGCGTCTGGCAGCCCGGCACGAGCTTCGGCACCATCGTGATCTTGCCGGTGGCGGCGTCGCGCTGCCCCGTCTCGATCAGGCACATGCGGCAACTGGCCACGACCGACAGGCCGGGGTGCCAGCAATAGTGCGGGATCTCCTTGCCGGCCCGCCGCGCCGCCTCGATGCAATTGAGCCGCTCGTCGGCCCCGATCTCGATCTCTTGTCCGTCAACGATGACTGTCGGCATCAATGCGCTTCCACGATTTGCAGGGCGGGCACGGGCTCGGTGACCATCCAGCCCGACGGATTGGTCCGCTTGATATGGTCCTCGAACTCGCCGCGGAATTTCTTGATCGCGTTCTTGATCGGCCAGGCGGCGCCGTCGGCCAGGCCGCAGATCGTGCTGCCCGGCATCATGCCCATCGTGTTGCCGAGCTCGAGCAGGAGGTCGAGATCCTTGAGCCGGCCCTTGCCGGCCTTGATCCGCTCGAGCATCCGCAGCGACCAGCTCGTGCCCTCGCGGCACGGCGTGCACTGGCCGCACGACTCGTGGGCGAAGAACCGGCAGGAGTTGTGGAGGAAGTCGACGATGCTCGTCTGGTCGTCGATCACCACGACGGCCGCCGTGCCGAGGCCGAGGCAGCCCACCTTGCCGGGGCCGGCGAAGTCGAGCGGCGTGTCGAGCTCGCTCTCCGTCATCAGGCCCATCGAGATGCCGCCGGGGATCACGGCCTTGGCCTTGCGGCCCTTCCAGACACCGCCGCCGAACTCGTCGATCAGCTGACGCGCCGTGATGCCGAGCGGCGCCTCGTAGCAGCCGGGCTTCTCCACGTGGCCGGAGAGGCAGTAGAGCTTCGGGCCATAGGAGCCGGGATCGCGCGGATTGTTCGGATCGGCCGGCACGCCGATCGACTTGAACCACTCCACGCCGCGGCGGGCGATCTGGGCCACGCAGGCCATCGTCTCGATGTTGTTGACGACCGTCGGCTTGCGGAAGAGGCCCTCGATCGCCGGAAACGGCGGCTTGATTCGCGGCCAGGCCCGCTTGCCCTCGAGGCTCTCGATCAGGCCCGTCTCCTCGCCGCAGATATAGGCGGCCGCGCCGCGGTGGAGATAGATGTCGAGTGAGAAGCCGCTGCCCTTGATGTTTTTGCCGAGATAGCCGGCCGCATAGGCCTCGTCGATCGCCGCCTGCAGCCGGTGCCAGCTCTGCGGATACTCGTAGCGGAGGTAGAGGTAAGCCGTCGACGCCTTCGTGGCGTAGGCCGAGATGATGATCCCCTCGATCACCTGATGGGGATCGTCCTCCATGAGGATCCGGTTGTTGAACGTGCCGGGCTCGCTCTCGTCGGCATTGATGCAGAGATAGATCGGCCCCGGATGATCCTTCGGCAGGAACGTCCACTTGAGGCCCGTCGAAAACCCGGCCCCGCCGCGGCCCCGCAGGCCCGACGACTTCACCATCTCGACGACGTCGCCCGGCTGCTTCTCCTTGAGCATTTTCTCGAGCGGCGCGTAGCCGCCGCGGCTCTTGTAGCTGGCCAGCGTGTGGCCGTCGGGCACGCCGACGGCTTCGAGGAGGACGGGCTTGAACGGCGTCATGTCAGGTGGCCCTCGCACGCGGCTTCTTGAGCTCGGCCTCGGCGGCCTCAGGCGTCATGTTCTTCAGGAGATCGTCGTTGGCGAGGATGCAGGGCGCGAAGTCGCAGGCCCCGAGGCACTCGGCCGGCTCGATCGTGAGTTCGCCGTCGGGCGTCGTGCCATACGGCTTGATGCCGTTGGTGTGGCAGAGGTGCTCGAGCAGGTGGTCGCCGCCCCGCAGGGCGCACGACACCGAGCGGCAGACGAAGGCCCGCACCTGGCCGTGCGGCTTCTCCTGGTGGAAGAACTGGTAGAAGGTGAGCGTGTCCTGCACCTCGGCCGGCGCCAGCCCCAGCACCTCCGCGATCTCGACCACCGCCTCCATCGGCACGTGCCGCAGTTCGGCGTTGACGATGTGGAGCGCCGGCAGCGTGAGAGCGCGGCGGTTCGGATACCTCGGCGCGAGCGCCTCGATCTTCGCCACCATCTCGTCGGTGAGGATTTTCTTCGGCGCGATCATGTGGTTGGCTCCGGACGGGGCTGCCCACGCCATCTCGACCGGACGCTCGCTGCGGGCATCCTGCCCTTCGCTCGCTCGATGCCGGCTGCGCTCCGGCATCCTGCCTGCGCTGGCCGGCAACGCCGGCTCGATGGCATGGGCAGCCCCGTCCTCCCCGCAGGGTGAAGGCCCGTCCTCCCCGGCGACTGTGAAGAAATAATGCTCATCGGTCGAGCTCCGCGGCGATGATGTTGAGGCTGCCGAGCACGGCGACGACGTCGGAGAGGGTATGACCGCGGATCAGGTGCGGGAAGATCGCGAAGTGGAGCACGCTCGGCGGCCGGCAGCGGGCCCGGTAGGCGGTCTCGTTGCCGTCGCCGACGACGTAGAAGCCGAGCTCGCCGTTGGGCGCCTCGATCGCGCCGTAGGTCTCCTCGCTCGGAACCTCGAACCCGCGATTGCTCATCGAGAGCTCGAAGTGCGAGATCGTGCCCTCGATCGTCGAATAGACCTGCTTCTTCGTCGGCAGGGCCGTCCGCTGGTCGATCCCGATGTTCACCGGGCCGGAGGGGAGGTTTTCGAGCGCCTGGGCGACGATCTTCAGGCTCTCCCGCATCTCCTGCATTCGCACCAGATAGCGGGCGTAGCAATCGCCGGCCGAGGCGCAGCAGATCTGGAACTGGAAGTCTTCGTAGGCGAGGTAGGGCTCGTCGCGCCGCAGGTCGCGGGTGACGCCGCTGGCGCGGGCGACCGGGCCGGACGCGCTCCGATCGAGCGCCTCCTCTTTGGTGAGCACGCCCACGCCCTTCGTGCGATCGACGAAGATGCGGTTGCGCGTGAGCAGGCGCTCCATGTCTTCGAGCGTCTTCGGGAAGGTCTTCACGAAGGTGCGGATCTTCTCGATCACCAGCGGCGTGAAGTCCTGCGAGACCCCGCCCACCCGCGTGTAGGAATTCGTGAAGCGGGCGCCGCAGAGCGTCTCGAAGATGTCGTAGATCACCTCGCGCTGATAAAACGCGTAGAGGAAGAACGTGAAGGCGCCCGTGTCGAGGCCCACGGCGCCGTTGCAGAGCAGATGGTCGCTGATCCGCGCGAGCTCGGAGATGATCGTGCGGATGTATTTGCACCGCGGCGTGAGCTCGATGCCCAGCAGCTTCTCGACGGCATGGTGCCAGGCCACGTTGTTGGCCATCGGCGAGATGTAGTTCATCCGGTCGGTGACCGTCACGTACTGGTTGAACGTGAGGTGCTCACCGATCTTCTCGAAGCCCGAGTGCAGGTAGCCCATCTCCGGCATCGCATCGACGACCCGCTCCCCCTCGAGCTTGAGCACGAGCCGCAGCGTCGTGTGCGTCGCGGGATGCTGCGGCCCGAAGTTCAGCGTCCAGAGGTAGTCCTCGCTGCGGCCGCCGTCGGGGCCGCCGGTCGCGGAATCGAATTCAGGTGTCGCGATTGCCATTGGTGGGACCGGCTTCAGCCTGTTGGGTTGGGGTGAGACGACGCCGTTTGCCGCCGGAACGGCAGAAGTCTCCTCGCGGGGATATTTCCCAACGCGTCAACTCGATCCGCAGGGGTCCGGCGAGCGAAATCTCCAACGCTCGTCGAGCTTCCGCCGATTCCGGCGTTCAGCATCGGTTGTGTTCGGTTGCCCAGGTTCATGCTCTTTTGTTGTGCGTGTGGGTGGTTCAACCGTCGTCTCTCGTGAGCACCGGGAAGTTGTGCCGTTCGCCGCGGCCCTGCAGCGGATAATCCTTGCGGAGCGGGTGGGCGGTGAACTGCTCCGGCATCACGAGCCGGCGGAGGTCGGGGTGGCCCTCGAAGCGGATGCCGAAGAGGTCCCAGACCTCGCGCTCGAGCCAGTTGGCGCCTTCCCAGAGCGGCACGACGCTGCGAACGCTCGGCTCGGGATCGTCGACGAAGACGCGGATGGTGAGCCGCTGGCTGGTCGTGGTCGAGGCGAGCAGGTAGACGAGCCCGTAACGGTGCTTCGCCCCCTTGTATTCGAGATAATCCACGCAACTGACGTCGACGAGCAGGTCGAAGCCACGGGCCTTGAGGGCCTGAAACACCTCGAACGACTTCGGCGCCGGCACGACGACCCGCGTCTCGTCGCGAAACACGGAGGTCTGGAGCGGGCCACACTGGGCCGCGAGGGCTTCGAGGACGTCGTTGACGGGAGCGGGCTGGTGGGGCATGGCGGGAGGTGGGATCGACGGCATCAGCCGTGCTGGATGGTGTCGGCGAGTTCGCGCTGGATGACGGGGTTGCGGGAGGCGTCGATCGTGAGCGGCAGGGATTGCTCGACGAGCGCCCGCTTCCGCCGCTGCCGCTCCGCGGTGTCGAACTCGCGGCCGGTGATCGTGCCCTCGCGCTGGATCTTGTCTTGCAGGTCGATGATGGCCTGGATGAGCTGCTCCGGCCGCGGCGGGCAGCCAGGCACGTACATGTCGACCGGAATGAAGCGGTCGATCCCCTGCACGACGGCGTAGGTATCGAACACGCCCCCCGTGCTCGCGCAGGCTCCCATCGAGATGCACCACTTCGGCTCGTGCATCTGCAGCCAGATCCGCTGCAGCACCGGCAGCATCTTCATCACCACGCGGCCGGCGACGATCATCAGATCACACTGCCGCGGGCTGAAGCGGAAGACCTCGGCGCCGAATCGCGCCAGGTCGTGCTTGCTCGCACCGGTCGCCATCAGCTCGATGCCGCAGCAGGCCGTCGCGAACGGCATCGGCCAGAGGCTGTTCTTGCGGCACCAATTCGCCAGTTCGTCGAGCTTGCTGACGACGACGTTCTCGGGAAGTTCCAACTTCTGGGATTGTCCTACCGCCATTTGAAGACCCCCTTCCGCCAGTCATAGGCGAATCCGATCACCACCATCGCGATGAAGAGCATGGCCCCGGCGAACACGAGCAGCCGCGACGAGACGAGGCCGCCTGCGACCGCGGCGTCGATGCCGGCGGCCGAACGGCTGGCCACCGCCCAGGGATAGAGAAAGAGCAGCTCGACGTCGAAGACGAGGAACGTGAGCGCGACGAGGTGAAACCGCACGTCGAACCGCCGCCGCGTGTCGTGGATCGGGTCCATGCCGCTCTCGTACGGCATTTCCTTCACGGCGCTGGTCCGCTTCGGGCCGACCATTTGCGCGAATCCCACCAGGCCTACCGACACCGCCGCCGCGATGGCGACGAAGAGCAGCACTGGGAGGATGGCGTCCATGGGCGTTGCCTGGCGGAAACGGTCGGCGGGTCCGGTCACCTCTGAAAATCGGCCGTGGGAGGCCACTTCGTGAAATTCGTCACGAAGTCGACGCCCAAACAAGCCGGGGCCCGAAGGGACCGCCGGCCAGCCGTCATGACCGACAGAGTTATACAGCCCGCGGCCGCGGCCGACGAGTCAGGCACGTAAAAAAGGTGTCAGGACTCTTTTCCGGTCCGCCCAACCCGGCTTCGGGCGACCCGCACCCCGTCGCCGGACGTTCGCTCCGGGCGCTACGAAAGCCCGACGCGCGAGCGAGGAGAGTTGGGGCGTTTCTCGCGGGTCGGGTGGGGGTATCGTCGATTGGAGTGGAGGGCGGATGGACCTTGCTTGCGCTGCGGGCTTCCGAAGTTGCCGCAGCATCTGCCGTCGAGTCAGGCACGTAAAAAAGGTGTCAGGACTCTTTTCCGGTCCAAACGGTCCCATTTCCCACAGAACGGCGCCCGGAAAAGAGTCCTGACACCTTTTTGTCAGAAGTTGCCGACGTTGAAGCCGACGTAGGCGCCGAACGGACCGACGCCGATCGACATCCCCGACCCGTGCACGTCGGAGAAGGGGGGCTTGCCGCCTCCCTGGCTGCGGTAGGGGGAGTAGGCCGGGCCGCTCGCCTGGGCGGCCGACCGCGCGGCGGCCATTGCGGTCTGCTGCCTCGCGGACTGCGCCTGTTCGGCCAGCGCCTGGCGGCCCTGATCGAAGGCGGCCTGCTGCTGCTGGAGCGACTGCCGCTTCGTCTCGATCTTCTGAATCTCCTGGGAGAGTTGGCCCGACGACATCGTCACGATGTCGGGGATGTCTTTCAAAACCTCCTCGCGCTTGCGATCCGACATCGCCGAGAGGTATTGCCCGACCCAGGCGCGGGCCTCCTTCGCCTCGGCTGAATCGATCACCTTGAACTTCGCCTCGAGGTCTTCGAGCAGATACTCGAGCTCGTAAGAAGACATCTTCGCGACGCGTTGATTGAAGTCGGCCTTGATCTTCAAGACCTGCTTGGGCGGATAGATCTCCTGGGTGTCGAGCCATTCGCCGAGTTCGAAGATGGCCCGTCGCCACCGCGGGCTGCGGAGAATCTCCGCCTTCTTGGCGATGTCGTCCGTGGCGGATTCGCTCTTCGCGTCGGCGGGGGGCTGCGCCACGGCCGGAGCGACGGCCGCGATCAGGGCCAGCGCGAAGCCCGCGAGGAGCGCGGCGTGTGTGAATCGTGTCGCAAAAACCCGCGGCGTCATTTCGTCGGCCTCCCCGGCTTGCGGATCATCGTCATGTTGACCGGCGGCGCGTGTTCGCTGCCGGCGTGCGTGTGGATCGACTGCCACGTGCAGCGGTCCTTGCCGTCATAGGTGTAGACGTTGAGCGACGCCGTCTGCGAGCCGTCGGGCAGCACGGCCGTCGTGCGGGCGAGCCATGAGCCGCCGTCGCGACTCCAGAAGGCCTCGCCGTGGCCGCCGTCGCCGCTGAACACCCAGGAGCGGATCTGCCGTAAAAGCGGATCCCAGCCGATCCGCTGCGTGACGTGCATCGGGGCAACCGCCTCCGCGCCCGGCGCGGCCGGCGGCGTGATCTTCATGTCGCGCAGGAGGTAGGTGCGGTTGGCATTCCACCGCACGGAGACTTCGATCGTGGGCTTGCGGGCGGCATCCTTCGCGGGCGCATTGTCGACGATGGTCCAGTCGCCCACCATCCAGTCGAGGTCGGCCAACTGTTCCTGCCCGCCTGCCGCGCCGAGCCGCGCCTCGCGCAGGCTCGCGATCTTCCAGCCTTCGCCCTGCTTCACCCAGATGGCCGAGAAGCGGCCCGTCGTCGGCATTCCCGAGCCGGGTTGCTTCACCTCGATCAGGCCATCCTCGATCGCCACGCCCGGGGCGAGAAACCGCAGGCTCGTATCGCGGAGCTTCAGTTCGGGCCGCGGCGCATCGGGCCCCGGCGCGACCGCCAGCGACGCGGTCTCGCGGCCCTTCATGCGGTTGCCTGTGTCGTCGATGATGTCGCCATCGGCCGTCCAGAATGCACCGAGCGCCTTGCCGTCGCCGCGCTCGAGCGCCTGCTGGTAGGCGGCGCCGGCGGCGCGGATGGCCTGCTCGTCCTCCGAGGTCTGCCCGCGGGCGGGAGCGGCCGCGACGACCGCGACCAAGAGCAGCGGCGCCGCGACGCCGACGAATCCTCGAGCCATGAAGCACCTCTGCCAAAACCGCGAAGTGGAACGCCGTCGATTGAGTCGCCTCGGCGGCGACGCGACCCACTCGACCGGGAAATCGTATCACGTGGCCGGTGTCGCGGGAAAGAAACGCCCGGGTTTGGTAGGGTGGCAGCGATGTCAGACCATGTCGCCACTCTCGCCGATCTCGTCCGCCGACCGAGCGTCAACCCGATGGGCCGCGATGTCTCCGGCCCCGAGTATCTCGAGGGCCGCGTCACCGATTATCTCGTGCAGCGGTTCTCGGCGGCGGGCATTCCCTGGGCCCGCCAGCACGTCGCGCCCGGCCGCGACAACGTGATCGCCCGCCTCGAGGCGACGGTGGCCAAGGCTCCGGTGATCCTCTGGGACGCCCATCAAGACACGGTGCCCGCCGACGGCATGACGATCGAGCCCTTCGCGCCCTTGGTCCGCGATGGCCGGCTCTATGGCCGCGGATCCTGCGACGTGAAGGGGGGCATGGCGGCCATGCTCGTGGCGCTCGATCGGCTGCGGGCCTCCGACAAGCCGCGAAAGAAGACGGTGATCTTTTCGGCGACGGTGAACGAGGAGTTTGGGTTTTCGGGCGCGAAGGCGCTGGCCCGGCTCTGGACGAACCCGGAAGCCGGTCAGCCCGCCGGCACGCTCGTGAAGGCCCGGCCGTCCGCTGCGATCGTGGCCGAGCCGACCGATCTCGATATCGTCACCCAACACAAGGGCGCGGTCCGCTGGCGGATCCGCATCCATGGACGGGCCTGCCACAGCGCCTTTCCCGAGCAGGGGGAAAACGCGATCTACCCGGCCGGCCGCGTGATCCTCGCGATCGAGGAGCTCGCGCGGGAACTGTTGCGGCGCCGGCCCGAGCAGCCGTGCGGCCCGCCGACCTTGAGCCTGGGAACGATCCGCGGCGGCACGGGCGTCAACCTCGTGCCCGACCTCGTCGTCCTCGAGATCGATCGTCGGATCGTGCCCGGCGAGTCGCCGGGCGAGGCCCGCGACGAGGTGATTCGACGGATCGCCACCGCGGCGCCGGGAGCGCGGATCGAGCACGAACCGCCGTTCGTGGAGAGCGCGGGGCTGCCGGAGGCCGATGCGGCTGCGTGCGCGAAGGCGATCGAAGCCGCGGCGGGAGCGCGTGGCGTCGAAACGCGGCGCACCGCCGCCCGCTACGGCACCAACGCCAGCATCTTCGCGGCGGCCGGCGTGCCGAGCGTCGTCTTCGGCCCGGGCTCGATCGCCCAGGCCCACACGGCCGACGAATGGATCGACCTCGACGAAGTCGATCAGGCGGCCGACATCCTCTGCGGCGTGGTGTGGTAGACGGCAGAGTAGACCGCTTCCTCCGGAAGCGGATCTCAACCGTCATCGCACCGGCTCGGGGGCGGCAGAAGGTGCCTCGCGGTGGCCCTCGCGGACTCGGTCCAAATGCTCGTCACGCTTCCGCCGACCCCCTCGCCTTCGCCCAAGGATCCGCTTCGGGACGATGCGGTCTACTGAAAGCGGTTTGAGACCTTGCGAGTTTCAGCAGTTCGCAGGTGAGGATGATCGCCACGCCCACGAGCGTGCCGGCCAACACGCCGAAGAGCTGCGAGATCGTCTGCTTGCGAGGATTGCCGCCGAGCAGGTAGCCGGCGCCCCCGGGCAGATCGTCGAATGGCTCCGAAGTGGCGCGGTTCGGGCCGGGCTGGATGACCGGATTATCGCGGGATACGAAAGGTGCTGCAGCGTCCGGAATTCAACCTTCCACGACACGAAGTGTTGATCGTCCTGAGGCGGATTCAACCCCAGGCCGAATACGCCGTCGTCAGTCCGGCCCACCTTGTTCGAGGACTTCCCGATGCCGACGACGCCCCGTTCGCGGAATGTGCCATCGCGCTCGGGTGTCACTTGGTTTCTGGCAACGCGTGGGAATGGGTCGATACGATCGTCTTCGACTCGCGGCGGATGCTTCGCGGTGGCAGCATGTCCTGCAGCCACGAAAAAATGATTGCATCGACCCGCTCGAACACCAGCCCGACTCGGCGTTATCCCGACGTCGGGTTGCGCGTCGCCCGCCGCATTTCGCCTTCGGACACCAAGCCGTGATGGCTGTCACCGCCGCAGCCGGGCAGCGTTCACACGCCGAGCAGGGCGGCGGGCACGACGGCGATCCCATCGGGGCGTCGATAGGCCCGGGGGCCGGTGTGGATCACAACGGCATCGAGGCATTCTTCACCGAGTTGTTCTCGAAGCCAGACGAGATTCTTCACGTCTTCGTCCTGGACAACGCCGCCCAGTTTCACCTCGATGGCAAGAACCCGCTGATCACGCCGTTCGATGACCAGGTCGATTTCGCGACGCCCACCGTGCTGACGCAGATGAAACACCCTTGCCTCTGCCGCCTGGGCGAAGACCCGCACGCACATCGTGACGAGCGACTCGAACAACTGGCCGAGCAACGGCCCGTCGCGAACCACCGCAGGCGTTTGGCCGCCTCCGCCCAAGAGACCAACGGCATCGAGCCCGAGCAGGCGGGCAGCCAGGGCCGGATCAGCGAGATGATGTTTCGGGGCATGCGAGAGCCGGGTCAGGCGATTCCGTGTCGGCAGCCAGGCGGGCAGCGGCTCGACGATCCAGAGCCGTTCGAGCACGTCGCGATACGGCATCGTCGTGGTCTTCGCCGGTTTCTCCCGGTGGCCGGCGGTGGCGGCATCGCGGATCGTCTCGAATGACGATGTCGTGGCAGTCGCGGCGGCATAGGCCGCGAGCCACCGCTCCAAGACCGCGGGCCGCCGCACCGCATGACCGAGCTCAGTGAAATCGACGTCGATGATGCGGCGCAAGTAGCCGTCCATCTGCCGCCGGTGGCTGCGGTCGCGAAGGTTCATCATTCCGGGAAAGCCTGAAGCGACGATGCAATCCGCATAGCCGCGGAGCGTCGCACCCGTTTCTCCGGAAACCGCCCGCCGATGTCCGGCCAGCAGCTCGGTAAGACTGACCGTCGCCGTGGAAAATCCGCGCTCGGCGAGGGTCATGGGCCGCATCCGCAGCGTGACGATTCGCCCCGCCCCGGAGTGCGACGGCGGCGTGGCGGGGCCGGAGGAGCCCGTCAGAATGAACCGGCCGGGCTCGCTGCCACGATCAACGGCCCGACGCACGACGTCCCACACCGCCGGCACCCGCTGCCATTCGTCGACCAGAACCGGCGGCTTCGCCGCCAGAACCAGCCCGGGGTCTGCCTGCACGACGCTCCTCTGGGCAGGGTCGTCGAGGGAAAAAACGGTTTTGGCCCTTTGTTCAGCGGTGGCGGTCTTGCCCGTGCCGCGCGGTCCCTCGACCGCTATGGCAGGGAGTTCGGCGAGCATTTCATCCAGTTCTTCGTCGACGGTCCGCCGTATGTATGGCATCGGAATTCACCGTTATAAAATACCGTTACGCCACATCCCACGATACCACGCCGCCGACTCCTACGCTACCATTACGCCACATTCCCTTGGCGACTGGTTCTACGGGCCGGCGACGATCCTACGGATTCCGAAGAGGCCCCGGCCCAACCTCGTCAAAGCGTTTGAGTGGGCGAATGACCATGGGCTCGAGACGGCGGCGATCGTGGGGGCGAAGCGAGGCCGGCTGGCCGAGGTCGCCCGCCAAACGATCGTCGTGGCCGACACCCACTACGGCCGCGTGGAAGACGTGCAGATGAAGATCCTGCACATGCTCTGCTATGCATTCATGGAAGGATAGCCCGGTCAATGGCACTACCGCAACGATCTTCCGGCTGATGAGCGACTCATGAGCCTCGGGAGGAGCGGGCCCGGGCGTCCGGAGCGGGTTTCTCGAAACGCCCCGCACCCGCTTTGGTGGCGTTTTTCTGGCGTCTGCGCAGACCGCGTCCCAGTTCGCAGTTTCCCGACATGCGCGGGTCGCGTCCGGCGCCGCTCACAGGCTGTGGATGTCGATCGCGGGCAGTTCGTCTATCCGTCGCTTGAAAGACGTCGCGATCGTCATGGATCTGCACGAGCTCGCCCCAGTCGGTGGGCGGGCCACGAGCGGGAGAGATCGGTGGCGGCTCGAGCGGTTCGCCAAGATGCGTAAGGATTTTCCGAATCGGCCCCGGCTCGCGGACAGGAACTCCGCAGCAACCGGAGGTTGCCAGCAGTGCGAAGGCCAGGGATGGTTTCGCACTGGTAAAACAGTCTGAACGCGATCAGCCGGATGTCGGCAGCCGCAGAAGCGTCGAGCAGGTGAGCGAGCCTGAACCACCGGATCACGCGGCGCCGTACCCGCTCGGTGAGCGTGACCAGATGGACGTGAGTGATTGGCCGGGCTGGGATGAACACCGGGCGCCCTCAGGCAGCGGTGACCGCCGCGCGATGGATTTGTGACTTGAGCAGGCCGATCATCATGGCAAAGGCAGGATAAAGGATCGCCCCGCCAATGGCACCCGGGACGCTTTCCCTGCTGCCTAGCGGTCAGATACATATAAACGTATAGTCAGTGGAATGGAACAATCTGCTATCGTCGTTCGAGCGTCCCAAGCATGCGAGGACGTGTTTCGCGGCACGTCCGTGTTCCTGGCCTACGCCTACGGAAGTCGCATTGAAGGCGGCGCGACTCAAGATAGCGATCTCGACATAGGTTATTACCTCGCCACCGCTGGGGCGTTGCCGGTGGCCGAGGAAATGATTTTGGCGGATCGCCTTTCGCGGCGGCTCGGCGTGGACGTGGACCTGCGGAATCTCGGCCAGGCGCCGCTCGAGTGGCGGGCGCGGGTGCTCGAAC
>JBIIOM010000249.1:0-3721 GCA_044336925.1 Pirellulales bacterium
GCTCGTGTTCCTCGTGCGTGAGCGTGGGGGATTCGCCGGTCGTGCCCACCGGGCAGATGCAGGTCACGCCCGACTGCGCCTGGAAATCGACCTGCTCCCGGAGGCGGGCGTAGTCGACCTCGCCGTTGCGAAAAGGCGTGACGATGGCGACGGACAGTCCGGCGAACTTTTCGGCGCGGGTGGTCATCTGAGGATGGCTCTCGAATCGGGTTGATCGCGGTCATGCGGGCGACGGTTTTCAATTCGTCGCCATCGGGCGAGAATAAGATTTTGGCCGTGCGGCGGCAAAGGGTGCCGCCGCAGCGGGCAGGAAAACGGCGGATTGGGAGCGGTCGTGCGCACGGAACAGAAGGTCGATTCGCTGCGGCTCCCGCGGCCGGAGGCGCGTGCGGCGGCCGCACGGATCGTGGCCGCCGGCGGTTCGCGGGCCGCGGTCGGGGTGGTGCTCGGCACGGGGCTCGGCCTGCTCGCCGACCGGCTCGACGATGCCTGGTCGATCGACTCGCGGGCCACCGGCTTTCTCGCCGCCTCGACCGCGACGGGGCATGCCGGGCGGCTGGTCTGCGGCCGCCTGCGCGGCCGGCCCGTCGTCATGCTGCAAGGCCGCGTGCATGCCTACGAGGGCTTTCCACCGGAAACGCTCACCCGCGGCGTGGAATTGCTCGCCGCGCTCGGCGCCAAGACGCTGCTTTTGACCAACGCCTCCGGAGGCCTGCGGCCCGACATGACCAGCGGCGAGATCGTCGTGCTCGAGGACCATCTCGATTTCGTGGGCCGGCCGTGGGGGGCCGCGCTCCCGGAAGAGCCCGGAAAAGTGTCGCCGACCGGACCGTACTACGATCCCGGGCTCGTCGACTCCGCCCTCGAGGCGGCGCGGCGGGCCGGGGCGGTCGCGCGCAGGGGGCTCTACGCCTATCTGCTCGGGCCGAGCTACGAGACCCGCGCCGAATACAGGATGCTGCGGCGGTTTGCCGCCGACGCCGTCGGCATGTCGACCGTGCCGGAAGTGGTCGCCGGCCGCCGCATGGGTCTCGCCGTGGCCGCCTTCTCGGTCGTGACGAACGTCGCGCGGCCCGATGCCCCGGACCACACCGACGCCGAGGAGGTCTGCCGACTCGCGGGGAACGCCGCCGACGGCGCGTGGGCCATTCTCCAATCGCTCGTGGATCACTCTGCTGAAGGAGCCATCTCGTGAACATCCTCCTGACCAATGACGACGGCATCGACGCGCCGGGGCTCGCCGCGCTCGAGGCGGCCTGCCGCCGGGCGCTGCCTGGCGCGTGCCGCCTGGTGGTCGTGGCGCCCAAGGATCCCCACTCGGGCTGCGGCCATCGCGTGACGACCGACCGTCCGCTCGTGCTCGAGCCGGTGGGGCCCGACCGGTTTTACGTGGATGGCACGCCCGCCGACTGCGTGCGGCTCGCGCTGCACGCGCTCTTCCCGGAAGGCGCGCCGTCGCTCGACTGGGTCTTCTCGGGGATCAACGCCGGCGGCAACCTGGGCGTCGACATCCACCATTCGGGCACGGTGGCCGCGGCCCGCGAGGCGACGCTGCACGGCGTGAGGTCGCTCGCCGCGTCGCACTACCATCGCCGCGAAACGCCGATCGACTGGGAGCGTGCCGCCCGCTGGATGGCGGAGATCCTCGTGGCGGTCGCCGGCGTCGGTGGCGCGGAAGGGGAGCCGTTCACTTCCGCCCAGCCGCTCGCGATGGGGGAATTCTGGAACGTGAATTTCCCCCACCCACTCGAGCCGGTGGAGCTTCCGGCGATCGTCGAGTGCGAGATCGATCCTTCGCCGCTGCCGATCGGCTACGAGAAGGCCGATGATGGCTGGCGGTATCGGTCGCGCTACCACGAGCGGCCGCGGCTGCGAGGAAGCGACGTCGACACCTGCTTCAGCGGGCGGATCGCAGTTTCGCGCGGCCGCGTGGTGTGAGCCGCTTCAAGTAGACCGCTTCGTCCCGAAGCGGATCCCGATCCGCTTGAGGATCAAGCGGTCTACTTGAGCGGTCTACTCGAGGACAACCTCACTCGGCGGTTTCCTGCGGATGTTCCGCAAGGAACTGCCGCAGGGCAGCGTTCACGGCCGCTTCATCGGCGAAGGCCTTGGCGACATCGGGGTCGAGTCGCACGGTGCGGAGTTGCTCCGAGTAGCCTGCGGCGTACTTTCCGCGGACAACGCCCTGAAGAGAACGGAAGTCGTATTCTTCGCGCATCTCGTCGTCGCCATCGTCGGGCGCATCAGGGGAATTGGCCATCTTCGTAATCCTTTCGCTCCCGACGGGTCGCCACGCGGGCGCTGATGATCCTGACTTCGTCGAGTCGGTCGGCATGAACCACCACAAGCAGCCGTCCGGCGACCGATGTGCCCATGGTCACAAACCGATCCTCGGCTTGGGAGTGAATCGCATCAAACCCTGTCAATGATAGCGGATCGCCAAATACGGTCATCGCCTCGGCGAACGTCACGCGGTGTTTCCGCTGGTTCTCAAGCGCCTTCGACGGGTTCCAGGAAAAAATCATGACGGGTGCGTCCGTGCCAGCGCGGGGGAACGGCTGGTTGGTCAGTTCGCGAAGAAGTGTACTGAAGTACACGTACTTGTCAATCTCCGTGGGTGGGGGCGTAGGCCTCTTCCCCGCAGACCGCTTCGTCCCGAAGCGGATCCCGATCCGCTTGAGGATCAAGCGGTCTACTGTGACAGGCTGAAGCCTGTCCTACTTCACGTCGACGTCGAAGACGCGGACTTTCGCCCAGGTCGTCGCGTTTTCGGCGATGAACGCCTCGTGACGCTCGGCCGTCTGGTAGGTGTCGTGGGCGGCGTGCGATTCGAAGACGATCTCGAGGGCGACGTCGAAGTCGCGGTCGTTCACCTGACGGTCGTAGGAGGCGCAGGTGCCCACCGAGAAGTGCACCGTGCCCGGATGGTCGGTGAGGTGCTTCTTGCAGGAGGCCACGAGCGCGGCGATCGCCGCGGCGGAGCGGTCCTTCAGCGTGAAGTAAACGGCGTGTGAGAGCATGGCGATTTCTTTCGTGCTGGAGAAAGTCAGCCGGACTGCGGATCGCGGGCGGCCTGGGAGGGACTCGCGGCCGCCGTGGCCGCGACGGTCTCGCCGGGCCGGCGGGGCACGGCCGGGCCGATGATCTCGACCACCTCGTTGTCGTCGAGCATCTCCCGCTGCTCGAGCGCCGCGGCGAGCGCGTCGAGCTTGTCGCGGTTGTCGGAGAGCAGCCTCGTGGACTTCTCCGCGGCCTCGTTGAGCAGCCGTGTGACCTCGTCGTCGATGATCCGCGCGGTGTGGTCGCTGAACTCGCGCTGCTCGTAGACGTCGCGGCCGAGGAAGGGGTGGTCGTTGGTGACGTGGCAGGCCACGGGGCCCACCTTCTCGCTCATGCCCCAGTGGGCCACCATCCGCCGCGCGAGCCTCGTCGCCTGCACGAGATCGTTTTCCGCGCCGGCCGAGTATTCGCCGAAGACGAGCTTCTCGGCGGCGCGGCCGCCGAGAATGAAGACGAGCCGGTTGTTGAGATCCGATTCGCCGATGTTCATCCGGTCTTCCTCCGGCACGAGCTGCGTCACGCCGAGCGCCCGCCCGCGCGGGATGATCGTCACCTTGTGGAGCTTGTCCACGCCGGGCAGCAGCCAGGCACCGAGGGCGTGGCCCGCCTCGTGGTAGGCCGTCATCTTCTTCTCGCGACCGACGAGCACCTCCTCGCGCTT
>JBIIOM010000055.1:0-12655 GCA_044336925.1 Pirellulales bacterium
ATTACAAACCCCGTGCGTGCGGGGTTTTGCGACGTTCGCCGTCGCGCCCCGCCGCGCTTTCCCGTCGCGACAGGTGCCTGATGAGAAGTCGAATGCCACGCCGCCTCGAGTCTCCGCGGCGCTCCGGCGACGCCCATGCCTGGCTCGGCGACGATCGGCTTTTTACGCCGCTCGGCTACGAACCCGGATACGACTATCCGCTGCTCGTCTGGCTCCCCGATCCGGCGAACCATCGGTTCGACCTCGGCCGCGCGATGAAGCGGGTCAGCCTGCGGAACTTTCTCGCCGTCGAGCCGGTGCTCGCCGCTGACGATGCCACCGCCATCGATCGCGAAGACGCCGTCTGGCGTTCGATCGACCGCGTCTGCGATCGGGCGAGCGTCAATCCGTCGCGCATCTATCTCGTGGGGCAGGGGGCCGGGGGCACCGAAGCCTTCCGGATCGCCTGCCGCCATCCGCAGGCCTTCGGCGGCATCGTGTCGCTCGGCGGTGCGTTTCCGCTCGAGGAAGGCCTCTTCTCGCGGCTCTTCGACGTGCGCCGGCTGCCGATGCTGCTCTGCTGCAATCGCGAGGCGTCGCCCGCTGCCGCCCGCCACACCGATCAGACGCTCCGGCTCTTCCACGCGGCCGGGGCGATGCTCGCCATGCGGATCTACCCCGGGTCGAATCCGCTCTCGAAGGCGGTGCTCGCCGACATCAACCGCTGGCTGATGGACGAAGTCTGCGGAACCTCCGCACCCGTGGCCGCATCGTGCGGCCGCGACTGAGGCCTCCGCCCCCCGGGGCATCCCTTGGAAGGAGCTTGCATGTCTGCCGACCACGAAGAGCCCCGCATTCTGCCGATGGTTCGCCCGCGCGGGCTGATCGAGTCGATCGTCGAGGAGGTTCTCGCGGCGCGGCGCGGTCTGCCCGCCGGCCCGCGTGGCTGCTCCGTCACGATCGACGTCGCCGACCGCCACGTGCTGCAGGTCGATCCCACCGCGATCCGCGCGATCCTCACGCAGCTCGTTTCGGCCGCGCTCGACAACGCCGCCCTCACGCAGGCCGGCGAGATGCCCGCGGAGCGCGAGGTCGTGGTCACGAGCGTCGAATATGCCGACTCGATCGAGATCGAGGTCGCCGATTCGGGTCCCGCCGCTCCGCCCGCCGACTCGGCTCCCGTCGAACACGCCGTGCAGCCCCTGCTCGAGCAGGTGGGCGGCCGGCTCACCGCCGCGGCCTGCCCCGAGGGCGGGCGGGCGCTGACGCTCCGCTTGCCGCACCGGAGGCTGCGTCGCCGCGCCGCCTGAACGGGGCCACGGTTTCTATTCGTATCTCTCAAGAAGGGCCGTGCATGGACGCACACCATTCCCTCCCGCATTCCGGCCGTCGGCCGTTCGTCTCGCCCGCGCAGGTGATCGCGCTCGGCCTCGTGGCCGCGTCGGTCGGCTGGGCGGCGTGGCTGCTTCGCGACCGTCCGATCCGCGAGGAGACGGAGCTGCTCGCAGGCAGCGTGCTGCCCTCGTCGGAACTGGCGATCATGGAGGCGGCGTTCGACCGCGTACAGCTCACCGACTATCGCACCGAAGGCGGAAAGGTCTACGTGCCCCGCAGCCGGCAGAGCGCCTACATGCGGGCGCTCGTCGATGCCGAGGCGTTGCCGCGGGAGTTTGGCGGCAGCCTGCGGCGGGCGCTCGCCAACAACAGCCCGTGGCAGAGCAAGGCGGTGCAGTCCGAATTGCTGCGGGTGGCCACGCAGGACGAGCTTTCGCTCGTGCTCTGTTCGATGCCGGGGATCGAACGCGCCGCGGTGCTCTACGACGTCGAGGAGCAGGCCGGCCTGGCCGGCGGCACCGTGAAGACGGCGAGCGTGAGCATTCGCACGCAGCCCGATGCCGAACTCGACGCCACCCGCGTGCAGGCGATCCGCATCCTCGTCGCCGCCTCGATCGCGGGGCTCTCCGCCGAACGCGTCGCCGTGACCGACCTGCGCAGCGGCCGCGTCTTCGTCGGGCCGCTCGAGGAAGACGCCGCCGCTGCAGCCGATCCCGCGTTTGGCCGGAAGCTCGCCTACGAGCGGGCGCTGGCCTCGAAGGTGCGGCAGTCGCTGTCGTTCGTGAAGGGGGCGATCGTCGATGTCACCATCGCGTTTGCCGAGCCCGCGCCGCCCGTGGAAGCCGCCCCCGTTCCGGCGCTGCCCCCGGCCGAGCCAGCGCAAAAGCAGGCCGATGCCAACGCTCCGGCCGAGATTACGATCGCGCCGGCTTTGGCGCCGGCACCGGAGCCCAAGCCCGCGCGACTTGCCCGCGGCGACACGCTCGGCACGGTGCACGTGTCGATCGCGATCCCCGATACCTATCTGCAGGCGGCGCACGCGGCCCGTGAACGGTCCGGCCAGGGCCTGCCGAGCCGGGCCGCGGTCGAGGCCGCCGAGATCGAGCGGATCCGGTCGCTCGTCGCGCAGATGATGCCCGCCACCGTCGAGCCTGCCGGCCGACGCGTGGTGATCACGAGTTTTCCGGCGGCCGTTCCGGCGCAGCCGCGGCGCGACGCGGCCCGCACGCCGGCGGCCCCCGTGGCCGCGGAGCAAGCATCCGATCACAACGTCTCGCTCGCGGAACTGTTCGCCGACTTCACCAGCAGCGACCATCGGTTCGATGCCCGCAAGCTGCCGCGCGAGGTCTGGCTGGCCGGCCTGAGCGTGTGCGTCGGCCTGCTTGCCGGCCTGCTCTGGTGGCTCGGCGCCCGCGGGCACGATGCCCCGGCCGCGTATGCCGCGCCGCGACGGACGAGCCATTCCCGGATCGATTGGTCGCAGGTGGACGAAGGCTCCCACGACGATTTTTCCGACGAGGAGCCGGCCAGGGGCACGGCATCGCGCCGCGAGAGCAGGGCTGCAGCATGATTTCGCCCGCATGGCCGCCGACCGGCATTCACACCCGCCTGCGCGCGTGGGCCGTGGTGCCCATGATCTGTGTGGCGCTGCCGACCGCGGCCCGCGGCGACGATGCGGTTCCGATCGCGCCGGCGCCCCCGGCGGCACGCTCGATCGAGCCCGTCGCCTTCGTCCCCACGCAGACTGCGTCAGCGCCGGCGACCGGACGGCCGACCGCGCCGGCGCTCGTCGATTGGAAGATCCTCGGCATGCTGGCCGCCGGCTTCGCCGCCATCGTGGCGCTGCGGCTGCTCGGGAAGCGCCGCGAGCCGACGCTGCCCCCCGATGTCTTCGACGTGCTCGGCACGGCTTCGCTCGGCGGACCGCATTCGGTGCGGATCGTGCGGTTCGGCCCGAAGACGTTGCTCGTCAGCGTCTCGGCATCGGGCTGCCAGACGCTCTCCGAACTGAGCGATCCACAGGCCACCGCCTGCATCGCAGCCGCCTGCCGCGGCGTGCAGCCACCGCTGCGGCCCCGGCCCACGCGGCCGTCCGGTCCGCGCACGGTCGCCTCCGCGCTGCTCGTGGCGGCCGCGCTCGCCGCACCGACGCTCGCCGCCGATCCAGCCGATCTAGCCCCGCCCGACCCGGCCGCTGTGACTCCGGTTGCCGCTCCCGCCGCGCCGGCTTCGCCCCTCGCCTCCGCCGCGGCCGATTCGTGGGCTGGAATCCTGGGCCGTCTCGCCGGCACGCGGTCGCTCGACACGTCGCTTTCGGCCGCGCTCATGCTTGGCGTGGCGAGTCTCGCGCCCGCGGTGCTCCTGATGACGACGTCGTTCGTGCGGATGTCGGTCGTGCTGTCGCTCTTGCGCCAGGGGCTCGGCACGCAGCAGTTGCCCTCCAATCAGATCGTCACGTCGCTGGCCATTTTTCTGTCCGCGATGGTGATGTGGCCGGTGTGGACGCAGGCCTACCGCGACGGCGTCGAGCCCTACCAGCGGGGAGCCATCGAACTGCCCGAGGCCTACGCCCGCGGCACGCTGCCGATCCGGCGCTGGATGGCCGGGCAGATCGAGCAGGCGGGCAACCGCGATACGCTGCTCCTCTTCCTCTCGCGCCATCCCGCGGCGCCGAAGGAGATCAAGACCTACGACGACGTGCCGGTGGAGTCGCTCCTGCCGGCGTTCCTCGTCAGCGAACTCGAGACGGCGTTCGCCATCGGCTTCCGGCTGCTCCTGCCGTTTCTCGTGCTCGATCTGATCGTGGCCACGCTCGTCGTCTCGACGGGGCTCGTGATGCTGCCCCCCACGCTCGTCTCGCTGCCGCTCAAGCTGCTCGTCTTCGTGATGGCCGACGGCTGGTCGCTCGTGGTGAAAACGCTGCTCGACAGCATGCTGCCCGCGGCCTCGTGAAGAGGCCCGCCGGCTTTCGAAAAGGAATGGATGCGATGGCCGAGGCCGACCTGGTGGAGATCGTGAGGCAGGCGTTGCTCTCGGGCATCCTCGTCATCGCGCCCGTGCTCGTCGTCTCGTTCGCGACGAGCACCGTGATGGGGATCGTGCAGGCGTCCACCGGCATCCACGAACAGGTGGTGGGCCTCGTGCCCCGGCTGGTGGCGATCGCCGCGACCCTCTTCGTCATGATGCCGTGGATGCTCGAGCGCCTGGTCGATCTGGTCCGCAGCTGCGCCGGAGGACCGTGAGCCATGGATGCCGCCGCGGTCTCGCCCGAGTCGATCGTGGCAGCGGGGGTCTTTGCCCGCGTGCTCGTCGCCGTCGTCGCGTCGGCGACGGTGCTGCCGGGGCTGACAATCCGCGGGCTGTTCGCCCTCGCCCTCGGGCTCGCCGTGCTCGCCTTTCCGGCCGCGGTTGCCGCTTCGCCGCTCTCGGCCGCTGCGTCAGCCGGCTTTGCCCCGCTCGTCGTCGTCGCCGGCGAGGCGCTTTCTGGGCTCGCGATCGGCACGGCCATCGCAGCGATCGCATCGGCGGGAGCCTGGGCCGGCGGGATCCTCGGCAGCGCGGCCGGGCTTTCGTGGGCCGACGACTTCGCTCCCGAAGGGGATGCCCAGTCGGCCGGCATGGCGCGGCTCGCCTGGTGGGTGAGCTGCGGCGGCTTCATCGCCGCCGGTGGACTCGGGGCGATCGCCGCGGGCCTCGTGGACAGCGTCCGCGCGATGCCGATCGGCACGCTCCTCCCCGCGGCGGGCCCGGCTGCCTGGTCGCTGGCCGACATCGCCGTGCGGCTGCCGGCCGCGGCGCTGGCGCTCGCCGTCACGCTCGCGATCCCGGCGCTCGTCGCCGTGATCTCCTTCCACCTCACCTGTGCGATCTGCCTGCGGACGGTGCCGTTCACGCCGGCCAGCGGCATGCTGCAGGCGCTCGCGGCGCTCGTGCTGCTCGCCGTGGTGTATCTGGGGGCCGATGCCTGGTCGGGAGGCTTCGGCGTGATCGCCCAGGGGCCGATCGAAGAATGCTTCGGCGCGAGGTGAGACGATGGCCGACGCTTCCGACCGCGTGATCCCCGCGACGCCGCGCCGCCGCGAGGCTGCCCGCACGCAGGGCGGGATGCCCACGGCCGCCGTCTTCGCGGCCGTGGCGATGGCCGCGACCGCGCTCGTGCTCGTGCCGGGCTGGCTCACGCTCACCGTGCCGGCGGCGATCGACTTCTTCCGCCGCTCCTTCGTCGCCGCGATCCGCGGGCCGGCCGACCCGCTCGCCGAGATGGTGCCGCCCCCCTTGCCGCTCGTCGTGCCGACGGTCGCCGTCGTGCTCGCCGCCGCAGCCGTGGGGCTCGCGCTGCGGGCGGTGCTCGACGGCTCGGCCTGGCGGCTCGAGAGGGCCGCGCCCACCTGGCAGCGGATCGATCCGCTCAATGGCCTGTCGCGAATCTTTTCGGGGCAGACGCTCGCGGCGATCGTCACCAATGCCATCGGCCTCGCGGTGATCGTCGCGGCCGCCTGCTTCGCGGCGGGGCCCCTCGTCGGGCTCGCTTCGACCGCCGATGCGACGGCGGGCGCGGACCGTTGGCTCGGCGTCGTGCGGTCGCTGACGTTTCCCACCGTGGCCGCCGCCGCGGCCGTGGCGGCGGCGCAGTGGGGGCTCGCGCGGCTGCGGTTCGAGAAGCGGATCCGGATGACGCCGCAGGAATTCCAGGACGAGATGAAGAGCATGGAGGCCGACCCGAAGGTCCGCCTCAGGCGGGAGCAGGGGGCGCGTAGCCATACCGCTCGATGAACGGTCGCCAGCGCTGCGAAATCTCGGCCACGAGCCGCGGGTCGTGGGAGTAGGTGTTGGTGCGGTAGCGCTTCATCGAGCGGGCCTGCCGCTCGAAGTGAGGCAGCGCGCGGTCGAACCCGCCGAGTTCGAGGCTGTCGTAGACCTCGCGCATGCGGGCCACCGGGTCGGCCACGAGGTCTTCGTAGCGGATCTCAAGCATGCTGCCCGGCGGCAGTGTCGCCCGGTCGCGCTCGAAGGCGGCATACATCTCGTCGAACGCGGCGAACACGTAGCGTTCGAGCGCCTCGCCCGTGTCGACCTGCATCGCCTGCGAACGATGGAGCGACCGCCACAGCCGCGTCGTCGAGGGGAAGACGACGAACGGATCGCGAACCACGTGGAGAAACCGCGCGCCCGGAAACATGTCGGCGAGCACCGCCATCCGCGCCGTATGCGGTGGGCTCTTGAGCACCGGGCGGCGCGGATCGCGGATCGCCAACAGCGCGAGAAACAGGCGCATCGTCCGCTTCCACGTCGCGAGGTCTTCGGGAGAGAGCGTGGCGAGGTCGAGCGCCTGCGGCCGGTCGGGCGACGTCACCGGAAAGGCCATGCGGCGGTAGGGGGATGGGGCGCCCATGTTGGCCAGCGCGAATTCGTCCTCCTGCGGACGGTGCCAGCCGGCCGAGACGTCGTCCATCGGCCGCTTCGACGGCATGATCCAGCTCAGGGCCGACGTCACCAACTGCTCGGTGAGCAGGAAGTGGCCCGGGGCGAAGCATTGGTAGGTGGTCGGGCAGCAGAACCGATCGTCGAGCATGAGCAGCTCGTGGAGCAGCGTCGTGCCCGAGCGCCAGTGGCCGATGATGAAGAGCGGCGGATCGGTGGCCGGCGGGTTTTGCAGCTGCCGCCGGAATCGCGCCATCGAGAGCGGCTCGGCGACCGAGTTGAAGGCCGCGGCCGTGGTGATCGTGCCCATCAGCCCCCAGCGTGAAAGCGACGCGCGGCCGCCATGCTCGGCGACGAGGCCGAGCCAGGTGCCCAGGGGCATGCCGTGCCAAAACCGCGGGCTCCACCAGGGGTATGCGTGAAAGGTTTCCTTCGCCATGGCCGCCATGCTACTCAAGAATCGATCCGGCTGGCGCGGCGCCGGCGATGTGCGGTGGGTCGAGGGCCTTTTCGAGATCCGCGACCACCGCCGCGGCGGTGGGCCGCCCGGTTTTGCGGCTGGGCTCGCCGCCATCGACCGGCAGGATGACGAGCGTCGGAAAGGCCTTCACGCCGAACCGCCGGCAGATGGCGGCGTCGCGGTCGGCATCGACCATCACGCAGACGCTTTGTCGCGAGAGGCCGACCACCCGCTCGTCGGCGAGCGTCCGCTGGGTGAGCTCGGCGGAGAACCGGCACCAAGTGGCCTTGAAGATGAGCACGAGCGGCTTCCGCTCGGCGGCCGCCCGTTTCAGGCCGGACTCGTAGCCACTCACATATTCGATGCCATGCCCCGCGCCCGACCCGGTGGCCATGTCCGCGCCGCCGACGAGCAGGTCGGGCATGACGGGCAGCACCGCCTCGTCGCGGATGTCGCAGCCGGCGAGCGCGAAGAGACACGCCGCCATGGCGCCGGCACGGCCTGACACGCGGTGGATGTGGATTGCCATGCGGGATTGGTAGGGGGGCGGCCGTGGGCTCACAACCCCGTTTCCGCCGTTTGCTCGCGACCTGGCAAGCGGGGCAGGGGGCGGAGCCCCGGCAATGCCGGTTTCGGGGATTCGTCCCGCCGCAAGAGCCCCGACGCCGTTGTTGGCCGGTGGCCGGGCAGATACAGTCCGCCGCCCGTGGATGCCCGCTTATCAATAGCCGCGTCATGCACCGCCGCCGCGATCGCCATCGCGTCGGTCGGATCGGGGTGCAGGCTCATGCCTCGCGGCCCGGTGCCGCAGGATCTCGCGACGGCGCGTCGGCTTTCCAACGAGGGCCTCGCCGCGGCCGATCGCAACGACCTCTTGCGGGCCGAGGGGCTGCTTGAACGCGCCGTGAAGAGCTGCCCCACCGACGTCGATGCCCGGCGTCACTATGCCGACGTGCTCTGGAAGCGCGGCGAGCATCTGGAGGCGGTGCGGCAGATCGCCGCGGCGCTGGAACTCTCGCCGGGCGACGTCGGCCTCTCCATCGACGGCGGCCGCATGTACATGGAGCTCGGCCTGCTCGACGACGCCGACCGGCTCGCCGCCAACGCCGTGCGGGCCGCGCCGCGGTCGGCCGACGCCTGGGCCCTGCACGGGCAGGTGGCTCTTGCCCGCGGCCGATCCGAAGACGCGCTCGCCGACTTCCATCGGGCGCTGTCGATCGCGCCCGATGATCGCGAGGTGCTGCTGGCCACCGCCGAGGTCTATCGCAGGCTCGATCGCCCGCAGCGGGCGCTCGCCACGCTCGGCATCCTCGGCGAGACCTACGGCCCGAACAACACTCCGCCCGACGTGCTCGCGCTCGAGGGGATGGCGCTTGAATCGCTCGGCCGCCCTGCCGACGCGCTGGAGGTCTACCGTCAGGTGGTCGCCCGCGGCGGCGCGACGCCCGAGATCGAGAAGCGGCTTGCGGCGCTCTCGAGCGGCCCGGCCACTGGCGAGCCCGCGGTCATTCGCCGGTAGTGGTGCGGCCGGTGAGCAGGTCGAAGGCGCCGATCGCCGGCACGAGCAGGCTCGCCGTCGCGAAGCCGTAGGCGGTGGCCGTCACGAGCAGCACCTGCAGCGAGTTGCCCTGCAGGAATCCGGTGATCGCCACGAACGTCAGGCTCGGCAGGAGCGCCGCGGCCCAGGCGATCGCCGGCGAGGGATTGCGGGCCGAGAGCGCCGCGTAGAGTCCCACGGCGCCGCCGACGATCGCGGCGAGGAAGGGGGCGAGCTGCAGCTCGAAGCTCGAGCCGAAGGCCACCATGATCCGCATCGTGGTGGCCACGCCGACGAAGAGGAAGGCCACCGTCCCGAGCGCCACGGCGATCGCGCGCCGCGAAGACGGATAGGAAAGCCCGACGTGCAGCCCGAGCACGGCGGCGAAGAAGAGCAGGATCGCCATGCCGAGCGCCAGATAGAGGGCGTCTTCGACGGTCGCGATGCCGGTCGCCGCCAGCGCCCCGCACAGTGCGAGCGGCAGGATCACGATCTCGCGGGCCACGCCGAGCACGCCGAGCAGCTTGCCCCAGATGAATTCCTCCGGCTCGAGATCGCTCACGAGCAGGAGGTCGAGCGAGCCGCGGTCGCGCTCGGTCGTCACGCTCGTGACGGCGAGGGCCGCCACCGCCACGAGGCTCGCCAGCGCCATCGGCACCACGGCCACCGCCACCGCGAGACGATCGGCGCGGGCCGCGCGCGACTCCGCCACGATCCCGGCCACGGCCGCGGCGAAGAGCACGAGCCAGGCGAGCCGCACGAGCAGGATCGCGCGGCCGTGGGCCCGCGTGCAGATCTCCCGCCAGAGGATCGGATTGCTCCAGACCTCGCGCGATCGAGGGCGGGCGGCCATCGGCAGGCCGGTCGTCTGCTGCCGCGGCTCCCCCGCGAGGCTCCAGCGGCGCACCTGCCTCATCGCGATCGCATTGGTGCCGACGATGATCGCCGCGCAGAGGCCGAGGAAAGGCCAGAGCAGCGGCAGTCCGAAGGGCTTGAGCGCGGCGAACACGGCGCGGGCCGGCGAGACGATCGCGCCGGCGTCGGCGCCGAATCGCGCGGCGGCCAGCTCCCCGGCGGCCACCCAGGCCACGAGCGCGAACATCGTGATCGAGAGCGCCTGAAACGTGGTCTCCTTCCAGAAGGCGACGGTCGTGGCGATGCTCGCCGCGGCGAGCGCGGTCGCGGCCGTCACGGCGAAGAGCCGCCCGAGTTGCCCGGCCGTCACGCCGCCGAAAAGCCCGGCGATCACGAAGACGGGCACGGCGGCGAGGAGCAGGAGCATCACACGCACGAGGCTGGCGGCGAGCTTGCCGAGCACGAGTTCGCGGTCGGAGAGCCGGCTGACGAGCAGAAGTTCGAGCGTGCGGCGATCCTTTTCCACGGTGACGGCCACGGCCCCCGTCAGGGCGGCGGCGAGCGTGGCCAGGCTGAGCTGGAGCGGGGCGAGAATCCGCAGGAGCGTGGCCCCGAACCGGGCGGTGTCGCCGGCCGTGGTGACCGACTGGGTGCCGGTGACCACGAGCCAGCAGGTGGCGATGATCGCCAGGAGGGCCGCTGAATAGACGGCACGGGCGACGAAGAGCCCACGGGCCCGCGGCGCAAACCTGATTTCGCGTTCGAAAACGGCTCCCAGCAGCATCGGCGGCGCGGCCCGGGGGGGCCGTGTTCTCAAGCGGGGGTCGGTGGCGGAAACTGTTCGAGGCCGTTAGGATAACCCAGGTCTTGGCCGGCGTGTTTGGGGCTGGGATCAAATACCTTTCGAATATTCTTTTGTTTGGCATGAATCAGGAGACCGTCAACATGACGATGCACGGCAGCAGGTGCGCGGTGGTTGTGGTGACCGCGGTGCGAAACGCGTTTCTCGTGGCTGCGGGCCTCCTGTTCGCCCTGGCCGGCACGTCGGCCCATGCCCAGATCACCGCGCAGACGCTCATCGGCAAGGCCGTCTCCGATGACTCGCAGACCCAGGAGGTCACCGGCGCGATCAATCGCTTCCGCGACCGCGACATCGACGGCTGCCGCGCCATCCTCGAGCGGGTGAAGAGCAACAACGTGAAGGTGGCGCCGCCGGGCGTGATGATGGCGATGCTCTGGCTGAGCGTGAACCAGCTCGGCCCGGCGCGGGCCGAGCTCGAGGAGGCGGTGATCAAGTTTCCGAAGGATCCCGAGCCCTACCTGATGATGGGCGATCTCGCGTTTCAGGATCGCCGCGTGACCGACGCCGACATGCTCTTTCAAAAGGCGACGCAACTCTCGGGCGAATACACGGAGAATGCCAAGCGGAAGCGCGACTTCGAGATTCGCTGCCACGCCGGCAATGCCGCGGTGGCCGAGGCCCGCAAGCAGTGGGAGGCGGCGCAGGGCCACCTCAAGAGCTGGATCGATCTCGATCCCGACAACGCCAGCGCCCACCAGCGGATGGGCATCGTGCTCTTCCAGTTGAGCAAGCCGCAGGAAGCGCTCGAGCAATTCCGCGAGGCGAAGAAGCTCGACACGAAGGCGGTGCAGCCGGAGCTGGCGATGGCCCGGCTCTACGACGACGCCAAGAAGCGCGAGACCGCCAAGAAGCTGATCGAGGCCGCCATCAAGGAGGCCCCGAAGGATCCCGCCGTGCTGCTGGCGGCGTCGCAGTGGTATCTCGGCCAGGGGGATCTCGAGCGGTCGAAGTCGATCGCGGAGCAGGCGCTTTCCATCGACGCCAAGAGCCTCGAGGGGAAGGTCGTCCGCGGCGCGATCGCCCGCGTGGCCCGCGATTACAAGACGGCTGAAAAATTCTTCTACGACGCCCACGTGCAGTCGCCCGGCAACTTCCCCGCCTCCAACTCGCTGGCGCTCGTGCTCATCGAGTCGGACGACAAGGAATCCCGGCAGCGGGCGCTGGAAATGGCCGAGGCCAACGCGGCGATGCATCGCGAGAATTCGCCGCAGCAGGTCAACGCCCTCACGACGCTGGCCTGGGTCTACTACAAGCTCGGCCGCCGCGAGGATGCCGAGAAGATCCTGGCGCAGATCACGCAGAACAACGCCCTGACCACCGACGGCGCCTACTACGTGGCCAAACTCCTCTCCGACCGCGGCGAAAAGGACCGCGCGCGGAAGATCCTCGAGGAAGTGCTCGCCAACGAGCCGATGTTCGCCACGCGGCCCGACGCATCCGACCTGCTCGCGAAGCTCAAGGGCGAAGCCGGCGGCGGCTGAAGTAGGACAGGCTGAAGCCCGTTCTGCAAGGCAAATGCCGAAGTAGGGTAGGCTTCAGCCTGCCGAGAGCAAACCGCTTGCGGAGCAAGCGGTCTACTTCGAAGCGGTTTACGAGGCAGGCTGAAGCCTACCCTACCGGGTTGGGATCTGAATGCGTTCCTGCTCGAGCACGGGCAGGGAGCGGATCGTGACGCCGGGCGCCGGCTGTTCCGCCGGCGGCATTCCCGGCTGGGCCGGCATGCCGCGGCGCATCATCATCGCTCGATTCCGCGCCCGGATCCGATCACTGCGGAGCGGGATGCCCGGATAGGCTTCGATCGGCACCTCGAGGCTCGGCAGCCCGATCCGGCTGCCGTCGCCGAAGTAGGTAAACATCTCGATCGCCCGCACTTCGCCAGGATTGGCAGCGAGCGACACCGACAGGAGCGAAAAGATCGCCGCTTGGCCGATGGTGCGATACACCACCGCCTGAAAACTCCGCCGCATGGAATGATTCCGCTGGAGGGTGTGCCGGCCACGGCATTCCTTCGATGGACATATCGGCTGACCGCCCGCCGCGGGGCGATGGTTTTCCGGCAAAACTGCCCGACCGTCACGACCCGCAAAGTCCAAAGTAGACCGCTTCGTCCCGAAGCGGATCCCCAGAAGATCCGCTTGCGGAGCAAGCGGTCTACTCCGGGGTAGGCGTGTGTCATGCCGCTGCCCCTCGTCACCTGCATCGCCGC
>JBIIOM010000250.1:0-3710 GCA_044336925.1 Pirellulales bacterium
CTGGTCGAGCATCGGGGCCGACTGGTCCTTCATCCGCTTGTCGAGGCCCACGTGGTGGTCCCAGGAGTGGTTGTCGGAGTTGGCGAACTTCGGCCAGATCACCTCCACGACCTTCGTGCCCGCCTCGACGAGCCGCCGGGCGAGGAGCAGGCTCTGCCCGAACGTGTTGCGGCCGTAGGTGTCGCGGAGCTTCGTCGGCTCGCGGTCGATCGCGAAGGCCTCACGGGCCCGCCCCGAGATCACGAGGTCGAGGGCCCGGCCGTAGTACTCGTCGAGCTTGTAGTCGGCCACGGCCTTGTCGAGCTCGGGCATCGTGCGGTCGATGAGCTCGCGGAGCTTCGCCCGCCGCTCGAGCCGCTTGGCGAAGACGTCGGTCCGCAGCTGGAGGTCGTCCACGCGTATCCGATCCATCTTCCTCATGTCCAGATCGTCCCCCTCGGGATAGAGCGTGTAGGGGTCGAAGTCGCGGCCGAGGAACCCGGCCGTGCCCCCCTTCCCCACGACGTTGCTCTCCTGGAGCGGCCGCGGCAGCATCACGAACGGCAGCATCGGCTCGTCGGTGGGCTTGAGCCGGACGATATTGGAGCCGAAGTTGGGGAAGTCCTTCGCGTTTGGCGGCTCGAGCTGGCCGGAGGGGCTCACCTTGTCGGTCGTGTAGCCCGTCATCATCTGGTAGATCGCCGCCGTGTGGTTGAACAGCCCGTTGGGCGTATAGTTCATCGAGCGGATGAGCGTGAAGCGGTCGTTGATCGCCGCGAGCTTGGGGATGTTTTCCGTGAACTGCACGCCCGGCAACTTCGTGGGGATGTTCTTGAACGTGCTCCTCACGTTGTCGGGAACGTTTTCCTTGGGGTCGAAGAGGTCGATGTGGCTCGGGCCTCCCTGCAGATACACGAGCACCACGCTCTTGGCGCGGTTCCAGCCCGGGGCCTTCTTCGCCCCGGCGGTCGATTCATTTGCGGCCGCCGCCTGGAGGCGGAGCAGGTTCGGCAGCGAGACGCCGAACAGGCCGATCGCTCCCGCGCGGAGCAGCGCGCGGCGACTCGTGCCGAGATGCGGATCGCAGAGATCCTTGCCTGGGCGGCCGGGGATGACGAGCATGGCGGGAGCTCCTTGAAACGGGTGGGCGGGAATCAGTGATTGAAGAAGAACGCCGGACTGTTCACGAGGGCCCAGGCGAGATCCTGGATCGCCGTGAGACGCCGATCGGCGAGTTGCCTGGCGCTCGTGGCGACGTCGGACCGCAGCCGGACGACCGCGGGATCGTCGGCCACCGGCTTCTCGGCTTCGGCGAGATCGGCGGCGAGGGCCGTCAGCTTCGCGTCGGGGGGAGCCGGCCTCGTGGCCGCGGACAGGTCGGCCGCGAATTTCTCACGCAGCGGGTCGCGGGCGGCCACGATCGAGGCGAGCTCCGCCGATTCCGCGGCCGACCGCTTCTCCCGCGGGATGGCGGCCAGTTCGGCGGCGCGGGCCGCGACCCCGACGGCATGCGGCACCGGCGAGGAGGTGAACGAGATGCGGAACCGCCCCAGCTCGTGCCGGCCGCCCTTGTAGGCGTGGCGGATCTTCACGGTGATCCGCGCCGGCTCCTTGATTTCAGGGGCGCCGGAGAGCTCGAACACCGCCCAGTGGATCTCCTGCTGCCGCGGCGCCACGCTCCAACCACGATCGGTGCTGGAGATGTCGTTGTCGGCGGCCTGGGCGACGTTGAAGCCATCGGCCGAGAAGTCGGCCTGCGGCTTCTGCCGCGCGAGTGGCGTCGTGGCGTTCGGCCGTGAAGCGGGCGCGACGTCCACCGAGACCTCCGTCACGACGAAACTTCCATCGGGGGCCCGCCCCGCCCCGCCCCGTGGCAACCGCGGGTCGGGAATGGCCTCGACCCGAAGCCCCTTCACGTCGCTCGCGTCGGCGACCTCGGCCGAGAAGTTGATCTCCGACGTGGCGGCGTGTGTGCCCGACATGAGAACCGAGCCATCGGGCAGCGTCTCGAACGTCGTGCCGGGAGTCGTTCCGGCGATCGAAACCGCCTTCGCCACCTGCCAGGCCGGCATCTTCGCCGCCTGCTCCTCGTAGTGCCGCAGGGCCGCCTCGGGGTCGCCGAGGTGCTTCTCGACCGACGCCACGGCCGCGGCGATCCGTTCGGCCCGCTTCTTCTCCAGATCGATTCGGGTCGGCTCGTAGGCCGCCGTCGCCGCGTCGAGCGCGGATTTCGCGGCGGCGATTTCCTGGAGGCGGGCCTGCTCCCGCTTCACTTTCTCCGTCTTCCACGCCTCTTCGGCCGCCGCGAGGTCCTTCGCGAGCGCGTCGTGATCGGCGGCGATCTCCTGCATCAGTCCGGTGACCGCCGACACCTCCGCGGGCTTGCTCGGCCGGTTGAGGATCCGCAGGAAGACCTCCTCGACGAGCAGGCGATCATCGGACTGCGTTTTCACGAGCTTCGCAAGCTCGCTCGCCGGGTCGGCGAGCACGTCGCCCACGGCCGGGCCGCTCACGAGCGCCATCACCGGACCGAGCGACAATCCGCCCGCCCGCTCGCATTCGCAGGCGCTCTCGCGGGCCGGCTTGCCGAAGGTCTGGAGAAACCCGCCGCCCAAAGCGCTCGCGACGTCGGGCAGCGCCGCCGCCCGGGTGCCGACGGGATAGCCGGGAAACCTCGTCGGCGAACCGACCGCGGCGTGGAGCGTGTCGAAGAGCGTCTCGGCCGGCAGTCTTCGGGGCAGCGCGCGAGAGTAGTTGATCTTGTCGTCCTCGTTCCACTTCGTGCTCGTGATCGCCAGGCCGTAGGTCCGCGACGTGCAGATCTCGGCGAGCGTTTTCCGCATGTCGAACCCGCCGTTCACGAACGACTTCGTGAGATGGTCGAGCAGCGCCGGATTGCTCGGTGGATTGCCGGCGCGGATGTCGTCGATCGGGTCGATGATGCCGGTGCCGAAGAGATAGCCCCAGAGCCGGTTCACGTAGCTCCGCGCGAAGTAGGGGTTGTCGGGCGAGGTGAGCCAGGAAGCGAGTTGCTGCCTCCGCGACGGCTTCTCGGCCGCCGGGAACCGGCACTCGAAGGGAAACTTCGGCGGCACGTCCTTGCCGGTGCGGTCGTGCTTGATCTCACCGGTGGGGGCGTCCTTCACCACTTCCCAGAGCGGCTTGGCCCCCTCGACCGCCGAGCCGCCGATCGTGCGATCCTTGCTCTCGGGATCCTTCTCGAAGGCCAACTGCGCGAAGAACGCGGCCGTCTCGAAATACTGGTCCTGCGTCCAGCGCTCGAACGGATGGTCGTGGCACTTGTTGCAGTTGAACCGCACGCCGAGGAACAGGTGCGTGGTGTTCTCCATCGTGAGCGCGGGGTCGCGGAGCGTCTTGAAGTAGGCAGCGGCCGGGTGCTCCCGGTTGGAGCCCGAGGCCGTGAGGATCTCGCGGGCGAACTGGTCGTAGGGCGAGTTGGCCGCGATCTGGCCGCGGATCCAGTCGCGGAGTCCCTGCGCCCCCTCCTTGCCGAGGAACTTCGGGTTTACCTGGAGCAGGTCGGCCCACTTGTTCGTCCAGTGCTCGACGAAGGCGTCGCTCGCGAGCAGTTTCTGCACGAGCGCGGCCCGTTTCACCCGCACGTCGCGGCCGTCGGCGGCGAACGCCTTCACCTCGCCTGCCGTGGGAGGCAGGCCGGTGAGGTCGAGCGTCACGCGGCGCAGGAATTCGGTGTCGGAGCAGAGCGGCGC
>JBIIOM010000251.1:0-3709 GCA_044336925.1 Pirellulales bacterium
CCCGGCCGGCCGGACCTTCACGAGGACGATGGATGGCAGTCGATCTCGACGTCGATCATTGGAGCCCGGCGGATGCCGCCGAACTCTACGAGGTGGCCCGCTGGGGCAACGGGTATTTCTCGGTCGGCCCCAACGGCAACCTGCTCGTCCATCCGGACAAGAGCCCGACGAAGAGCATCGACCTCAAGGCGCTCGTCGATCGGCTGCAGGTGCGCGGCATCGACCTGCCGATCCTGCTGCGGTTCGGCGAGATCCTGCAGCACAGGCTCGGCGAGATCCACGGCGTCTTCGCGACGGCGATGAAGGAAAACGGCTACCGCGGCGATTACTGCTGCGTCTATCCGGTGAAGGTCAACCAGCAGCGACAGGTGGTCGAGGAGGTGCTGCAGTTCGGCAAGCCCTACCGCTTCGGGCTCGAGGCCGGCAGCAAGCCGGAGCTCCTCGCCGTGATCGCGCTGGCCGACAACGACACGCCGATCATCTGCAACGGATTCAAGGACGCCGAGTTCATCGAGACCGCGATGCTCGCCCAGAAGGTCGGCCGGCACGTGATCCCGGTGGTGGAACGGTTTTCCGAGCTGCACATGATCCTCGAATATGCCGAGAAGCTCGGCGTGCGGCCACGGATCGGCATGCGGGTGAAGCTCGCCACCCGCGGCAGCGGCCGCTGGCAGGCGTCGGGTGGCTTCCGCAGCAAGTTCGGCCTCACGGCCAGCGAACTGATCAAGGGGCTCGACCTGCTCGAGTCGAAGGGCATGGAAGACTGCCTGCAGCTGCTCCACTTTCACCAGGGCAGCCAGATCACCAACATCCGCCACATCAAGGCCGCGCTCAACGAGGCCTCGCGGATGTACACCGAGCTCGTGAAGCGAGGCGCGGGCCTGCGGTATCTCGACGTCGGCGGCGGCCTCGGAGTCGATTACGACGGCTCGCAGACCAACTTCGAATCGAGCGTCAACTACAGCCTGCAGGAATACGCCAACGACGTCGTCTACCACGTGCAGAATGCCTGCGACGAGGCGGGCGTGCCGCACCCCACGATCATCTCCGAGAGCGGCCGGGCGGTGGTGGCCTACCACAGCATGCTGATCTTCGGCGTGCTGGGGGTGTCGGAGCAGGGGGGCAACGGCGAATTGCGGGAGCCGGCGCCCGAGGCCGAGCAGCCGCTGCACGACCTCTACGAGTCGTACCAAAACATCAACGTGCGCAACCTGCTCGAGAGCTACCACGACGCCCAGCAGTCGCTCGACACGGCGATGAGCCTGTTTGCCAGCGGCTACCTGCCGCTCGACCAGCGGTCGGCCGTGGAGAATCTCTACTGGTCGATCTGCCGCAAGATCCTCAAGTTCGCCAAGCAGATGGACTACATGCCCGAGGAGCTGGAGGGGCTCGAGGCATCGCTCTCCGACACCTACTTCTGCAACTTCTCGCTCTTCCAGTCGATCCCCGACAGCTGGGCGATCAAGCAGCTCTTCCCCGTGATGCCGATCCACCGGCTCAACGAGCGGCCGACGCGGGCCGCCGTGCTCGGCGATGTGACCTGCGATTCCGACGGCAAGATCGATCAGTTCATCGACCGCCGCGACGTGAAGCGCACGCTGCCGCTGCACTGCTGGCAGCACGATCCCTACTACCTCGGCGCCTTCCTGATCGGCGCCTACCAGGAGATCCTCGGCGACCTCCACAACCTCTTCGGTGACACCAATGCCGTGCACGTGAGCACCGACGCCAAGGGGGAGGTGGTGCTCGACGCCGTCATCAAGGGCGACACCGTCCGCGAAGTGCTCGACTACGTGGAGTTCGATCCGAACCAGCTCGTGCAGAAGCTTCGCGAATCGATCGAGCAGGCGGTCCGCGAGGGCCGGATCTGCGACCAACAGGCCGGCCAGTTCCTCCGCTTCTACGAGGAGGGCCTCGGCGGCTACACGTACTTGGAAGAGCCATCGCAGCGATAGAAAAAACATGCCGGTGAGGGGCTGCCCACGCCCCGTCGCCGGACGCTCGCTACGGGCATCCTGCCCTCCGCTCGCTCGGAGGTGACTTCGCTCCGGCATCCATGCCTGCGCTTGTCACCTACGCCGGCTCCCGGGGCATGGGCAGCCCCTCACCTCCCGTACTCGTGGGCGTCGGTAGATCACTCCATGCACCTGATCCGCATCGGCGCCGCGGCGCTCAATCAGACGCCGCTCGACTGGGACGGCAACCGTGACAGGATCGTGGCCGCGATCGCAGCGGCGCGGGCCGAGGGCGTGTCGATCCTCTGTCTGCCGGAGCTTTGCATCACCGGCTATGGCTGCGAGGACGCCTTTCTCGCGCCGGGCGTGCAGAAGCTGGCCTGGCAGATGCTCGAGGAGATCGAGCCCCACACCCGTGGCCTCGTCGTCGCGGTCGGGCTGCCGGTGCGGTTCGAGAGCGGCCTTTACGACGCCGCGGCGCTCGTCGTCGACGGCCGCCTCGCGGGCGTCGTCTGCAAGCAACACCTCGCCGGCGAGGGGATTCATTACGAGCCGCGCTGGTTTCGCGCCTGGCCGCGCGGCCGTCGGGCCACGCTCGCCGTCGGCAGCCGCAGCATTCCGATCGGCGACCTGCGGTTCGATTGCGGCGGCGTGCGGATCGGCTTCGAAATCTGCGAAGACGCCTGGGTGGCCGATCGTCCCGGCGCCGCCCTCGCCGCCCGGGGCATCGACATCCTGCTCAATCCGTCGGCAAGCCACTTTGCGTTCGCGAAGGACGAGGTGCGGCGGCGGTTCGTGCTCGAGGGCTCGCGGGCCTTCGGGGTGACCTACGTCTACGCCAACCTGCTCGGCAACGAGGCGGGGCGGGCGATCTACGACGGCGGCACGCTGATCGCCTCCGCCGGGGCGATGGCGGCCGCGGGGAGGCGGTTCGCGTTCACCGACACCGTCTGCACGTCGGCGGTCGTCGATCTCGACGCGACGCGGCTCGCGCAGGGGCGGCTCGCGCTCGAGCCGGCGGCGCCGGCGGATGACGAGTGCGTGGCCGCTGGCTTCACCCCGCCGTCGATCGCGTTTGGCGGCGCGAAGCCGGCCGCGGGGGGGCGCGATGCCTGGGAACGCGGAGGGCACGTCAAGGAGGAGGAGTTCGCGCGGGCCGTGGCGCTCGGGCTCTTCGACTACCAGCGGAAGAGCCGCTCGCAGGGGTTCGTCGTCTCCGCCAGCGGCGGGGCCGATTCCTCGGCCGTGGCCTGCCTCGTGGCGATCGCCGTGCGGTTCGCCGCCCGCGAGATGCCCGTCGCCGCGGTCGCGCGGCGGCTCGGCCTGCCGGCCGATGGCCTGGCCGAAGGGGACGAGCGTGGTCTCGTGCGCCGCGTGCTCGCGTGCGTCTATCAATCGACGGCCAACTCCGGCCCCGTGACCCGTGCCGCGGCCCGCGGGCTTGCCGAAGCGCTCGGGGCCGAGTTTCACGAGTTCGACGTCGACGGAATCGTCCGCCGCTACACCGAGATCGTCTCGGCGGCAGTGGGCCGGCCGCTCGATTGGGATCGCGACGACGTGGCCCTGCAAAACATCCAGGCCCGCGTCCGCGCCCCCGGCGTGTGGATGCTCGCCAACATCAAGGGAGCCCTGCTCGTCTCGACGAGCAACCGCTCCGAGGCGGCGGTGGGCTATGCGACGATGGACGGCGACACCTCCGGCGGCATCGCGCCGATCGCCGGCATCGACAAGGCCTACCTCCGCCGCTGGCTCGT
>JBIIOM010000252.1:0-3708 GCA_044336925.1 Pirellulales bacterium
AAACAGCATGCAACATGCCCATGAATCTGCCGCGTTGGTTTCCCGCCGCGATGCCCTCAAGGCCGTCGGTGCGATCGGGGGCGCCGTCGCCACGATGCAGTCCGTCCACGCGCAGACGCCGTCGAGTGACCTGATCCGCGTCGGCCTGATCGGGGCCGGCGGCCGCGGCACGGGCGCCCTGCAGCAGGCGCTCTCCGTGCCGGGCTCCAACGTGAAGGTGACGGCGATCGCCGACGTCTTCGAAGACCGACTCAAAGGTGCGCTCAAGGCCGTCGAGAGCATGGAGGGCAAGGTCGACGTGCCCGAAGAGCGACAGTTCAAGGGGCTTGACGGCTACCAGCAGGTGCTCGAGCACAGCGATCTCGTGATCCTCGCCACGCCCCCCGCTTTCCGGCCGTTTCATTTCGAGGCGGCGGTGAAGGCAGGTAAGCACGTCTTCATGGAGAAGCCCGTCTGCGTCGATGCCTTCGGCGCCCGGCTCTGCCTCGCGGCTGCGAAGATGGCCGACGAAAAGAAGCTCAAGGTGGTCGTCGGCCTGCAACGGCACTACGAGGACTGCTATCGCCAGGCGATCGCCCGCGTGCGCGACGGCGCCATCGGCGACATCATCTCGGGCTCGGTGTTCTGGAACAGCCAGCGGCCGTGGTGGAAGCCTCGGAAGCCGGAGATGAGCGAACTCGCCTACCAGCTCTTCAACTGGGGCCACTTCATGTGGCTTTCCGGCGACCACATCGTCGAGCAGCACGTCCACAACATCGACGTCGCCAACTGGTTCCTCGGAAAGCTCCCGGAGGCGGCGTATGGCGTGGGCGGGCTGCAGGTGCGGAATCCGGAGCAGCCGACGCAGATCTACGACCACCATGCCGTCACGTTCACCTACCCGGGCGGCATCCGAATCTTCAGCGAATGCCGGCAGTTCCCCGGCGGCGAGAACCGGGTCGAGGAGGAGTTCCTCGGCACGAAGGGGATCGTGAAGACCCGCAGCGGCTTCGCCGAGATCACCGACCACGACGGCAAGTCGATCTGGAAGTTCGAGGGCAAGGGCCCCAATCCCTACCAGGTGGAGCACGACGAGCTGCACGACGCGATCCGCAACGACAAGCCGCTCAACGACGCCTGGTACGGCACGACGTCGAGCTTCTCGGCGGTGCTCGGCCGCTATGCCACCTACTCCGGCAAGCAGGTGCGGTACGACAAGGTGCTCGCCTTCGATGATCGCACGATGCCGGAGAACCTGACCTGGGATTCCCCGGCGCCGGTCGTGCCCGAGAAGGACGGCAGCTATCCGATCCCCATGCCGGCGACCTACAAGTTCCCGGCCGTCGAGAACGAATCCGCCTGATGATCGTCGGCATTCCGAAGGAAACGAAGCGCGACGAATACCGCGTGTCGATGCTGCCCGTGGGCGTCGAGGAACTCGTCCGCGCGGGGCATCGCGTGCTCGTGCAGCGCACGGCCGGCGCCGGCTCGGGGCTGCCCGACGAGGCCTATGCCGCCTGCGGGGCGACGCTCGTCGATTCGGCGGTGGAGGTGTTTGGCGCGGCCGATCTCATCGTAAAGGTGAAGGAGCCGCAAGCTGCGGAGCTGCCGCTCATCCGGCCGAAGCAGACCGTCTTCACCTACTTTCACTTCGCCGCCAGCCGGCCGCTCACGGAAGGCTTCCTGGCGACGGGCGCGACGGCCGTCGCCTACGAGACGCTCCGTGACGACCGCGGCCGCCTGCCGCTCTTGATTCCGATGAGCGAAGTGGCCGGCCGAATGAGCATCCAGGAGGGGGCCAAGTATCTCGAGAAGCCGCAGATGGGCCGCGGCATCCTGCTCGGCGGCGTGCCGGGCGTGGCGCCGGCCAACGTGCTCGTGCTCGGGGCCGGCAGCGTGGGAGCCAATGCGGCCAAGGTGGCGGCTGGCTTCGGCGCGAACATCGCCCTGCTCGACACGAATCTCGAGCGGCTGCGGTATCTCGACGACGTCACGCCGCCGAACATCGACTGCCTCTATTCCGACCGCCACACGATCCGCGAGCGGCTCGGCTGGGCCGATCTCGTGATCGGCAGCGTGCTCATTCCCGGCGCCCTCGCGCCGCACCTCGTCGCCCGCGAAGACCTCGCGCTCATGAAGCCGGGGGCCGTGATCATCGACGTGGCGATCGACCAGGGGGGCTGCGTGGCCACGAGCCGGCCGACGACGCACGCCGAGCCGACCTACGTGGTGGACGACGTCGTCCACTACTGCGTGACGAACATGCCGGGCGCGGTGGGCCGCACGAGCACCTACGCCCTCTGCAATGCGACGTTGCCGTATGTGCTCCAACTGGCGGCGCGTGGCGTCGAGGCCGCCGCCCGGGAGAGCGCGGCGATCAAGTCGGCGGTGAACGTCTTCGAGGGGCGGCTCACCAACCAGGCCGTCGCCGCCGCCTTCGGGATGAAGGTCGCGTCATGACGATCCCCACTTCCGTCCGCTGGATCGGCGACGCCGCCGGCCACCTCGAACTGCTCGACCAGACGCTCCTGCCCAGCCGGCTCGAGTGGATTCCCTGCCGCGACGTCGACACCGTCGTGGAGGCGATCAAGAGCCTGCGGGTGCGGGGCGCTCCCGCGATCGGCATCGCCGGCGGCTACGGCCTCGTCGTGGCCGCGGGCGAGGCGATCCGCGCCGGCCTCGCCCCCGACGCGGCGCGGGCCCACGTGCTCGCGCGGGCCGAGGAACTCGCCTGCGCGCGGCCGACGGCCGTGAACCTCCGCTGGGCCGTCGAGCGGGCGATGCGGACGCTCGAGCCACTCGCGAATGGCACCGGCGCCGCCGAACTCGGCGCGACGCTGCTCGCCGAGGCTCGCGCGATCCACGACGAAGACCGCGAGCTCTGTGCGGCGATCGGCCGGCACGGCGCAGCGATCCTGCCGGCGGGCGACGTCCTCACGCACTGCAACACCGGCGCGCTTGCGACCGGCGGCGACGGCACGGCCTTGGCCGTGATCACGACGGCGTGGGAGCAGGGGCGGCGGTTCGAGGTCTTCGCCGACGAGACCCGGCCGCTCTTCCAGGGCGCGAGGCTCACGGCCTGGGAGCTCGTGCAGCGCGGCATCCCGGTGACGGTGCTCGTCGACGCCGCGGCCGGCCACCTCTTGAAGACCGGCCGGATCGCCGCCTGCATCGTCGGCGCCGACCGGATCACGGCCAACGGCGACACGGCCAACAAGATCGGCACGTACGGCCTGGCCCTGCTGGCCGTGGCGCACGGCGTGCCGTTTTTCGTCGCGGCGCCGTCGAGCACGTTCGACCTCGCGCTTGCGAGCGGCGACGAGATCCCGATCGAGGAACGGGCCGCGTCGGAAGTGCTCCGCCCGCTCGGCGCGACGTCGGCCCCGGAGGGCGCGAAGGCCTTCAATCCCGCGTTTGACGTCACACCGGCGCGGCTCATCCGCGCGATCATCACCGAACGCGGCGTGATCGAGCCGGTGACGAAGGAGCGGATCGCGTCGGTGCTGGGCTGACATCCTGGGTCACGAGAAACCCACGCAAGCCCGCAGCGCAAGCAAGGTCCATCCGACGTCCACTCCAACCGACGTTGCACCCACCCGCCCTGCGAAAAGGCGCCAACACTCCTCGCTTGCGCGTCGGGCTTCCGTGACGATGCTGACCGACGCCACGGGAGGCTCGGGGTCGCCCATGTCCCGAGAGCCGGCGTAGCTGACAAGCGGAGGCATGGAT
>JBIIOM010000254.1:0-3700 GCA_044336925.1 Pirellulales bacterium
GTCGTATCGCGGGAAGATCTTCATGTGCAACACGCACGGCAAGCGGGTGAACGTCGACCGGCTCGAGTATGGCCCCCGCGGGATCGTCGGCCGCCACGAGCCTGATTTCCTGAAGGCGTTCGACACATGGTTCCGCGGGATCGAACTCGTGAGCGGCCCCGACGGTCGCGTCTGGATCGCCGACTGGACCGACAAGGGGGAGTGCCACGATCACGACGGCGTGCATCGCACGTCGGGGCGGATCTACACCGTGCTTCACGGCAGCCCACAGCCGCCGAAGCCGATCGATCTGCATGCACAGACCGACTCCGAACTTGTTGCGTTGCAGCTGCATCGCAACGACTGGTTCTGCCGCAAGGCCCGCGAGATCCTGGCTGAGCGTGCGGCCGTGGGCCGCGATCTGTCCGCGGCAGCCGCTGAACTCCGCCGGCTCGCCGAAACGTACACCGATCCCACGCGGCGGCTCCGCGGCCTCTGGGCCGCGCACGTAATCGGCGCAGCCGACCGCGAGTGGCTGCGGGCAAGGCTCACCGACGAACATGCCTCGGTTCGCGCCTGGGCCGTGCGGCTGCTCGTGGACGATCCCGCTGGCAAGGCCGTGTCCGATGGCCAGCCCGACTGGCACGGTGACGCGCTCGCCGACCTCGCCAAGAGCGAACCCGCCGGGATCGTTCGGCTGCACCTCGCAGGCGCGCTTGAAAAACTGCCACACCGCTGGCGGTGGCCGATCGCCGAGTCGCTCGCCTCGCGCACGAGCGATGCCGACTGGCGTGAGCTTGCACTGCTTATTTGGTATGGCCTGCGCGGGCCGGTCGCCGAGGATCCCGCCAGGGGGGCGACGCTCGCGGCGAAGACGCCGATGCCCACGCTGCGGCGGCTCATCGCCCGCCGGCTCGCGTTCGACGCCGATCGATCGGCCGAGTGTGCCGATGCGCTCGCATCGCTCCTTACGGCGACCGATGGGGATGATGAGCGGCGAGCCGACGTGAATGCCGGCATCACGGCCGCCTGGGAGGGCCGCAAGAAACTGCCGTTGCCCGCAACCTTGCTTTCGCTCGTCGCCAAGGATCCTCGGCTCGCGCGGTTCTCAAAGCGCCGTGCGGAGCCGAAGCTGCAGGGTTCGGCGGTCGACGCGACCGCCACAGCGATCGCGCAATTGCAGGCAGCCGGCCCCTCGACGCCCGAGGCCCGCCGCGCGGCGATCAAGTCATGGCGCGAGAAGCTCACGCCCGAAGAACTCTCGCGGGGCGACCGGTCCGCGGGCCGCGTCGTCTGGCGGCAGCGGTGTGGCACCTGCCACATGCTCTTCGACGAGGGGGGCAACGTGGGGCCAAACCTCACCGGCGCCGGGCGGGCCGAGACCGACTACGTGATCCTCAATGTCATGAATCCGAGCGCCGTCGTGCCGGAGGCCTGGCGGCTGACGCAGGTGATCACCGCCGACGGCCGCGTGCTCGCCGGCGCCGTCGCCGCCTCCGACGACCGCACGCTCACGCTCCGCACGACCGCCGGCGAGATCCAGCTCGACCGCGAAGAGATCGACGAGGTGATCACGCGGGACCAGTCGGTGATGCCCGAGGGGCTCTGGAACGGCCTCGCCGACGAAGAGGTCCGCGACCTCGTGGCCTACCTCGCCTCGCCCACGCAGGTGCCGCTGCCATAAGTAGGACAGGCTTCAGCCTGTCGCTCACTTTCTCCATCTCTAACAGGCTGAAGCCTGTCCTCCTTTTCGGCAGCCTTTAGGCCGCCCTACCCGGAATCGCTCCCATCGGCGATATTTTTCCGCCGGCGTAGTCGACATCCCCACGCCGTTTCCCCGAAGGACCGAGCCATGCCCGAAAGTTCGCCGCAGAAGCGTTTTGAATCCCTGAATCTCACGCTCCCCCCTGCGCCCAAGCCCGTGGGCGTCTACAAGCCGGCCCTCGTCGTGGGCCAGCACCTCTACGTGTCGGGCCATGGCCCGCTCCTCCCCGACAACACGCTCATGCGGGGCCGAGTCGGCCGCGACTTCGACGCCGATGGCGGCAAGAAGGGTGCCCGGCAGGTGGGCCTCACGATGCTCGCCACGCTCCTCGCCACGCTCGGCAGCCTCGACAAGGTGAAGCGGGTGATCAAGGTGCTCGGCATGGTCAACTGCACGCCGGACTTCGAGAAGCATCCCTACGTGATCAATGGCGCAAGCGAGCTCTTCGCCGAGATCTGGGGTCCTGAAAACGGGATCGGCGTGCGGAGCGCCGTCGGGATGGGCTCGCTCCCCGATGACATCCCCGTCGAGATCGAGGCCCTCTTCGAGCTGGCCTGACCAATGAAGCACTTCAGCAAGGACGAGATCTCGCAGGCGCTGGCGCGACAGCGTGCGTTGCCGCTCTTCAACTGCGGCGACGCGGACACCGGCATGCAGGTGCTCGAAGCGCTCCATGCCGGCGGCATCCGGTTCGTCGAGTTCACCAACCGGTCGGCCGGGGCGCTCGACGTCTTTCGCACGCTCGTGAAGGAGGCGGCCGCCAAACTGCCCGACATGGTGCTCGGCGCCGGCACGATCATCGACGCGGCACAGGCGAAAGCGTTTCACGAAGCCGGCGCGGCGTTTCTCGTGGCGCCGAATCTCGACGAGGAAGTCGGGGCCTATTGCAGCCAGCACGGTCTCTTCTGGTGCCCGGGCACCGGCACCGTGACGGAGATGATCCGGGCCCACCGGCTCGGGGCTTCCGTGATCAAGGTGTTTCCCGCCGACACGCTCGGCGGGCCGGCCTTCATCAAGGGCGTGCGCGGCCCCTGCGCCTGGCTCAAGCTCATGCCCTCCGGCGGCGTGACACTCGACGAGGCCAATCTCAAGGCCTGGTTCGCCACCGGCGTGCACTGCGTGGGGATGGGCTCGCACCTTGTCGATGCGAAGACGCTCGCCGACGGCAACTTCGCCGAGCTTGCCGATCGGGCGCGGCGGCTCACCGCGATCCTCGCCACGGTGTAGCCCATGCTGCCGCTCGTCATCATCGCCGTAGCGATCGCCGCCCTCGTGGTGCTCGTCGCGTGGGCGAAGATGCATCCGTTCCTCGCGTTCATCCTCGTCTCGGCGGCCGCGGCCCTCGCGCTCGGCATGCCGCTTGCCGACGTGCCCGGGGCCGTGCGGAAGGGGATCGGCGACATCCTCGGGTCGCTTTCGATCGTGATCGTCTCCGGGGCGATGCTCGGCAAACTCGTCGTCGAAAGCGGCGCGGCGCAGCGAATCGCCGATACGCTCGTCAAGGCGTTCGGCGAGCGGCGGATGGCCTGGGCGATGGCGCTCACCGGCTTCATCGTCGGCATCCCGCTCTTCTATGGCGTGGGCTTCGTGCTGCTCGTGCCGATCATCTTCGCCGTGGTGGAGCGGTATCGGCTGCCGCCGCTCGTGGTGGCGCTGCCGGCGCTCGCGGCCCTGAGCGTGGCCCACGGCCTGCTTCCGCCTCACCCGGCCCCCACGGCGCTCGTCTCGACATTCAACGCGAGCCTCGGGCTCACGCTCCTTTACGGCCTGGCGATCGCCGTGCCGGCGCTCGTGCTCGCCGGCCCGGTCTTTGCGCGGGCGATGGCAACGATCCCCGCGCGGCCGCTCGCCGGCCTCGCGACCACCTCGCGGCCGGAGCACGAGCTGCCTGGCGCCGGCGTGAGCATCCTCACGGCGCTCTTGCCCGCCGTGCTCTTGCTTGTGACAGCCGTCGGC
>JBIIOM010000253.1:0-3700 GCA_044336925.1 Pirellulales bacterium
ATCGGCTCGCCCTGCGGCACGACAACGCCGACCGGCGGCTCACGCCGCGGGCGGCCGCGCTCGGGCTCGCCCAGCCGGAGCGAATCGTCCGGCTCGAGGCGAAGACGGCCGAGATCGAGGCGACGCTTGGCGTGCTTGCCGCGCACCGAGTCGGCGGTGTGCCGCTCGCCGAGCTGCTCAAGCGGCCCGAGTTTGGCTGGGAGGAGGCCGTCGCGGCGCTGCCTTCGCTCGCCGGCGTGTCGCGGGATGCGGCGGGGCAGATCGCCAGCGACATTCGCTACGCCGGCTACCTCGCGCTCGAGCGGGAGCAGATCGAGCGGCGCCGGAAGCAGGGGGCGCGGGTGATTCCGGAGGGGCTCGATTACGCGGCCGTACGGCACCTGCGGGCCGAGGCTCGTGAAAAACTCGAGCGTGTGCGGCCGCGGACGCTCGAGCAGGCGGGCCGCGTGAGCGGGATCACGCCGGCCGATCTCGCGCTCGTGCTCGTCCACCTCGAGGGACGCGGCGGGGCGTGAGCCCGGCTTGCGGCTAAAAAGCTCCGCCATGCGAATCGTCCAGATCACGGCCGGCGCGGGGGGACGGATTTGCGGATCGTGTCTTCACGACAACGCCCTCGTGCGTTCCCTGCGGCGGCGCGGCCGCGATGCCATCCTTGTGCCGGCCTACGTGCCGACGACGACCGACGAGGAGAACGTCGCCGAGCCACGCATCGTCTGCGGCGGCGTGAACGTCTGGCTGCAGGAGCACGTTCCCCTCTTTCGCCATACGCCCTGGTGGTTCGACCGGCTGCTCGATCGGCTGCTTGATTCCCGGGGCCTGCTCGAATGGCTCTCCAGCCGCACTGGCGGAACGAAGCCCGCCGACGTGGCCGGCCTCACCGTCTCGACGCTCAGAGGCGAGGCGGGGCATCAGCGGAAGGAGGTCGAGAAGCTCGCGCGGTGGCTCGCCCGCGATGTGCGGCCCGACATCGTACAGCTCTCGAACGTCTTGCTCGTGGGCCTAGCCCGGCGTGTGAAGGAGGCGACCGGCGCGAAGGTCGTCTGCAGCCTGTCGGGGGAAGACATCTTCATCGAGCAGATTCCCGAACCGCATTACAGCGAGGTGAGAAGCCTGTTGCGCGAACGGTCGGCCGACATCGACCACTTCGTGGCGCTCAACCGGTCCTTCGCCGACTTCATGCATGATTATCTCGACGTGCCGGCCGAAAAGATCTTGGTCGTGCCGCACGGCATCGATCTCGAGGGATTTCCGGCGCAGCCGCCCGATCTCGTCGCCCGCCGCGCGAGTCGTCCTGGGAAGTTCGTGATCGGTGCGCTCGCCCGGGCCTGCCCCGAGAAGGGGCTCGAGCAGGTCGTGCGTGCGCTGGCGATCGTGGCCCGCACCCACGACGTCGAACTCGTCGCCGCGGGCGCGACGATTCCGGCGGAGGAGCCGTACCTGCGGCGCTGCCATGCGGTCGCGGCCGAACTTGGGGTTGCCAACAGGTTTCGCTGGCTCGGCCAGGTCGACCGCCCCGGCAAGCTCTGCCTACTCGATTCGATCGACATCTTCGCGATGCCCACGATCCATCCCGAGGCCAAGGGGCTGCCGGTGATCGAGGCGATGGCGGCGGGCGTGCCCGTTGTCGCGCCCGCGCATGGCGCATTTCCGGAATTGCTCTTGGGATCAGCGGGCGACGAGCCGGCCGGCATCCTGCATGCGCCGGCTGATCCAGACGATCTCGCGCGGGCGATCATCGAACTGCTCAACGACGAAGCGAAGTCGGCGCGGCTGGGCCGCCGCGGCCGCGAGATCGTGCGCGAGCGACACACGTTCGACACGATGGCCGCCGGTCACGAGGCGATTTATGAAAGTGTCAGCGGGAAGGGGCTCAGCAGTTCGAGGCCTGTCTCGGTGACGAGATAGTCGTTCTCGATCCGCATGCCGCAGGAGAGCTCCGGGCCATAGAGCGCGGGCTCCACGGCGATGACGTCGCCCACCTCGAGGATGTCGTCCCAGTGTGGGTTGAGCCGCGGCGTCTCGTGCACCGAAAGCCCGATGCCGTGGCCGAGGTGGCTCGACCAGGATCCCACCGGAGCGGTGGCCAGCCACTCCTGCACTCGTGCATAGAGATCCTGGCATCGCGTGCCGGCCCGCGCCGTCTGCTCGACGAGCTTGAGCGCTCCGCAGACGTGCTCCCACGCGGCGAGCTGGTTGTCGGTCGGCTTGCGGTCCACCGCGATCGCGCGGGAGGTGTCGGCGAAGTAGCCGCGGTAGGCCGGGCCGAGGTCGAGGATATAAAGCTCGCCCGATTCGCAGGGGCGGCTGCGGGGTGGACCGCCGCGCACGCCGCAGGCGTAATCGTTGCCGGTGCCGGTGAGCATCTCGCCACAGGAATCGACGGCGGCCGCCTGCAGCGCCGAGAAGACCTCGAGCTCGGTGATGCCCGGCTGGATGATCTCGCGGGCAGTCGCGTACATCGCGCCGCAGGCGTCGATGGCCCGGCGCAGGATCGTCAGTTCGTCCGGATCCTTGCGGCGCCTGAGCCTCCAGAGATCGGGCTCGATGTCGATGCTCTCGCCGAAGAGCCGCGAGACATGCGGCGGGCAGGCGGAGTATTCGAGCCCCACCCGCTTCCAGGCCGGCCGCGCCGCGAGCCAGTCGGCGAGCACGGCCGACGAGGCTTCGCGCTGGTCGCTCCTAAGCGTCGATCGCCACTTCGCCTCGTAGGTGCGGACATCGTCCGCCGCCGAACGCTCGACGGGCTTGTCCGGGCAGACGAGGAGCACGCTCCCCGCGGCGTCGATCGCAGCGACCGGCGAGAACCGATGATCCCAGCGATGGCCCGTGAAGTATTCGATGTGCTCGGGCGCAACCAGGATGGCGCCGTCGAGTTGGTGCTCGGCCAGGCGGTCGAGCAGCCGCCGCTGGCGGCCGCGGCAGGCTTCGGGATCGAGCAGGATCGTGCCATTCATGCGGAGAATGCCCCTTGCCGATGGTCCGTCAGTCGAGCTTCGTGATCAGGCTCGAATCGAACGGCGGGAACTTGGGGTCGAGCCGCTCGAGCGTCTTGCGGACGAGCCGGGCCACCACGAGATTGCGATACCATTTCTTGTCGGCCGGCACGATGTGCCACGGCGCGTGCTCGGTGTTGCACTTTGTGAGCGCGTCGTCGTAGGCATGCTGGAAGTCGTCCCAGCGCTTGCGGTCCTCGAGATCGTCGGGGCCGAGCTTCCACTGCTTCGTCGGATCGCGGAGCCGGTCCTCGAGCCGCTCCCGCTGCTCCTTCCGGCTGATGTGGAGGAAACACTTCACGAACGTCACGCCGCCGTCGTGAAGGAGTTTTTCGAAGGCGTTGATCTGGTCGTAGCGGCCGTGCCAGACCTCCTTCGGCAGCAGCTTCCGCACGCGGACCACGACGACGTCTTCGTAGTGGGAGCGGTTGAAGATCCCGATGCGGCCGTGCGACGGAATGGCCGCGTGCACCCGCCAGAGGAAGTCGTGCGAGAGCTCCAGGGCGCTCGGTGCCTTGAAGCTCTTCACGTCGAGGCACTGGGGGCTGATGCCGCTGGCGAGCATCCGGATCGTCCCGTCCTTGCCCGACGTGTCGATCCCCTGGAGCACGACCACGATGGCTCGCTTGGCCTCGGCAAACAGCCGGTAGGCGAGCTCGTCGAGCTTCTCGCAGTGGCGGCGGGTCTCGGCCTCCGCCTCGTCGCGG
>JBIIOM010000255.1:0-3689 GCA_044336925.1 Pirellulales bacterium
GTGATGTCCCACCATCATACCGCCTTCACTCCCGTCGGGCTTCCGTACCGCCACGAAAGCCCGCAGCGCAAGCAAGGTCCATCCGCCCTCCACTCCCACCACCGACGCTCCCACCCGCCCCGCGCACAACCGCCCCAACTCTCCTCGCTCGCGCGTCGGGCTTCCGTACCGCCCGCAGCGCAAGCAGGGCCCATCCGCGTTGCCGGCCCGTCACAGCCACACTTTCGCGGGCTCGCCGGGCACCTCGCGGGCCAACCGCGGCACGGCGTAGCCCGGTAGCCGCGCCCGCAGGGCCTCGTGCAGCTGCCGCGCCTTCTCCTCCGGCACCTCGAAGTGGGCCGTGCCCGTCACGCGGTCGAGCAGGTGGAGATAGTAGGGCAGCACACCGATCTCGACGAGCCGTTCCGACAGCCGCGCGAGCACGTCGGCCGAGTCGTTCACGCCCGCGAGCAGGACAGCCTGGTTGAGGAGCATCGCCCGAGCTCCGGCGAGCCGGACCACGGCCGCGGCGACCGACGCATCGAGCTCGGCGGGATGGTTGGCGTGAACCACGACGACACAGGCCAGCCGCGTGGCCGCGATGATCGCCGCGAGGCGGTCGGTCACCCGCGACGGCAAGACGACCGGCAGCCGCGAATGGATCCGCAGCCGGCGCACGTGGGGAATCTCCTCGAGCCGCGCCACGAGCCGGCCGAGGCGCTCGTCGTCGAGCAGGAGCGGGTCGCCCCCCGAGAGGATCACCTCGTGGATCGAGGCGTCGGCCGCGATCGCTTCGACGCCCGCATCGACGCCGGCCCGCGTGGCGCCGCTCTCGGCATAGGGAAACTCGCGGCGGAAGCAGTAGCGGCAATTGACGGCGCAGGCACCGGTCGCGAGCAGGAGCGCCCGGCCGGCATATTTCTTCACGAGGCCCGGCGCGGCGAGCGCCGTCACCTCCTCGAGCGGATCGCCGCCAAAGCCCTCCACGGCCCGCAGCTCGTCGCCCGTCGGCAGCACCTGCACGAGAAGCGGATCCTGGGGGTCGCCTTTTCGCATCCGCGCGACGAAGGCCCGCGGCACGAGCAGCGAAAACGCGGCGGCGCCTCCCCGCGCAGCCTCGGCCACCGTGGGATCGAGATCGAGGAGCCGGCAGAGTTCGTCGGGATCGCGCACGGCGTCGGCGAGTTCGGCCTGCCAGCCGACGACTCGCTCGCGGTGGCCTGCGGCCGTGATGGCGGGAGATGGCACGGAGTGTCTCTCGATGCGGTGCCGGAGCGGCAGCCGCGGACGTTGACAGTTTGCCGGTGGGCGACCACGCTTGTGGACCCGGCCGGCTGCGGCCGGCCGACGCATTCAGGATACGGGAGGCTCTGGTGGCAGGCTACAACACGAGCGAATTCAAGAAGGGGCTCAAGGTCCAGATCGACGGCGATCCCTACATCATGATCGAGTGCAACTTCGTGAAGCCGGGCAAGGGGCAGGCGCTTTACAAGTGCAAGCTGCGCAATCTTCTCCGCGGCACCGTGCTCGACCGGACCTACAAGAGCGGCGATTCTCTCGACGCGGCCGACATTTCCACCATCGACGCCCAGTTCCTCTACAAGCAGGGGGAACAGTTCGTCTTCATGGACAACGACAGCTACGAGCAATACGAGCTCACGAAGGAGCAGGTGGACGACTCCTGGAAGTGGATCAAGGAAGGCACCGTCTGCTCGATGCTGCTCTACAACGGCAACCCGATCTCGATGGAGCCGCCCAACCACATGGTGCTCCAGATCGAATACGCCGAGCCGTCGGTCCGCGGCAACACCGCGACGAACCTGACGAAGCCGGTGAAGCTCGAGACCGGCGCCGAGGTGGTCGTGCCCGCCTTCATCGAGCAGGGCGACTTCATCAAGATCGACACGCGCACGGGCGAATACCTCGAACGCGTGCAGAAGTAGGCAGGCTGAAGCCCGTCCTACCCGAGATGGAGGCCCCGGGAGCCGGCGCAGGCTGACAAGCCACGGAAGCCCGCAGCGCAAGCAAGGTCCATCCGCCGTCTACTCCCCCCAACGCCGCTCCCACCCGACCCGCGAGAAACGCCCCCGCTCTCCTCGCTCGCGCGTCGGGCTTCCGTGTCGCCCGAAGCCGGTTGGCCGAGTTGAGCAGCGACAGGCTGAAGCCCGTCCTACTCCCACCACCAGCGGCCGGCGGGGGCGGCGAGCTTCTCGCCGCGGGCCTTTGACACCGCGCCCTGCTCGTCCATCAGCAGGTTCGGCGAGTCGAGCGCGATCCGCGGCTGGAGCGTCACGCCGCCGCCGATCGGCGTGAGCAGCCGGTTCTGCCGCCAGACGGCATTGATCGCCGTCTCCACCTCCGTGGGCACGGGATGCCGCTCGATCGGGTAGGCCTGTTCGTCGCGGAGCTTGTCGGCGCCGAACTGCGTGCGGCCGTAGGCATCGTGCTCCTGCAGGTAGGCGGCCACGACGGCGAGGTCGATCATGTTGCGAAGCTGGCCGTAGACCGGGTTGCGGGCGGCGATCTCCGGATACTTCTTCGTGAAGGCCTCCGTGAAGAGCTTGCTCGCCCGGTCGGCGCGGTTGGCCGACATCCGACGGCCGTCGGAGAGCACCACTTCATCGGCCCCGACGAGCTTCACGCCCCGGCCCACGAGCTCGATCGCGAGGTCGTCTTCAGCGATCCGCACGCACTGGTAGTCGGGCACGAAGTACCACCGCTGCAGGGCGTTGGCCGCCACGCTGCCGGCGCTCGCCAGCTCGATCCACGTGCTCATCTTCACCGGCGGCGGCTCGAGGCCGATGCCGATCAGCTTCATGCGGTAATCGGCCTCGACCAGCACCTGCGCGAAGTGGGTGGCCGGCGAGACGCCGTCGATCCGCACCACCTGCGTGCCGAGCGCCTGCCGCATGCCGGTGACGATCTCCTCGGCGCTGCCCGCCTTCGGATTGATGCGGCCGACCTTCTTGAGATAGGCCTGCATCGCGGCGAGGCCCTCCTGCTTCGGATCGATCGAGCAGCCGATCGCATGGTCGGCGGGCTGCCCCGGCGGAAACGCGCGGAGGGCGGCCGCGAGATCCTCGAGCAAGACGATCGGGCTGCCCGTCTCGGTGCCGACGACGCGGCCGCTGGCATCGGTCATCCAGGGCTCGGCCGGGCCCGCGATCACGATCTCACCGCGCTCGGAGCCCTCGCCCGGATAGACGAACACATATTGCACGCGGGTGAGGCCGGCGAGCTTCGCATACTCCTCGGGGATGCCGCGGCCCGTCGCGGCCGCCTTCGCGACCTCGTCCTCGAGCCGCGAGAGCGCGACCATCCGCAGATTCGAACTCTTCTGCATGTCGCCTTCGAGTTGCGCCACGGCCGCCTTGCGACGGGCGGCAAGTTCGCGGTCGACCACGACCTGCGTGCGCAAGACGCCGTCGGCATCGATCATCACGCCAGCGGCGGCGCCCAAGCCGCCCATGCCGCCACCGCCCGGCGCCTGGGCATGAGACGGGGCGCAAACCATCACAACAGCCACGAGGGCGAGCGCGGCGCAGGCGATGAAACGGCGAGAAATCTTCATGGTTTTTCCTGGAGCGGCCCAGACAGCCTCTTCTAGTATCGTCTGCCCAGCCACCCAATCTCCACCATGGTAAAACGCTTCAAAGTAGACCGCTTGCTCCGCAAGCGGATCCCGGGTGAGATCCGCTTGCGGAGCAAGC
>JBIIOM010000256.1:0-3687 GCA_044336925.1 Pirellulales bacterium
CTTCCAGTGGGCGGCAAGGTCGGCGTCCCATTCGGCCTGCCGCTTGGCCCGCTCCTCGGGCGTGCCCTCGGCTTCCTTTGTCGGGTCGAAGTGCGGCCGGCCCCGCCAGCCGGACAAGTCCTTGCCGTTGAAGAGCGGCGTGAAGCCCGCGGGGGGCTCGGCTCCCGCGACGGCGGCGATGAAGGCGAGGAAAACAGCAGCCGCGAAACACTTCATGATGAAACCTTCGTTGGCACGCCGCCTTGGGCGGCGCTCTTGTCGGCGGCGAAGATCACGTCGAACGTCTTCTTTGCCTCGAGGTGATCTGCCCCCATAAATGGCGTCAGTTTGTATCACCAGAGTAGCCCTGCCAAGGGATCGCCCCTGTCCGCTTGCTGAATCGCAGTCGAAGCAAAGCGTGACCACTGACGTCAGAACGCTGCGAACACCCACCAGATCGCGACCCCGAGGCAGACAAGGGCCGTGGCCACGATCCACATGGGCTTGGGGGATGCCGCATGGTCCTCCGCCGACAAGTAGCGATCGCAGGAGGGGCAATAGGGCGAGTCTTCGAGGATTTCATGCCGGCAGTAGGGGCACGGTATCGTCGGCTCTTCGTCGGAGTCTTCCGGCGTGTCGCCCTCATCCACGTCGTCGTCGTCCCAGTCTGCTTCCTCGTCGTCTGCATCCCGGTAAGCATTCATGGGCGGACCTTCCTGTTTCCCTCGACGTGCCGGGGTTCATAAGGACAGTGCCGGCAACCTGAGCCGCAGCAGTGTCCGCGCTTCAGGTGGTATGCGGCCGTGAAGACGAGCATGCCGTTCTCCAAATACCAGTCGGGCTGCTTGGGGGCGGCTTTGTCGTCTTTATCCGGCGTGGGAGGTGGCATCGCGGTCTGGCCGGTCATTTGGCGAGGACGATGATGGCCGACCCGATAAAGATGAAAATGCCGCCGACGACAACCGGTAGCTGCAACTGGCCCTTGAAGAGCAGGACCGAGAACAACGCGACGAACAGCGGGTAGGAGATTTCCAGCACGGCCGACTTGTTCGCCCCCAGCAGTTGGATCGACCCGAGGATGGAAAGGGCTGCTGCCGTGGCCGTGATGAGCGTCAGGCCGACCAACGGCAGGCTCGATCTGGTGGTGTCGATCGTGAACAGCCCGGCCGGCGAAGCACCTTGAGCCAGCAGAATCACGCCGGCAACCAGCATGCCGCACAGACAATGCAGGAAATAAAGCTTGAAGACCGACAGGCTCGATAAAACCCGTTCATCAAGGCAGTAGGTGAGGCCCCAGAGGACGGACGCCAAGACGGCCAGCATGAAGCCGGCATTGAGATCCCAGGATGAGGGTAGTGGGCTGGTCATCACGTCTCCGAGCAGGTTCGGGCGGTGGAAAATAACGTCGTCAGCACACCCGGATTCTAGCCGCTCGAAATAAACGACTTAAACTGTGTCGCGCCGCAGGCTCCGGCTTGGTGAGATGCTCTTTCTCGGCCCGCTACTGGCTGGATGCCGATGCTCAAAAGACGTGCGAGACGTGTTCACGGCGTGTCGCCCTGGTTGTGGTAGGGATCGATTCGGCTCCACATCGTGCACGACCTGCGATTGACGCCGAGACGATACGGGCGTACACTCGCAAGGCAGAGTGTGGCTCGTGGAGTCTCGGGTTCAGGAGTGCCGCCTGAAGAGGAGCTCGATCATGGCAACTGTTGATTTTTACCCGCACCTCGCGGCCGACGCTTGCGGTCGGGTGTGCATCGGAAGCTCTCGGTACACCGTTGAGCACCTTGCAGCTGAGCATCACTTCCTTGGCTGGACGGCGGAGGAATTGCTTCGCCAGCACCCGGATTTGGCTCCGGCCGAGGTCTATGCAGCCCTCGCCTACTTCCACGATCATCACGAGGCCGTCCTTGCGGCAATCGAAGCAACGGGGAAGTGGGCGGATTCGCAGCGGCCGTCGCGCACGGTGTCGCGCAGCGAACTTTTGAAGCGACGTTCCTCGGATACGAACGCCGTCTGACATGATGGCGAGGGTGCCGCATTGTGTGCTCCTCGACGTTCACGTGCCAATCGCCGTGGCCGAATCGCTGCGTCGTCGCGGTATCGACGTGATGACGGCGCAAGACGCTGGCTTCGCGCTCCTGAATGACGAAGCCCTACTGCAGCAAGCGGCGGATCAGGCCCGGGTACTCGTCACACAGGATGCAGATTTTCTCGAGATCGTGTCGAGATGGAATCGAGAGGGTCGAGAATGCTGCGGCGTGGTTTTTGCGCGGCAGGGAATTGCCGTCGGCGTTTTTCTGGAGTCGCTCGAGTTGTGCCTGTATGGTTTGTCTGAGGAAGAATTGCGGAATCAGGTGGTGTTCGTGCCGCTGCGATGACGGACTCGGGGCAGGCAACTCGTGATTTCCGCCAGCCACGAAGACTGCGATCTGATCGAGCAGAAGCCACCCTATGAGGACCTACAGATGACCGTGAAGGAGTTCTGCGCCGCGCTTGCCGCCAATCCAAACGCGAAGATGCACTGGATGCTGCCCGACAATTCGTTCGTTCCCGCCCACTACCACATCACCGAGGTCGGGCGTGTGCAGAAGGATTTCATTGACTGCGGCGGCACGGTGCGGTCGAGCACGGCGTGCGTGCTGCAGGTCTGGGTTGCCAACGACGTAGACCATCGGCTGGAGTCATCGAAACTGGCGAGCATCATGGATGTCGCCGCTCCGCTTCTCCAGTCGGACGAACTGCCCGTCGAGGTGGAGTACGAAGAGGGCGTGATCTCGCAGTACCCCATCGGCGGCATGGAAGTCACGCCGTCCGGACTGCTCTTCTATCTCGGCACCAAGCACACGGCCTGCCTCGCGCCGGAGAAGTGCAAGGTGGGCGATACGGGCTGCTGCTGAATCCCTCGCATCAGTCGAGCGCCGCCAGGATCGAACTGACGATCGCGTCGGGCTCGCGCGCCACGTCGACGACGATCGGATTCTCGTCCAGTGCCGGTCGCTCGAGCAGGGCTAGTTGACTGTCGAGCAATGCGGCCGGCATGAAGTGGCCGGCCCGCTGTTGCATCCGCTGGCGGATGACGCCCCCCGCGTCGTCGAGGTGCACCAGTCGGATGAGCGGGTGGGGCAGGCCAAGACGGTCGCGGTAGCGGCGGGCAAGCGCAGAGCATGCCAAGGCAGTGTTTCCGCGCCCGGCCGCCGCATCCCGCAGAACCGCGTTGAGCGCGTCGAGCCATGGCCAGCGGTCGGCGTCGGTGAGCGGCGTGCCTGCCCGCATCTTTTCGACGTTCGTCGGCGGATGAAAGTCGTCGGCGTCGAGGAAGGTCCAGCCGAGAGCCTCCGCCAGCCGCCGGCCGATCTCCGTCTTGCCGGCACCGCACACGCCCATGATGACCACGGCGCGTGTGCGGAGGCCTTCACCCGCGGCTCGGGAGTCTTTCTCGATCATGGCGCAATCTTATCGCCAATGAGCACGGTGGAGAACGAACTGGACTGCTCGGCCAGAGCGTAGCCCGAAGCCAGCGGTGGCCTGGCGTTGCTCGCTGTCGAACGCGCGTCACTTCTTGACGGCCGGCTTCGACTTGTCTTGCTTGGGCTTCTTGTGCTTCTTGTCGTTCCGCTGCGAATTGTTGCCCTTGCCCATCGTGAGACTCCTTCTTGCTGGAGGGATGAAAGCCGCCCGGAGCGGCCCGTGGATACCCCGGAG
>JBIIOM010000257.1:0-3673 GCA_044336925.1 Pirellulales bacterium
ATGTGCAGCCCGGAGCCTCCCGCAAACAAAAACGGGGAGGCTTCGGGTGATCCGTGCCCTGAGAGCCGGCGTAGGTGACAAGCGCAGGCAGGATGCCGAGAGCGCCGTCACCTCCGAGCGAGCGAAGGGCATGGATGCCCGTAGCGAGCGTCCGGCGATGGGGTACGGGTCGCCCGAAGCCGGTTTGGGCGCGTTGACGGAGTTCCAGACAGGCTGAAGCCTGTCCTACTTCCGGTCGGCGGGGGCGTCGAGCGAGGCGGGGACGACGCCCGACGGGCTCGCCGGGGGAGCGCTCGCGGCGCGTCGGCTGCCGGCGCGGGGCCGTGACAGGTCTTCCCGCTCGGCCTTCGTGAGCGACGACTTCGGCCCGCCCGGTGCGCCTGGGCGGCCCGGCGTTCCCCCGGCTGGCCCTTGGCTCGTGCCGGCCAGGAAGTTGTCGATCGTGGCGCCTTCGCGGAGGTGGGTGAAGTGGCGGGCCATCTCGATCCGCTGCTTCTTCTCGAAGATGTCGTCGTAGAGCTCGCTTCGCACCTCCTCGAACGTCACCTGCGCCGGCTGCGTGAAGCCCTCGCAGTAGAGAACGAGAAACCGATCGGCCACCTGCAACACGCCGGAGAGTTCGCCCGGCTTCAGGGCGAAGGCCTCGCGCTCGATCGCGGGCTGCCCGCCGTGCTTCTGGATCGGCGGCACCTCGCCGCGGAGGGCGCGGCTGGCGGGATCGACGGAATACTTCTCCGCGAGATCGCCCATCATCTCGGCGGTGGGGTTTTCTCGGGCGAGCGCCCAGACTTCCTGCGCACGCCGCTGCGTGTCGAGGATGATCACGCGGCACTTGGCCCGCGGACCGAACGTGGCCGTGAACGCCTTGTCGAGATCCTCCTGCGTGACCGGCACCTTGCCGACGAGTTTCTTGAGCGCGACGGTGGGCTGGACGATGTCTTCGAGGTAGTGCCGCACGGGCAGCTTCTGCTCGCGGGTCACGCGTTCGATCCAGGCGGCCGTGTCGACCGTGCCGTCGGGCTTGCGGAACCCGAGCCGCTCGGCGGCGCGACTGATCTCGGCGTCGATGTCGGCCTGCGACAGCTGCAGCTTCTGCTGCTCGAGGGCCTGCTGGAGGAGCGTGCGGGTGATCATGATCTCGAGCACATCGGCGCCATGCCGCTCGAGGCACTCGCGGCGCACCTGCTCGACGGCGATCGCCTGACCGTTGACCATCGCCGCCACGCCCGGCCGTGCCGCCGCCTTCGCCGGATCGTTGAGCACGTTCTCCACGGTCGAGGCGTCTTGCAATTTGCGGAACAGATCGGTCGACGCCGTGCGGCTCTTCTTCTCGCGGAGTTCCTCGGCCAGCCGCGGGCGGACGTCTTCAAGCTTGACCTCCGCCGCCGGCAGGTGTCCCTCGCACTTGACGATGATGAATTGATCGGCCACCTGCACGACCGGCGAAATGTGTCCCGGCTGGAGCGCGAAGACGGCCGCCTCGAATTGCGGGTCGCCGGAGTGCCGCCGCACCGGCTGCACCCAGCCGTTGGCGCTGGCGCTGCCGACGTCGATCGAATGCTGCCGCGCCATCGCGCCAAACTCTTCCGGCGCCGCGAGGGCCTGCGCGAGGAGCTTTTCCGCATCGCCGCGCGATCGCGCCACGATGATCCGGGCCTTCACGGCCGGGCCGAACTGGTTTTCGAAGGCATTGGCGATCTCCGCCGGGGCCGGCTCGATGCTCGCATGGGCGAGCCTGCGCAGCGCGATCATCGGCCAGACGATCTCGTCGGCATACTGCCCGGCCGTGACACCGCGCTCCTGCTGGATGAGCTCGATCCACTTGTCGCGCGGGACGTTGAACCGGCGCGACATCGCGTCGATCTCGGCATCGACGTCTTCTTTGGTCACGGTCACGCCCTGACGCGCACAGGCCTGCTCGATGATCTGCTTGTTGACGAGCGTCTCGAGCACGGCCGTGCCATGGCGGCTGAGGCACTCGGCGGCGAGCTGCCCCTCGCTGATCTCGGCGCCGTTGACCACCGCCAACAGCTTCGCGTCCGGCGCGTGGACTTCGGCCAGCGCGGCGGCCGCAGCGGCGGGTTCCTTCTGGGGGCCGTTTTTCGGCGCAGCATCGGCCTCGACGCCGCCGGTGAGCAGCCGCCAGGCAAGGCTCGCGGCCACGATGATCACCAGGGCACCGATCTCGCGAAGCGATCCGCCGGAGCGGAACCAACCGCGGGAGCACACCGCCGAGACCTGCGCCGAGATGTGAGCGTAGAACCGTTGCATCGAAAAGCCCTCCTTGGCTACCGAACGAGCCCAAGAAAATAGGGAATCAGAGGGCGTGGGGCAAGACGAGACCGATGCGGCGAAACCGCCTGAAAGGAGACCGCAGAGTAGACCGCTTGGTCCCCAAGCGGATCTGTATCCGCTTCCGGAGGAAGCGGTCTACTTGACCGGTCTACTGGCGGCGTTGGGCGAATAGCCAGTCGAGCGCGGCCGGGTCGAGGTACGTGGGCGTCCACGCGTCGTGTCCCACGCCCGGCATCTCGACGTATTTCAGCCGGCCACCCGCGGCCTCGAGCGCTTTCACCATGCTGCGCGACCGCTCCACCGGCACCGCCTTGTCGGCGTCGCCGTGGGCCACCCAGGTCGGGATGCCGGCGATCCTCTCGGCCGCGCGTTCGTCGCCGCCGCCGCAGATCGGTAGCAGCGCCGCAAAGCGATCCGGCATGCGGCTCGCGAGGTCCCACGTGCCGAAGCCCCCCATGGAGATTCCAGTGAGGTAGACGCGCTCCGGATCGATTGGCTCGTCATCCAGAACGGTATCGAGCATCGCCATCACGGCCTTGAGGTCGGTCGTGGGCTCGGCGGCCTGCGGCTTGCTCGTCTTGTCGGCCCACGAGACGTCGACCCAGCGCTCATCCATGCGGCACTGCGGCACGAGCACGAAGCAAGCGTGCTTCGCGCGCATCTCCGGGGCGGCCAGCCACGCCGGCAGATACTTGAGTTGCAAGACATTGTCGTTTCCTCGCTCGCCGGCGCCGTGCAGAAAGAGGACGAGCGGGTATTTCCTGCCGGGCTCGATCTTCGCCGGCGCAAGCAGCCGGTAGCCAAACTCGATATCACGGCCGCCCTCGTCGACGGAGATCGCGTGGGATGCATAGAGATTGTTGGCCGCCACCGCATCCGCCGGAAGCGATGCCAGCGCCTTGGCGACGGCAGGATCGGGATCACTCCTCATCGGGGCCGTCGCCGACGACGAGCTTCACCCGCCTGGGCATGCCCAGGCGGCCGAGCAGGCCGAGGGCGCCCTTCGGCAGACCGAGAAACTCGAGCTGCTCGAACCACTGCGGGATCTCCGCGGCGAGTTTGCCGACGGCCGTGCCGCGCAGGTCGAGCGACCGCAGATTCTTGAGGCTCTTGAGCTGCAGAAGTCCCTCGTCGGTGAGCGGGCCGCCAGCGAGGTCGAGCACGGCGAGATCCTTCAGCGACTCGGCGCGAAAGCCGAGCAGGATCGCGAAGAGGTCGTCGGCGCCCGCGCCGCGGACACGCACCTCGACGAGCTTGTCGGCCACATGGCCGAAGTCGTCGCCGAAGCTCTTGCGAAGCCAGTCGGCCTCCTCCATCCGGGCCTCGCCGCCGCGCTCGATCGCGGCCGTCACCACCTCCTGCTGCTGCGCATAGGCAT
>JBIIOM010000056.1:0-12481 GCA_044336925.1 Pirellulales bacterium
GGCAACACGGAAGCCCGACGCGCGAGCGAGGAGCGTTGGGGCGTTTCTTGCGGGGCGGGTGGGAGCGTCGCCGGTTGGAGTGGAGGGCGGATGGACCTTTCTTGCGCTGCGGGCTTCCGTCTGTCTCGAGTTCGCTTCAGCCTGTCACCAATCCAGACAGGCTGAAGCCTGTCCTACGAGAGACGGAGGCTGCGGGCTCGCTGACCTGAAAGCCGGCCGTTTTTGGCCCTTGCGAAAAAAATTTCAGGCCCCGCGCGAACGACCTTCGAACCCGCTGCGTACTTCTTCTCACCGCGGTGACTATCGCGGGCCGCAAGACGACGAAGGGGGTGTTTCGATGGCCACTGTCCACTATGAAGCCGACTGCCGCGACGACTTCGATGATTCCGATGATGGCGCGCTCAACCCGTTCGCCGTCGCCGACAGCGGGCATTCGGATGCCGCGCGGGCGGCCGACGAATACGACAACTCGAGCCAAGCCAACCGTGTGGACGCCCGCCGCTCGCGGCGGAAGATGCACCGCATCGCCGAGGTTCGGCAGCGGCAGGGCGTGACGCTCCGGAACGTGGCGCGACGACTTGGCATGGAGCTTTCGGTCGTGCGGCGGCAGGAGCAGGTCGATTGCGACCTGCGGATCTCCGAGGTGATGGCCTGGCAGTCGGTGCTGGAAGTGCCGATCGCGGAATTGCTCGTCGAAGACGAGGGGCAGCTCTCAGGGCCGGTGCTCGAACGGTCGCGGATGGTGAAGCTCATGAAGACGGCGGCGGCGCTCCGCGAACGCACCGGCGGCACGCCCGTCGGGAAGATGGTGGAGATGCTCGTCTCGCAGATTCTCGAGATCATGCCCGAACTCGAGGACGTCACGCCGTGGAACACGGTCGGCCAGCGACGCACGCTCGACGACGTGGGCCGCACCGCTCGCTCGACCATTCCCGACGACGTCTTCCGCCGGCCGCGGCCGTAGCGCGGACCATCGATCGATCCACTCCTCCGGCGGCGCTCCTGCGGCATTCAGGGGCGCCGTCGGCTTTTTTGCGCGGCGGCCGGGCAGTCAGCCTTGTTCGCGCCGCCGGCTCTGCATAGGATCGCGGCGACAGGCCGGTGCTGGTTCGCCGGTTTCCCGTTCCCCGCTTCACGAAAGGTCAGCCGCCGTGTTTTCGTTTCTGGGCGTTCTCGGCATCACCCTGATCCTGTTTTTCGTGGTCGCCGCCACGGGCTGGCTCATCCTGGGCAAGTAACACGCCGCGGCCGAGCATCACGGCCACGAAGCCGAGCACGCCGCCGAGGATCACCCACGCGGCGATCGCCAGCCAGACGTAGTCGCGCAGCCAGACCTTGAGCGGCGGCTCCACGCTCTTGGGCACCTTCCGCTGCACGGGCCCCTCGCGGCCGCTCTGCCGCTTCATGGCCGCGCGAAAATCGTCCCACTGCGCCTGAGCCTCCGGGGCCTCGAGCTTCTCGAGCCAGACCGGCCGCGCTTGGAGCAGGAGCACCGGCGGCACGACGAGGCCGGCGATCCAGCCGGCGGTCAGCAGGATCGTCAAGACGGCGGCGCGGGTGGAGTGGCGGTGCGACATCGTGAGGTGGGTCCATTCTGCCATTTTCCCCGGGGTTTCAGTTCCTGGCTTTTCAGGGGGCCAACCGGTCTGGTGCCGCGCCCGCCCCCCTGCTACCTTCCCGCCCCCAAACTGCCCCGCCCACCAGCGACGAAGGAATCCGCCGCGTGAAGCCCCCCCGCCATGCGTTTCGGCCACTCCTCACGGCCCTCATCGCCGTGCTCTCGCTCTGCGCCGCCCCGCGCGCCGCCGACGCGCAGTCGGGGTGGCTGCCGACCTCGTGGTTCTCGCCGTCTGAAATCGATCCGCAGGCGATGTTTCCGCTGGCCGAAAACGACGGGCCGTGGCTCGTGCTGGCGACCACGTTTCGCGGCGAAGGCGCCCGCACCGACGCCCGCACGCTCGTGCAGGAATTGCGCCGCGACCACAAGGTCAAGGCCTACACCCACGAGAAGGCGTTCGACTACACCGGCAAGCAGCAGGGGCTCGGCTTCAATCCCGACGGCACGCCGAAGAAGATGCGCTACGCCAAGGAGGAGCAGGTGGTGGAGGTGGCCGTGCTCGTCGGCGACTTCGCCTCCTTCGACGACCAGCGCGGCCAGAAGATGCTCGCGAGGATCAAGGGACTCCACCCGAAGGCGCTCTCCGGCGACAGCGGCAAGAGCCAGTCGTTCTCCGACTTCCGCAAGATGGTCGGCCTCGATCGCAACGCCGCGAAGGGGCCGATGCACCTCGCCTTCGTGATTCCGAATCCGCTCCTGCCCGAGGACTTCTTCACCCGGCAGCAGGTGGACAAATTCGTGATCGAGATGAACGCCGACGTGACGCACAGCCTGCTCGACTGCCCGGGCCGCTATTCGGTGCAGGTGGCCACGTTCACCGGCGCCGGCACGTTCGACCAGAAAGCGATCGAGGGCGGGGACGAGTCGGTCAAGCTCGAGAGCCGGTTGATGGAGGCCGCCGAGAAGGCCCACAAGCTCACGCAGGCGCTCAGGCGCTCAGGCTGGCAGGCCTGGGAATTCCACGATCGCGAGTCGAGCATCGTCTGCGTGGGGAGCCTCCAGCAACTGGCCGTGCCGCAGGGCAACGGCGCGGCCGTCGTGAACCCGGAGCTCGCCCGGATCGTCCGCGAACTCGGCCCCGATCCGACGAAGCTCGCAACGGGCGCGATCATGCCGCGGTCGATCGACGGCATCATGCTCGACGTGCAGCCGAAGCCGATCGACGTGCCGCGGGCGCCGAACGGCTGGCGGTGATCTCCATGGCCTCCACCGCTCCCGTGCTCGTGCTCGGCACCACGAACGCCGGCAAGCTGCGCGAGCTCGCCGCGCTGCTCGAGCCGCATGCAATCGCCTGCCGGTCGCTCGCCGACGAGCCAAACGCCGTCGACGTGGAGGAGACGGGGGCGACCTTCGCCGAAAACGCCGCGCTCAAGGCGGGCCAGCAGGCGCGGGCGCTTCAGGCCTGGGTGCTCGCCGAAGACAGCGGGCTCGTCGTGCCGGCGCTCGGCGGCGCTCCCGGCATCTTCTCGGCGCGGTTCGCCGGCGCGGGCAACGCCGATGGCCGGGCCGACGAACGCAACAACGTGCTTCTGCTCGAACGCCTCTCCCGCCACCATGGGGCCGACCGCGCGGCCCACTATGCCTGCCATGCGGCGCTGGCCGATCCTTCCGGCACGATCGTCGCCACGTCGGCAGGCACCTGCGGCGGCCTCATCGCCACCGCGCCAGAGGGAGCCGGGGGCTTCGGCTACGACCCGCTCTTCATCGTGCCGGAATACCACCGCACCTTCGGCGATCTCTCGCCGCAGGTGAAGGGAGTGATCAGCCATCGCGGCCGCGCGATGCGGGGCATCATGCCGGCGATCGTGCGGCATCTGTCTCGACGGCCGCGCTGAGGTCGGGCGCGGCAGGGTGGGCGAGCCGATGCTCGATCACCCGCACCACGTCGGGCGTGCCATCCATCCGCCCCTGCACGCCCGCGAGCGCCGGACGGTAGCGATCGATCCCGTCGAGGAACCCGCGCACCCGCTCGCGGCTGACCTGCTCGAGCCGCGCGAAATCGCCGCAGCCCATGCCGGCGAGGAAGTGGCTGTTCATGAGCTGCTCCGCATGCGCCCGCTCCGGCAGGACGAGCATCGGCTTGCCCAGATGCAGGGCCTCGCCGATCAGCTGGTTGCCGGCCGCCGAAACCATGCACCGGCAGGCCGCGAGGTCCTCGATGAACCGACGCTCGTCGATCGCGTGAAACGAGATGTTGCCGACGTGCTCGCGATGGCCGAGCCCGTACACCTTCACGGGCATGCCGCAGTCGGCCAGCGCCGTGATCGCCTCGAAGGGCGTGTGGCGCCGCAGGTAGCTGAGCACGAAGCCCTCGTCGCGCGGCTCGGCCCGCACGACCTCGCGCCGCAGGAGCGGCCCGGTCTGCACCACATGCTCCCAGCCGCGGCGCAGCGGCGGGCGGAAAAACGCCGACACCACCGTGTCGGCGGCGTCGCTGACATACATCCACACCGCATGGCTCATGAACCACGCCTGCCAGCGGAGCGAGAGCGGCAGGCTGCCGAGGTCGTAGGCGAGGAGGAAGTGCTGGTGATCGACGCTCACGAGCGGGATCTGCTGGCGGGCGGCGGCCCGCGGGAGCGCGGGCTCGAAGTCCGTCACCGCGAGGTCGGCGCCAAACGCATCGAGCTCGCGGATCATGCGGTCGACGAGCGGTCCCACCTGTCTTGCCTGGTAATCGAGCCCGGCGGCGATCGATCGCGGCACGTCGAGCCGGCCGCCGGAATATTGAAACACGATGCCCGGGATCTCGACGAGCCGCACGGACGTGCCGCCCTTTCCTTGGGGAACCGACAGGGAAAACCGCCGGGCTAGGAATTCGAGCGCGTCGGCCGACGTGAAGATGAGAATCTCGTGGTTGCGGTCGAGCCGCTCCACGAGCGTGGCGATCCGCGTGGCATGGCCACGGCCTTCACCGCAGAGGCTGATCGCGATTTTGGCCATAGGTGCAACGCAGGCGGTTTTTCGGCGGGGCCCGAACTTCCGTCATATATTCATGGGAGTGGACGCCGGGAACATTGTGGCTGGAAATGAAGGGCGTGACCAGAAACCAAAATCCGCTGCTCGTCTTCGTCCGGCTGGCGTTCTTCGCGGCCGCGGTGGCGCCGCTGGCCACGGCGGCCGAGTCGCCCCCCGTGGCGGGCGTGCCGCGGCTGGTGCTCGCGCTCGGCTCGGGAAGGCTCGCGACTCGCGAGGCCGCGGAGCGCGAGCTTTTGGCGCTCGGACCGACGGCCCTGCCCGCGATCGTGGAGGCCGGAGCCGGCGCGGTCGGCGAGGCGGCGTTTCGCCTGCGCGGCATCCGCAGGGCGCTCGAAGAGCAGGCAGCGGCGGAGGCTGTGGCCGGCGGCACCGTGACGGTGGAACTGGCCGGCGTGGAGCCGACGGGGGGCGAGGCCGCGACGGGCGCCCGCATCCGTCTGCGCATCAAATGGGAGGAGGAACGGCCGCCGCTCGTGATGAAACTGCCGCTCGCGTCGGTCGTGGCCGAGGGGGATCACGGCGAGGCGATGGAGCCCCTCCAGCGGGCCGCCGTGATCGAGGCCGCCATTCCGGCCGACCGTGCGTGGGTCGAATTGCCGATCGTTCTCGGCCAGCCTGCGCCGCCGCTGGCATCGCTGGCCACCCTGCGCGGCACGGTGAACGTCTGGCTGACGGGGATGGAGCATGCCTTCACCTTCAGCGGCCTCGAGGCTCGTTCCGCGGGGGATGCCCCGCGACGCTCGCTGCGGCTGGGGCAGGCGACGGTGAGCATCGACGAACTCGACCGTCGGCAGGACCGTCTTCTGGTGACGGCGACGATCGCCTACGATACACCGACGGAGGCGCTTGCATCCCACCGGTCCTGGCTCGCCCGGCGACCGCTGGAACTGCTGACCGCCGACGGCCAGCCGGTGGCCCCGCTTTCGCAGATCGTCCGCAGCCGCAGCGAACGCGGGCTGACGGCGACGGCGGAGTTTCCGGCGGCTTCCGGCGGGGGACGCCTTCGCTGGCGGCTTCCGATCGCGATTCACGAAGTGCCGGTCGATTTCGCCCTCCGTCAGATTCCGCTGCCTCTCCGACGAGACACCCGATGAAGCGTCGCGAACGTCTGCTCACGATGGCCGTCTGCGCCGCGTTGCTCGCGGCCACGGCAGCCCGCGCCGACGAGCCGGCGGCCGTCGGCGCCGACACACCGCAGCGCGACAGCGTCGTCGCCAGGGTGGGCAAGATCCCGGTCTATCGGTCGGAGTTCGAGGCAGCCCTCAAGCGGATCGGCATCGCCCGCGTGCCAGCGGCCGAGCAGCGGCTGCGGCTCGAGGCTGAATTGCTCGAGCAGCTCGTCAACGAGCGGCTGCTGCAGCAAATCGTGGCGGCGGAAAAGATCACGGTCGACGAAGACGAGGTGTCGAAGATCGTCGTGCGGATGCGGTCGCAATTGTCGGACCGCCGGATCGAGCTCGACACCTTCCTCGAGCAGAACGGCCGCGACGAGCAGTCGCTCCGCGAGCAGGTGAAGCTCGAGCTCGCGCTCAAGAAAATGCTCGCCGCGGAACTCACCAGCGACGCGCTCGCCGCGGCATTCGAACAACATCGCCGCGAGATCGACGGCACGCGGATCCGCGCCAGCCACATCGTCTTGCGGCCCGATCCCGCCCGCGGCGCCGACGCGCTTCCCGAGTTGATCCGCAAGGCCGAAGAGATCCGACGCGAGATCCTCAAGGGGGCGATCTCGTTCGCCGATGCGGCCCGCAGGCATTCAGCCGGTCCGAGCCGCAGACAAGGGGGCGACGTCGGGTATTTCCCGCGCCATGGACTCATGCACGAGGACTTCGCCCGCGAGGCCTTCGCCCTGGCGAAGGGGGATGTCTCGAAACCGTTCGCGACACCGTCGGGCGTGCACGTCCTGACGGTGACGGGCATCGAACCGGGCAACGGCACGCCCGAGGGCCTGCGGCCGCAGCTGGAAAAGCTGGTGGTGCAGAAGGTGGTGCGCGGCCTGCTCGAACGCGGCCGCTCGTCGACGCAGATCACCTACTCTTCGGGCGTCGCCCACTTCGACGGCCAGCCGGAGCGCCGGGTCGTCGTCGAGGGCGCCGCGCGGGCCGAGTAGGACAGGGAGGCTTCGGGTGACCCGGGAGCCGGACGCTCGCTACGCTACGGAAGCCCGACGCGCGAGCGAGGAGAGTTGGGGCGTTCCTCGCGGGGCAGGTGGGAGCGGCGTTGATGGAAGTGGAGGGCGGATGGACCTTGCTTGCGCTGCGGGCTTCCGCAGGTCGTCAGCATACGCCGGCTCCCGGGGTACGGGTCGCCCGAAGCCTCGCCGCTTTCTAGGCCAGGCTTCAGCCTGTCGAGGTAGACCGCTTCGTCCCGAAGCGGATCCCTTTGGAACAAGCGGTCTACGGGGCCTTGCGGCGGGGCCGGGATGCCCGCTACCCTCCCGCCCCGCCGGTTTTCCGAAAACACCCGACCAGCCGCCATGAAGATCCGCTCATTCCTGCTCTTCGCGTGCATGATCGTGGTGCCGCTGCTGGCGATGTTTTCGCACAAGATCCCACCCGATTTCCGGCAGGCGGCCCGCCGTCATCTCTGGGAGCCTGCGCAGCGTGCGCTGGCGGGCGGTGAAACCGTTCCCGAACCGGCGGCCGTTGCAGCGATGCCCACCGTCGCGATCAGCGACACCCCCGTCCCCCCGGCTCCCGTGCACGCCGCGGCCAGTCCGCCTGCCAACCTCGACGAGATCGAGGGCCGGCTCGCAGCGCTGGGCGGATTTGCGGTGGAGTGCGCGCCGGTAGCGGCCGATGGCGGCCTGCACCGCTGCTCGTGTCGCGTTGCGGCTGATCCGTCCGGGCAGCTCCAGCGCGTGTTTCAGTCTTCGGGCCGCGACCCGGCCGCCGCGATGCAGCAACTGCTCGAGCAGGTGGAGGTCTGGAAGGAACGGATCGCGTCGAGCCCGCAATTGGCGCCGGCGAGGCGGTTTTAGGAGGGTTGCCGTGCGACGAACCCGCTCAACCTCGCTCCGAACCTGCCGCCGGCTCGGCAGCCCGGCCGGCAAGCCGACGCTGCGGATCTGGACGCCCCCCGTGGCGCCACCGGCCAAGCCCCGACGTCGGCCGTCCCGGCGAAAAAAAACCGCCGCGGCCCTCCCCGCCGAGATCACTCCGGGGCCCTACCTGCGGTCGGAGGAGTTGTCCCGGCTGGAAGCGGCGCTCTATCTGGCCCGCGAGCCTCTCTCGCCGCGGCGGCTGGCAAAACTCGCCAGGCTCGACGACGGCACCAGGGCCCGATCGCTGCTGCGGGAACTCAAACAGCTGCAGGAGGCCGCCGGATCCGCCTTTCGGGTGGAGCAGATCGCCGGGGGATTCCAACTGCTCACCAGGGGGCCTTTCGGACCGTGGATCCGCCGGCTCCTCGCCACACCCCCGGAAACGCGGCTTTCCGCGGCCGCCCTCGAGACGCTCGCCATCGTGGCCTACCGGCAGCCCGTGACCCGGGCGGAGATCGAGGCGATTCGCGGCGTGGGCTGCGAGGAAATGCTCCGGCACCTGCTCGATCGTGATTTCGTGGCCATCGGCGGCCGAACGGAGGAGATCGGCCGCCCAAACGTCTACCAGACGACGAACCGGTTCCTGCGGGCCTTCGGGCTGGCCCGCATCGAGGACCTGCCGCGGCTCGAGGAATCGGTCGCCGAAACGGCCGCCAACCCCGCCGAACCCCTCGATCCCGAGTCCGTGCCGCCGGCTCCGTGACGGGCGTCAAAAATCGGCCGCCGAAATACTTGCACTCTCGGCAGCCGGTGGCCAAACTTTCCCGTCCCCGGTCTGAGAAATCGCCAATTCCAGCAGGGCAAAAAAACTTTTTGCCAGCCAGTTGGACGATTTCGCACGATCGGGTACAGAAATGGCCGAAAGAAGTTTCCGATTCGAGGTTTCGAAGTGGCCCAGTCCCGAGGAGGTTTTGCCGTGACGATTGTTGCGAGTCCCAGAGGGCAGCAGGACGTGATGACCGCCGAAGTGTTCTCCTGGAACGAACTTCCCGATTTGATGGCCGCGGAGGAGCTCTTCGACTCCGCTTCCCCCTACGGCATCGACGAGTCTTCGATCGTGGCCCGTGACGAAGAAGACGACGACGAAGACGAGGAAGAAGATCTCGAAGACGAGGACGATGATTTCGAGGACGACGAAGACGAGGAGGAGGAAGAGGAAGAGGAAGAACTCGAAGGCGACGACGACGAGTGGGAAGAAGTCGACGACGAGGATGATGAAGAAGAGGAAGAGGACGACGAGGAAGAGGACGACGAAGACTGGGAAGACGACGACGAGGAGTGGGAAGACGAGGACGAAGACGAGGATGAAGAAGACGACGAAGACTGATCTCGTCGATCGGCTCGTCAGTCAGCCCCTGATGGAGTCAGTCAGGCTTGCTCGTCGGCTCGAGCCTGACGATTCGTCCCTTGCGATCGACGTCGATCATCACGCGGTCGCCCGCAGTCGCCAGCTTGGCGAGCATGTCGGCCTGGCTTTCGATCGCGACGCCGTCGATCGCGATCAAACGGTCCCCGAGCGCCACGCCGGCCTTGGCCATCGGCGAACCGGCGGTGACCCGCACGACCACCGGTGCGGTCGGCTCGCCCGGGTCGCTCCGCGTGCCCATGCCCCAGCGGGGCTTCTGCCCCGGCGGCATCGGCGCCTCCGCCGCGGGTGATTCCAGCGCCCGGCGATGGGACGGCGTTTCTGCACGGCACTCCGGGCGAAAGCCGCGCGGGGGTTTCGGGTCGTCGGCCAGCGCCACGACGAAGTCGAGCGTCAGCCGCGCCACCGGCTCGATCCCGCCGAAGTTCACGAGATGCGTGTCGTCGCTCGGCCGGTGGTATTGGTCGTGCAATCCCGTGTGGAACATCACCGTGGGGATTCCGGCGGCGATGAAGGGATAGTGATCGGAGTCGTCGGTGATCTCCCAGTCATACACGAGCTCGAGCTGCGCGTTGCGATTGGCCTCGAGCGCGGCCATCCGCAGCCCCTCGGCCGTCCGCGCGCCGTACACCTCCACGCGCTGGCCGCGCAGGCGGCCGATCATGTCGAGGTTCACCGAGAAGACGATCGTGAAGTCGGCCAGCCCCGCGGGCCGCACCCGCAGGAAGTGATACGAACCGAGCAGGCCCTTTTCCTCGCCATCCCAGAAGGCGAAGAGGATGGGCCGCCGCGGCCGCCTGGGCATGTGCTGGAAGGCCTCCGCGATCTCGATCAGCCCGGCCACACCCGAGGCGTTGTCGTCGGCGCCGTTGTGGATGTAGCCGGTGGGGCCGTAGCTGTTGCTCGCGGTGCCGTAGCCGACGTGGTCGTAGTGGGCGCCGACCACCACCAGTTCGCTTGCCGCCGCCGGGTCGCTGCCGGGCATGAGCGCGAGGATGTTGCGCATGCCGCCGAACGACTGGTAATAGGTGCCGTTGTCGCCGGCCGGCTGGAGACCGAGCTTTTCGATCGCCTGCACGATGTAGGCGCCGGCGGCGCGGCCGCCCCGGCTCCCTCCCTCGCGGCCTTCGAAGGAATCGTCGGCCAGGGCGTGCACATGGCGGCTGGCATCGGCGGCCTGAATGCTCGCGTGGGCCGCCGACAGCCGCTCGGCGGCCGACGTCTGCCCCGCGGCCAGCAGGGTCAGGAACGCGCCGACAATCAACATGGGCGTGGTGGTGGAAGCAAAAAATGACATGATGCGAGGCGCCTCCTTGCGGGACTCGGCATTGCGGTCAAGAATAGACCGTTGCAAGGCCCCTCGAGTCCATGGGGATTTTTGCGACCGAGGAGAGGTGGCAGAGTGGTCGAATGCGCGTCTTTGCTAAAGACGTGTCCGGTCAAAAGCTGGACCGCGGGTTCGAATCCCGCCCTCTCCGTTTGGTTGAAGAACGTCGAAGCGAACAGGCCCTGTTTCCAAGGCTCTTTGCGCAGCGAGTCATTGTTGGCCTCCATGACTTTGCTGAAACTTTGCTGAACCACCACCCGCCCCGCGACCGCCGCGGGGCGACTTTGCTGAAACTTTGCTGATGCCATGGCGCCCCTTGGCGGGCTTGGCCCGGGCCCGGTCGGCCTCGCGACGCTTGGCAAGTTCCCGCATGGTCAGTTGGGCCTGCTCGTCGGCGATATGGACGTAAATCCGCAGCGCCTGCTCGTCGATATGGCCGACCCAGCGGCGCAGGGTGAAGAAATCCACCCCCGCGAGCACGGCCAGCGTGCAGAACGAGTGCCTGAACTTGTGGTTGGTGCCCTCCAGCCCGGGGCGAGAGCGGCACGGCCCGCAGCTCGCCATTCTTGGGCCGCCAGAGCCGGGCACCGGGCACGACCTCCTTCGGCCGGATATGGGCGACGGGCGTCGGCCCGTCCAGCGTCAGGTCGTCGTGCGTCAGGTGGACGACCTCGCCGATCCGCATGCCGGTCTCGGACATCAACAGGAAGGGGGCCTTATAGGGATCCCTTGTCTGCGTCGTGATCGCGTGCATGAGCCGCACGCCGGCATCGCGGCAGTGAGCGGTGAATCGGGTGAGAACGTCTCGGTACTTAATCATGGTGTTCGGGGCCCGGTCGTTGGAGTCCTGCCAGTCGAGGTAAGCCTGCACGACTCCCGCGATGTCGAACGTGCCGGCCTGCCGCGGTACCGCCCCCGACAGTTCGGCCTCGAGCGCCCGGGCCTTCTGCCGCGCCACTTCGTGGTTGCGGGTGCGGAGGCTCTTGCGCTGCTGCTTCGGCCGCTCCTCCCGAGGCTCACGAGTCGCTCATCAGCCGGAAGACCGGTGCGGAGGTGCCATTGACCGGACTATCCTTGGGCGAAGCCGAAGCAGAGGATGTCGCACTCGAGATAGCCGCGGAGCTCGTCCTCGACGTATCCCGGCACAGGCCGCTCGGCGGCTTCCCGCCAGGCGAGCCAGCTCTCGAGGTTCTCCGACACGATCTTGTGGAGCGGCGTCTTCTCGGGCCGACGACGCTCGTAGCGGCGGGACGGCGCGGGGCCGCCATGGGGACGGCTTCGGATTCGCGCGGGAAACCCTGTGACCGCGGCGACCATGGGCGGACCGGCAGGTGGACGGCAGAAGTAAACGGCCGTACACTATCTCCGGGACGCAGCCGTTCGCCACCCGCGCAACGCCCATCGGGATCGCCAACCGGGTGCCACTCACCGACTCGACGCTCGAGGTCCGCCCGGTGATCGGCGAGCGCGTCGCCAGACACCGCACGACGCTCGAGGACGTGATCGACGCCGCCCCGACGAACCAGCGGCCGGAGATCATGCGGCAGCTGCGGGATTACCTGGGCTACGCCTCAGCGACGAGCAAGTGTTGGAACCGCGTCTACTGCATGCGAGAGCGGGTGTATCCCGCCGTACTCGAGGCCGTCGTCAACGAGGTGCTATCGCTCAACGGCGTCCGCGATGTGGTGCTTGCTCGCGTGAAGGAGCTTCATGAGAAGGGTGACGCGGTGGCCGCCGAACTCAAGAAGCTCGACAAGGAGCTGGATTTTACGGAGTACGACATGGAGAACTGCGCCGCGATCGTGCGGCCCATGGAAGCCGAGGGGCTCGCGGAGCCGTACCGACGGCTGACCGAAAAGCCCGGCCATGTGCCGCAGTGATGCAGCAAGCATTGGCTGAAGGCTGGCGACCGCAAGGGCGGTGGCAAACGCCGCCGGGCGTCATGATGTCAGGAGCTCGGGGGCGCGGTCGAGATCTTCGGCTTTGGGCGCCAGATTTCATGGCCGCAGGTGGCTTGTCGCTTTTTGGCGTCCTCGACGATGGCCGCGAGATCGTGGCCGAACTTTTCAGCAATTCGTCGCCGAGTCGCGTGAATGTCTTCGATCGTCGTGTCGCGATCAGGAGATTTCTGTGTCATCGTTCAACAAC
>JBIIOM010000258.1:0-3626 GCA_044336925.1 Pirellulales bacterium
ATCCGCGGGCGGCCGGGAAGGGGGATGCGTTCGACCAATACCCGGCGCCGCCTTCCACCAATCGCAAGAAGCCCGGGGCGAAGGAGTTGAATCCGGACCGCAACCGCGATGTCGTGGTCTACGGTGGCACGAGCGCCGCTGTGATCGCCGCGATCCGCGCCGCGATGCTCGGGGCCGACGTCGTCATCGTCTCGCCCGACAAGCATCTGGGCGGCCTCACGAGCGGCGGCCTCGGCTACACCGACAGCGGCAACACCCGCGCGATCGGCGGGCTCGCGCGGGAGTTTTATCGCCGCGTCTGGAAGCACTACCAGCAGCCGGAGGCCTGGAAGTGGCAGCCACGTGACACGTTTCGGGCCCTCGGTCAGGACGTGAAGGCGGCCGACACGGCCGACAACTCGATGTGGCTCTTCGAGCCGCACGTGGCCGAGCGGATCTTCGATGAGTGGCTCGCCGAGCATGCGATCGAGGTCGTGCGCGAGGCGCGGCTCAACCGCGAGCGGGGCGTGGAACTCGTGCCGGCGGCCGACGGTGCCGCAGCTCCCAAGATCGCTGGACCCAAGATCAAATCGATCACCACGCTCGCCGGCCCAGCTGGCTCGGCCCGACGTTTCGCGGGAAAGGTCTTCATCGACGCCACCTATGAAGGCGACCTCATGGCCGCCGCGGGCGTGAAGTATCACGTGGGCCGCGAGGCGAATTCCGTCTACGGCGAGGAATGGAACGGCAACCAGGTAGGCATCCTCCACCACTCGCATTTCTTCAAGGTGCCGGTCGACCCCTTCAAGACGCCGGGCGACCCGAAGAGCGGCTTGATCCCGCTCGTCTCTCCCGACCCACCCGGCACGCGGGGCGAAGGCGACAAGCGGGTGCAGGCCTACTGCTTCCGGATGTGTCTCACCGATCATCCCGACAACCGCATGCCGCTCGCAAAGCCGCAGGGCTACGACCCGGGCCGCTACGAGGTGCTCGCCCGCGTGCTCGCGGCCGGCTGGCGGGATGTGTTCGGAAAGTTTGACGCGATCCCCAACCGCAAGACCGACACCAACAACCACGGCCCCGTCTCGTTCGACCACATCGCGGCCAACTACGACTACCCCGAGGCCTCATACGAGCGACGGCGGGAGATCATCGCCGACCACGAGCGGTATCAGCAGGGGATGCTCTGGTTTCTCGCGCACGACGAGCGTGTGCCGGCCGACATCCGCACCCGCATGCAGCAGTGGGGGCTGCCGAAGGACGAATATGGCGACAACGGCCACTGGTCGCCCCAGCTCTATATCCGCGAGGCCCGCAGGATGATCGGCGAGGACGTGCTCACCGAGCACGAGTGCCTCGGCAAGCGTGAGGTGAAGAAACCGATCGGCATGGGCTCCTACGCGCTCGACTCGCATAACGTCCGCCGCTACGTGACGCCCGAGGGCACCGTGCAGAACGAGGGCGACATCGGCGTGCATCCGAAGCAGCCCTACCAGATCGGCTACGGCTCGCTCGTGCCGAAGCGGGGCGAATGCGGAAACCTGCTCGTCCCGGTCTGCCTCTCGGCGAGCCACATCGCCTACGGCTCGGCCCGGATGGAGCCGGTCTTCATGCTGCTTGGCGACGCGGCCGCCAACGCCGCTGTGCTCGCGGCACGCGCCGGTTCCGCGGTGCAGGACGTCGATTACCCATCGCTCCGCGGCCTGCTCGAATCGCAGGGGCAAATTCTCGAGATCCGCTGAACTCACTGCCTGGGCGGAGCAGAAAAGAGCTGCGTCCCCTTTTTCATACAGGAAACGGTTTCCATGAGCATCAAGACGGCCATCCTTACCGACACTCGCACACGGCTTGCCCTTGCTGCGCTTGCTCTCCTGCTTGCCGGGGCCTGCGAGGCGCGGGCGGCTGGCACGGATGCCAACGCTTCTCCGGCCGCTGACACCGGGATGATCACGCCGTCGGAGTGGCTCGAGGCCCAGAAAAAGCCGGCCTTCCGTGACGGCCACACGCTGCCGCGGCTGACGCGATACGGCTGGGTGCTGCCCACCGATGCGAGGATCGAGCTGGCCGAACACTGGGGCTATGCCATCGAGTTCGGCGGCTACGTGGATGACAAGGTCGTCGCCCGGCTCGACGATCCGAAGAGCGATGAATCGAAGCTGGCGGACCTCGCCAAGGCTGATCCCTCCCGCTATCCCGTCGCCGTCATCTGCTCGCGTCGGCTGCCCGCGGAGGAGGCGCCGGCCGACGCGTGGACCCGCGACCAGGATGGCAAGGTGTTGAACGGCAAGGCGCAATCCATGGACGGCACCCAGTGGAGCGAGGGCAAGGGAGCGATCTGGAGCCCCGAGGCCTCCGACGCCGTCTGGCAGATAGCCGGCGAATACCGGGCCGCCCCGCTGCGGGAACTGCAGAAGCGCGGCGTGCCAATCTCGATCGTGCTCAACGGCGGTGAATATGGCCTCGGCGTGCTCGGCTTTGCCAAGGGCGTCTGGTCGAAGGATCCGCGGGTCGCGGCGGCAGCGGAAAAAAATGGCGGCTGGCGAACCTACGCCTCGGCGAAAAAAGGACATGCCGAGCGGATCATCGCCGATGCCGTTCGCGCGGCGGTGCCCGACCGCAAGCTCTACATCTATTACACGGCCGGCGGCCGCACCCTCCGCAACAAGGATTGGTCGATCGACGATTGGGGGGCGACGTGGGAGCACATGCGCGGCGTGAGCGACCTGCCCTCGAGCGAGGTCTACTACCGCCATTTCAACGACGGCTTCACCGGCCGGCTCAATATGCTCACCTGCGCGCTCAACGCCGTCGCCGCGGAGATCGCCAGCGGCGATCCACTCTCCTACAACTGGATCGCCGGCGGCTGGGTTCGCGGCAACGAGGCGACGAACGTCGCCGACATGGACCGCTGGACCGGCTTTCTCAAGTGCTACTACACGGCCGGGATGCTCGGCGCGAATGTCGGCTACTACGAGTATCCGCAGGGCGGATTCGGCGTGAAGTTCCCGGCGAACGAGCCGCCCGTCTGGCTGCGGCAGATGGCGGCCTCGGCCCATGTGCACGCGCTCTTTTCGCAGGCGGAGGATCTGGTGCGCAACGGCGACCTGCTGCCCGGGCCGATGAAGCACGCGATTTCGCCGAGCGACCCGGCCTACGAATTCCCGACCGGCGACGAGACGGCCCGCGTGCTCGTTCGCAAGCATCGCACGAGGCCGACGTGGCTGGTCACGGCGTGGGCGGCCGATGGACCGGACCGCGACGTGACGGTGACCGTGCCGGAACTCGGCCGGCTCTCGCTACGGGCCCGCGTCTGCGGCAGCGTGTATGAGGCCACACTTGCAGACGGCAAGGTCACGCTGACGCAGCTCGATGAGGAGGGCAGCACCTTCACCCGCGTGGCGCCGGGCAAGCCCGTCAGCCGGCCCGTCGATCTGACGGTCGCTCCGCCGCCGGCCGCAGGGCGGCTCGTGTGGCTGGCCGCGGATCATGGCGTGGCCAAGGACGAGTCGGGCAAGGTGTCTGCGTGGAAGAGCAGGGGAGGCGACGCGGGCAATCTTCCGGAGAGCCTGCAGAAGTTCTCCGTCGTGCAGACGCAAGCCGCGAAGCAGCCGCTCTGGGTGGCCGATGCGGTCAATGGCAAGGCCGGC
>JBIIOM010000259.1:0-3623 GCA_044336925.1 Pirellulales bacterium
AGGGCGGCAAGCGCGCTCACGAGGAACATCGAGCCATACTCGGCCATGAAGAAGAAGCTCCAGCGGAGCCCCGAATATTCGGTGTGGAAGCCGGCGACGAGCTCGCTCTCCGCCTCCGCCAGGTCGAACGGCGCGCGATTCACGCTGGCCACGGCGCAGGTGACATACACCCAGAAGATCACGAACGTGAACGGGTCGTGAAACAGATACCAGTTCGTGAACCAGCCCGCCTGCTTCTCGGCGATCGTGACCAGATCCATCGTGCCCGCGAGCATCACCGGCACGACGACGCACATGCCCAACGGCACCTCGTAACTGACCACCTGCGCCGCCTCGCGCATCGCGCCGAAGAGCGACCACTTCGAGGCCGAGGCGTAGCCGGCGAGGATCACGCCGAAGACCTCGAGGCCGAGCACCGCGATCACGAAAAACACGCCGACATTGAGCCGCTGCCCCACGAAATCGAAGGCGAACGGCAGGGCGATGAACGCGCAAAACGACGCGCAAAAGCTCACGTACGGGGCGATCCGAAAGAGCAGCCCATCGGCCCCTTCCGGCATGAGATCCTCCTTCGCGAGGAGCTTGATGCCGTCGGCGAGCGATTGAAGCCAGCCGAATCGGCCACCCGTGCGGGTCGGACCGAGACGATCCTGAATGCGGGCGGCGATCTTGCGCTCGGCCCAGATGAAAACGAGCGCTCCGCCCGCGATCACGTTGAGGATCAAAAACGCGGCAAGGCCGGCCATGACAGTCCATGCCAGCCACTCGGGGAGACCGATGGAGTGAATCAGGAAATCAGCCATGCACCGCGATTTTCCCGGGCCGAAACCGACATCGTGAAATTTCGCACGAAGTTTGCCCTACGCAGCGACAAATCACAAGTCCCACGGTTTGAAAGGCCCAACTCGCCCAATCCGGCTTTGGGCTGCCGGCGTCCCATCGCCGGACGTTCGCTTCGGGCGGTACGGAAGCCCGACGCGCGAGCGAGGAGAGTCGGGGATTTTCTCGCGGGTCGGGTGTGCGCGTCGTCGTTTGAAGTGGAGGGCGGATGGACCTTGCTTGCGCTGCGGGCTTCCGTGACTGCCGCGGCATGCGCCGGCGAGCGGGTTACGGGGCACCCGAAGCCTCCCCGGTCTAGCAGGACCGGCACAGAGGCCTGTCCTACGGTGAGACGAGGCTTCGGGTGACCTGTACATCGCTCGCCGGCGTTGCTGCCCAGCGGAGCCAGGATGGCGGAGCGCAGGCAGCATCGAGTGAGCGAAGGGCATGGATGCCCGTAGCGAACGTCCGGCGACGAGGTACAGATCACCCGAAGCCGGGTTGGGCGAGTTGATGGCGGATACAAGGGCGGGATCCGCTTCGGGACGAAGCGGTCTACCGGTCGATCTCGCCCATCACGATGTCGAGGCTTCCCACGATCGCCGGCACGTCGGCGATCAGGCAGCCGCGGCAGAGTTCGTGGAGCACCGACAGGTTCGAGAACGAACTCGATCGCGCCCGCACACGCCACGGAATCGGCGAGCCGTCGCCCACGAGGTAGAAGCCCATCTGCCCCTTGGGGCATTCGGTTTCGAGATAGGCGTCGCCGGCCGGAATCTTCTCCGCCAGCTTGACCGGTTCGCCGAGCGGTCCCTTGCAGGCGGAGTAGCGGTCGATGGCCTGCCGCACGAGGTCCATCGATTGCACCACCTCGAGCATGCGGACGAAGAACCGGTGCCAGCAGTCGCCGAGCACCGCGTCGGCCGGAACGGCGGGATAGGTATGGTCGCGCGGGTAGCGGCCGTCCTTCTGCACGGCCACCTCGAAGGCGTAGCCGTCGTACATCGCGGTGTAGATGCTCTCGCCATCGCGCCGCATGTCTTGATCGACGCCACTGCCGCGGAGCACGGGGCCCGAGCAGCCGTAATCGATCGCCATCTCGCGCGAAAGCACGCCGATGCCGGCCGTGCGCTTCACGAAGATCGCGTTGGTCGTGAGCAGCGCGTGGTATTCCTGGATCACCGGCTCGAACTGATCCAGGAAGGCCTCGCACTTCTCGATCCAGCCGGGGGGCAGGTCGGCCGTCAGGCCACCGACGGTGATGTAGCTATAGGTGAGCCGCGCGCCGCAGGCCTCTTCGAAGAGATCGAGGATCTTCTCCCGTTCGCGGAAGGCGTAGAGGAACGGGCTGAACGTGCCGAGGTCGAGGCCGTAGGCGCCCATGCCCACCAGGTGGCTCGAGATCCGGCCCAGTTCGGCGATCAAAACCCGCAGGTGGCGGGCCTTCTCGCTCACCTCGTATTTCATGAGCTTCTCGACGGCCAGGGCCCAGCCGAGGTTCATGTTCATCGCGGCCAGGTAGTCCATCCGGTCGGTGTAGGGGATCCACTGCCGGGCGGAGAGATTCTCGCCGATCTTCTCGGCGCAGCGGTGGAGGTAGCCGATGTGCGGCTCGACCTCCGACACGATTTCACCGTCGGTGCGCAGCACGAGCCGTAGCACGCCGTGGGTGCTCGGATGCTGCGGGCCCATGTTGACGAGCATCTCGTCGGTGCGGACGTCGAACTCGATGATCCGCGGATCGTCGTCAAGGAGCTGCTGACCGGTGGACTCGTTGAACTGCGACATGGTTAGCGCCCCCTGATCCCGTGGTAGTCGAGCGGCATCTCGTAGTCTTTGCGAAGCGGATATCCCTCCCAATCCTCCGGGCAGAGGATCCGCCGCTGGTCGGGGTGGCCGAGAAAGGAGACGCCGGAGAGATCGAAGACCTCCCGTTCGTGCCAATCAGCCGTCCGCCAGACACCGGTGACGCTCGGCACTTCGGGCAGTTGGCCCGGCACGTCTCCCTTCCAGCGGGGCAGCTTCACCTTGAGCACGAGGCTCACCCGAGCCGACGTGCTCCAGAGGTGGTAGACCATCTCGGTATGCGGCTGCCACGACACCTTCGCGGCCTTCTTCGAATCGGGCTCGCACCAGTCGACCGCGGTCACGCACTCGAGCGCGTCGAACCGCGGCTCCGACGATGACTTGAGCCAGCGGCAGACGTCCACCAGCCGGTCCCCTGCGACCTCGATCCAGGGATCGAGCGCCTCGAGGTTGCGGCCGACCACGGCCCCCGGCAGGGCCGACTCGAGCTTGTCGAGGAATCCAGGACCACGCGTCGCCATGCCTAATGCCCTCTGTTGATCCGCCTGAGGATTGATCTACTTCGCCGCGGCCCGCTCTGCCGACACCGCCCGCACCCAGTCGAGGTCGCCGCGGCTCCACACGTAGGCGAACCCGACGAGCAACACGGCGAAAAATGCGGCCATGTCGACGACCGCCGTCCGAGCCAAGAGGCTGCCGGCCCGCGCGACGGACCACTGCCCTTCGACCTGGGCGAGGGAGCGATCCCCGCGGGTCGCCTCGAGTTTTGCGACAACCGATGCATCCGGCTTGATCGCGGGCACGGCCGGCTCGCGAACGCCGAGTTCCCGCATGACGCCCGCCGCCGCGGGCGTGAGCGTCGCGCCATCGGCTTGCACGGCGACGAACGAGGGATCGGTCAGCTCCACGGACTTCCCGAAGACCGTGGCCCAGGGAAAAAAGAGGGCCACTTCAACGTCGAAGATGATGAAGAGCAGGGCCACCACGTAGAACCGCAG
>JBIIOM010000260.1:0-3621 GCA_044336925.1 Pirellulales bacterium
ATTGCAGAAACTGGCGGGCACGATGCCCGCCCATCGAGAGCCGACGGAGGTCGGCCAAGCAAAGCGAGGCACGATGCCGAGGCGTTGCGTGAACACAGCTCGCTGGTTCGAGTCCAGCCGGGCGTATCGTGCCGAGCGGGCCGCCTGCGTTGCCCCGGAGTGATGGAGGCCGTCGTCCGTGACCGCAATGACTGACACCTCACGTCACCTGCTCTTGGGCATCCGCGCATCGCTCTCCATCGCCTGGATTGCCTCGCTGGCGGCAATCGCTCCCGCACTCTGCCGCGGCGAAGACTGGCCAGGCTTTCTCGGCCCGCGCGGCAACGGCGTGTCTGCGGAGACCGGCCTCGTGGATCGTTGGCCTGAAGGCGGTCCACCCGTGCTCTGGAAGAAGGAGGTGGGGGAGGGCTACTCGGCGCCGAGCGTCCGCGGCGACCGTCTCGTCTTCTTCCACCGCGTCGGTGACGAGGAGGTCGTGGAATGCCTCCATGCGGCGTCGGGCAAGACGCTCTGGCGACACGCCTACGCCACGAAGTTTGCCGATCCCTACGGCTACAACGGCGGCCCCCGGTGCTCGGCGGTGCTCTCCGAACGCCGCTGCTTCACGTTCGGCGCCGAGGGACGGCTCACCTGCCTCGATCTCGCGACGGGAGACGAGGTCTGGCAGCGCGATACGCGGCAGGATTTCGACGTCCCACAGGCATTCTTCGGCGTCGGAGCCTCGCCCGTGCTCCACGGCGAAAAGCTGATCGCGATGATCGGCGGCCATCCGCGGGCCGGCGTCGTCGCATTCGACGCCGCCACCGGCAAGACCGTCTGGGAGAGCGTCGGCCCGGCGGATTTCCCCGATCCGCCAGTGCGGATCCAACGCGACCGCCCCCCGGTCAAACTCGCCAGTTATTCCTCACCGCTCGTCGCCTCCATCCACGGCCAGGATCACCTGCTCTCCTTGATGCGGCCGGGGCTCGTGTCGCTCGATCCCAGCACAGGGAAGCACCGGTTTTCAGTCTGGTTTCGATCGCACCTGCACGATTCCGTGAATGCCGCCCGGCCGGTCGTGATCGGGGACAGGATCTTTCTCTCCGCGGCCTACGACACCGGCGCGATCCTGCTCGACGTGGCCCGCGACGGCCTTTCGACCACCGTGGCCTGGCAAGACCAGGATGCCATGCAGACGCACTGGTCCACCGCCATCGAGCACCGCGGGCATCTCTACGGCTTCAGCGGTCGCAACGAGCCGGATTCCGAAATGCGGTGCATCCGCGTCGCCAACGGCACCGTTGCCTGGAGGTTTCCGGACGCCGATCCCGGTCAGCCTGTCGCGGACGACGGACGGATCCCCTTCGGCCGCGGCTCAGCGATCCTCGTCGAGAACAGGCTCATCGTGATGGGGGAACGCGGAACGCTCGCCCTCGTGGCGGCCGACCCGGAACGGTTTCACGAGATCAGCCGCTTTCAGCCTGCGGAGTTCGGCCATCCCTGCTGGACGGCGCCGGTGCTGTCGCAGGGGCGGCTCTTCGTCACCGGCGCCCGGCAGGCGGGGCTTGCCGGCTACGAATACCACCTCATCTGCTACGACCTCGCGGCGGATCGGTGAGATTCAGAAACATCTTCGTTCACGTTTCCTTCGAAAGCCCGACGCGCGAGCGAGGAGCGTCGATGTTGCAGCGGTGCCGGGTGGAGAAGCAACGCCGATGGACCTTGCTTGCGCTGCGGGCTTGCGTGTTCCACGCATGATCAGAGCAGTTCGCTCGCCAGGTCGGCCAGTTCCGACCGCTCCCCCTTCTCGAGCGTGACGTGCGCGTAGATCGGCTGGCCCATCATCCGGTGGATGAGGTAGCTCAGGCCGTTGGAGAGGGCGTCGAGATAGGGCTGGTCGATCTGGGCCACGTCGCCGGTGAAGACGATCTTCGTGCCCTCCCCCGCCCGCGTGATGATCGTCTTCACCTCGTGCGGCGTGAGATTCTGCGCCTCGTCGACGATGAAGAACATGCGCTGCAGGCTCCGGCCGCGAATGTAGGCCAGCGGCGTGATCATCAGTTTTTCCGACTCCCGCATCTCCGTGATCCGCTGGGCGGCCTGGGTGTCGTCGCCGCACTGGTGGCGGATGACGGTGAGGTTGTCGTAGAGCGGCTGCATGTAGGGGTCGAGCTTGTCGGCGATGTCGCCCGGCAGAAAGCCGAGGTCGCGATTGGAGAGGGGCACCACCGGGCGGGCCAGCAGGATCTGGCGGTATTTCTGCCGGCATTCGAGCGCGGCGGCCAGCGCGAGCAGCGTCTTGCCGGTGCCGGCCGTGCCCGCGAGCGTCACGAGCTTGATCTGGTCGTCCATCAGCGCCTTGAGCGCGAACGACTGCTCGGCGTTGCGGGGCGTGATGCCGTAGCAGGTCTGCTTTTCCACGCGGTGGAAGGCGTCGTCGCCGCGGCGAAACGTGGTCAGCGCCGATTTGCTGCCGTTGCGCAGCACGAAATTCTCGTTGGCCCGCGGCGACTCCACCATCGGCAGCTCGCCGGCGGGCAGGCTGCCGCCGTTCGCGTAGAGGCGGTTGATCAGCTCCGAATCGATCCCCTCGACCACCCGCTTCCCCGTGTAGAGCTTGTCGAACCCCTGCACCTTGTCGGAGTTGTAGTCCTGGGCCTTCAGGCCGAGCGACTTGGCCTTCATGCGAAGGTTCGTGTCCTTCGACACGAGGATCACCGGCCGAGGAGCGGCCTGCCGATGCAGGGCGAGCGTCGTGCCCAGGATGCGATGATCCGGGGTGTCCTGCAGGAAAGCCTCGTGCAACAGGCGATCGCGGTCGCCGCCCAAGACCACGCGGATCGATCCCAGCCCCTTGCCGAGCGGGCTGCCCTCGGGCGAGAGCACGTCGCCGGTGAGGGCGTCGAGCCGCCGCAGAAACTCGCGGGCCTGGAAGTGGATGTCTTCGTTACCCCGCTTGAACTGGTCAAGCTCCTCGAGCACCGTGATCGGGATCGCGACGTCGTTTTCCTCGAAGTTTCGGATGCAGCCCGAATCGTGCAGGATGACGTTGGTGTCGAGGACGAAGAGCTTGGGGCGGGCTTCCTGCATGAGGCGGCTCCAGGGACATGCCGGGATGAGAAAGGGCCACGGGCGACGCGCAGGATGCTACACGGCTGCGCTCCGGCGAGGGGATGCCGATTTCGACGGGCGGGAACGGCCTGGCGGCCCCCGCGGCTCACGGATTCCTCACACCCCCCGCCGAACCAAATCCTCACGTGGCTCGTAGATACTGCCGCGGTGCCCAAAGGCATTCTCAGGGAGGTCACACATGAACCGGGATGAACTGCTCGCCCTCTGCAATCTCTACGTTCGCCGACGCGGTCTCGGCGTGGCGGAAGTGGTTGACGTGTCCATGCCCCCGACGCTCGAGATCGTCGACAGCTACCTGCACGCAGAGATTTCCGAAAGCGAGAAAAACTCACTTTTGGCCTACGTGCGCGGTGGTGAAGACGACTCCGAAGACGAGGACGTCGGCGGGTTCGAAGAGGCCACCCTGGCCGAACTCGACGACCTCGCCGGCTGAGCTGCCGCGGGCCAACGCGGCCAATCCGGCTTCGGGTGACCCGTACCCCGCTCTCCGGACGAGTAGGCCCGGGGGCT
>JBIIOM010000261.1:0-3618 GCA_044336925.1 Pirellulales bacterium
GAAGATCGAATTCGTCCAGGACGGATTCGTCTTCGAGCAGTAGACCGCTTGCTCCCGGTAGACCGCTTGCTCCGCAAGCGGATCCCAGACAGGCTGGAAGCCTGCCCCACCGGAGACAGGCTGACGCCTTCTTGGAGACAGGCTGAAGCCTATCCTACAGTTACCCGCGCTTGCGCTCGGCAAGACCCATCTTGACGATCAGCGACTCGGCGCCCGGCGTCATCTTGCGGAGCTTCTCCGCCATGGTGAGCTTTTCGCTGGCGGTGGCCTTCTTCAGCTTCGTCTGAAACTTGGCAACCTTCTTCTTGCGGTGCCGGCGCCGCTTGATTTCCTTCATCCGGTTGCTGATGCCGCCCATGATGCTCTGCCTCTGAAACGTGTTTCGGGTTTGTACGGGGAAGCCGAGACTGTAGAAAAATGCCGGCAAACAGTCAAAGCCCCTTATTCACGCAGGTGTGTCGCGATGGATCACGAATCGGCCGATCGCGATCGCTCGGGCGCCTGGCGGACGTGGCTGTTGATCGGCGCGACGGGGTTCGGCGGGCCGGCCGGTCAGATGGCGATCCTCCACCGCGAGGTGGTCGAGCGGAAGCGTTGGCTCGACGAGGAGGAGTTTCTGGCGGCGATGCGGCTCTGCATGCTCCTGCCCGGTCCGGAGGCGCAGCAACTGGCCACCTACGCAGGCTGGCGGCTGCATGGGCTCGCCGGAGGTCTTCTCGCCGGCACGCTCTTCGTGCTGCCCGGAGCGTTGCTCGTGACGGCGCTCGCCTGGCTGCATGCGGTGGGGGAGTCGGTGCCGCTCATCGCGGCCGCATTCGCGGGAATGCGGCCGGCCGTGGTGGCACTCGTGGCTTTGGCGGCTTGGCGGATCGGCCGAAAGTCGATCCGGTCGGCGGCTGCGGCCGTGCTCGCAGTGGCGGCCTTTGCGGCGCTCGCGGCCGGCGCGCCGTTTCCACTCGTCGTGGCAGTGGCGGGCATCGTGGGCTGGCTTCTGCCGCTGGCGCTCACGGCGCCGGCCCACGGCGAGCCGAAGCCGGCGGGGCAGTCGATCCAGGATTCGATCGCGCCGGCAGCGGCGCTATCGCATCGCGCGGCGGTCCGCTGGGCGTTCGGAGTTGCAGGCGGCGCGGTGCTCGCATGGATCGCCTGTTATGCGGTCGTGTGGGCGCTCGGCCTCGCCGGCGGCGCCGGGCCAGCGATCGCGAGGCTCTTCACCGAGACGACGCTGCTCTCGCTCGGCGGCGCGTATGCCGTGGTGCCGTGGGCGCTCGATGAATCGGTGGCCCGTGGCTGGCTCGAGCCGGCGGAGCGGTTCGACGCGCTCGCGATGGGAGAGGCCACGCCGGGCCCGCTCATTCTCGTGGTCACGTTCATCGGGTTTCTGGCCGGCTGGAAGACGACCGTGGCGGGTGCCGCCGCGGCCGGCCTCGAAGGCGCGGCGATCGCGACGCTCTTCGCGTTCATCCCGTCGTTTGGCATGGTGCTGGCGCTGGCGCCGCTCGTGCGAAAGATCCGCGCAGGCTCGCGGCTCGGCCGGGCGATGGCGGCGATCGGTGCGGCGGTGGTGGCCGCGATCGTGCTTTTGGGATTACGGCTCGCGGCCGGGGCATTTTTCCCGCAGGGCAGCCCGGAGATCGTGCCGATCCTGGTGGCGATCGCGAGCGGGATCGTGCTGGCGACGGGGCGGGCATCCACGCCGGTCGTGGTGCTCGCCGCCGCCGCGATCGGCATGGCAGCTGCCTGAGTAGGATAGGCTTCAGCCTGTCTCCAAGTGGGCCTCCGTGCCTGTCTCGGACAGGCAGAGACGCCTTTCCTACGCTAGAATTGTCGAGCGAAAGGATGGGTGGCAGAGCGGTTGAATGCACCGGTCTTGAAAACCGGCAGCGGCGAAAGTCGCTCGTGGGTTCGAATCCCACCCCATCCGTATGTTCAGCCTTTTGTGCGCGACAGGAGCCCTTGAGATGAACTGGCAGGACCGCATCCGATTCGACCCCGGCGTGCTCGGTGGCAAGCCGGTTGTGAAGGGTACGAGGCTGGCGGTTGAAAAACTTGTCGAGCTGATGGCATCGGGCTGGTCCGAGCAGCAGATCATCGAGAACTATCCCGGCGTCACCCACGAGGACATCTCGGCGTGCCTCTATTACGCCAGTGATGTTCTCAAGTCTGAGCGTGTCATCGCCCTGGGTTCGCCGGCCTGAGGAAAGTCACGGATGCTGTTTCTGGCAGACGAAGATTTTCCGGGCATCGCCGTGTCTTGGCTGCGTGAAACAGGCCATGACGTCTTGTGGGCAAGGACGAGTATGCCGGGGCAGTCTGATACGTCCCTTCTCGCGGCGGCGCAGAGCGAGTCACGAATCGTTCTCACCTGCGACAAGGATTTTGGCGAACTCGCCTTTCATTGGGGGTTGCCGGCCACCTGCGGGATCGTGCTCTTCCGTCTTCCACCGCTTTCGCCAAAGTCATTTCTCGAACGAGTCATGCTCCTCATGGCTTCCGCCGATGACGTCGGCTTCGTCGGAGCGTTCTGTGTCGTTGAGGCGGGGCGTGTGCGAGCCCGTCCGTTGAGCAGCGTCTCTTGATTCCGTCGGTTCCCGGTCAGTCGTGGGTTCGAATCCCACCCCATCCGCTCTTTTTCGGTCCCAAAAAGGGTGCTGAACCGGGCGAACTTTCTCGCGGCGGGTGCGTAATAGGGGGTGACCGCCCAGACCCGAAAGAGAGGCCCCCCGATGGTCGTCGCCAGGAAAGAATTGCTCAGGCTCGTCCGGCAGCTGGCCGCCAAGGACGAAATCCGGGCGATGCGGCTCAGGGGCCGGCTGGTGGTGCCCATGGTGCCCCGGCCATCCCCGGGGCATCAGGATCGCCCGTAGAGGGTTTCGCGGGGTCGACCAAAAGCCCTCGGCGGGAGCCGGGGGGGATGACGCGGGCGATTACGAACGGCGCGGTTGGGCGAGTGAGCGTTGATGCGGGCCCGGGTGTCGTGCCATCAGCCGGGGCTCGGCGCCCCCGATCTTGCACGATCGGATGTCGCCATATATGATGGCCAGGCGTTCAGTTCCGCCAGCACCGCCGAGGACGTTCGATGAACTCTGAAACGATCCGCGAGTATCTTCGCCGCGAGCCCTTCGAGCCGTTCGTCATCCGCATGTCGAACGGCGAGACGCACGAGATTCGGCATCCGGAGTGCGCTCTCGTCATGAAGACGCGGGTGATCGTCTACTACCCCGACGACGACCGAAGCGTCACCTGCTCGCTCGTGCACGTCAACAGCGTCGAAACCCTCCAGGCCAACTGAAGGGTTCCGAGGCGCGGGGGCGCTAGGTGGCGATTTGCGGCTCGGTCTCGAGGTCGTCGGTGGTTTCCGACGCGGTCGCCAGCGAGGCTGGCGGCCAGAAGGCCATGAAGAGCACCGCCGCGGCCACCAGGGCCAGCCCGGTGGGCCAGAGGAAGAGTTGGCGGTAGTCGGTGACACCGTCGACGGTCAGTTGGCCCTGAAGCGGGATGAAGAGCCACTTGGCCGCGAGGTCGCCGAGGCCGAGGACGAGCAGATTGAAAAGGCTCTGGGCGCTCGATCGCACGTCCTTGGGGAAGGCCGCGTCGATGAAGATGTAGAGCGTGGCG
>JBIIOM010000262.1:0-3601 GCA_044336925.1 Pirellulales bacterium
GCAAACGCTCGACGCCCCGATCCCCTATGAAAACACCTCCGGCGGCTTCGAGCTCTTCAGCACGGGGATCACGGATCTCGCGCCCGAGCTGATCGGCTGGTATGGCGCGGCGGGCATCGATCCCGCGGGCACCACCGCTCTCTATCTCATCGGCAAGGGCTTGAGCGTGCACGACACGAGCGTGATTGCGGGTGGGCGGAAGGCGAAAACATCGCTCATCAGCCGCGAAGTGATGCTGGTGGAGATTCCGCCGGGGGTGCAGACGCTGCCGGAGAAGGGGCATGGGTGTGCGGCGGGCGTGGCCGTTGGGCCTGCCGTGCGTCGCGTGGCGCTCGAAGCCGAGCCGCTACCGGCGCCGATGCCGCCGTTGCCGGAGGGGGTTCCCGACGATGAGCCCTGTGGCGATATCTGCGGTGATCCCTGCGGCGTGGCCTGCAACGATCGCGAGGTGGTGAATATCCATCTGGCCACGCCGTATGGCGTGAGCAGTCATCTCTTCGTGCCGGTGGTGCGCCGTCGGGGCCAGGCGGAGGGGGCGGCGGCAGTAGCCTTTGCGGAGGCTTACCGGATCGGCCTGTCGTTTTCGACCGCGAAGCCCGCGGCCGCGAATGTCGCCGCGGCCCGGGTGGACGAGTTTTATTCGCTCGCCAGCGACGAGATTCTGATTCGCGTTCCGCGGTATTTCATACCGCCGGCGAAGGCGGAGCTTTCGTGCACGCTGGTGGATGATTCGACGGGCGAGGTCGTCGGCACGTTTGGGGTGGCGGGGCTGCCGTTCGATGCCCGCCGCGGTGCCTTTCGCCTGGGGGGCAATGACCTGCGGAATTTCATTGGCGACACATCGCGGCCGGCGACCGACAAGACTCTCCGCGGCGCGGTGAAGCCGTATCTGGATTCGCTGCTGGCCGCCGGTCGGGCGGTGGAGGAGGGCGACGCTGCATCGCTACGGCTCACGGCAAAGCTCGTGGCGGAGCAGCAGGAGGTGCCGGTGGAAGGCGGGCTGACGGTGGAGATCACCCGCCGGGGCGGCGAGGCTGCCACGGACGAGTAGGGCACCTAAACCTGCCCTCCGACGCATCGCGAGACCGCACAGAACATCCGGCCTCACAGCACCGTGCACTTCCCTTGCATAAAGCAATACCCCTCTGTAGGGTTAATCTCCCCCACTGTTTTGTTACACCTTGATTTGCCTCGCCTGCGGGCGTCGCGACCTTCACCATGTGCGGCATCTGTGGCGTTATCAGCGGCGAACAGCGGCGGATCGAGCCTGCCGTGCGGCGAATGATGGCCGCGATGGTTCATCGCGGCCCCGATGACGATGGCTACGAACACCTTCCGCTGGGCAGCGAGGGTGGCGCAGCGGCGGGATTCGGGTTTCGCCGCCTTTCAATCCTCGATCTCTCGTCAGCGGGCCATCAGCCGATGCTGAACCCCGCCACAGGCGACTGCCTGATCTTCAACGGAGAGATCTACAACTTCCGCGAGCTGCGGAAAGAACTCCAGGCCAGCGGCGCGACTTTCCGCAGCACGAGCGACACGGAGGTTTTGCTGCAAGCCCTTTCGGCGTGGGGCGAAACCGCGATTAACAAACTCCAGGGGATGTTTGCGTTTGCTTTTTACGACGCCACGTCCCGCCGCATCCTGTTGGCCCGCGATCCGCTCGGCATTAAGCCGCTGTATGTTGCCGCGCGGCCCGACCGGCTGGTTTTTGCCAGCGAAATTCGTGCAGTGCTCGCCTCGGGCATTGTTCCCGACGATCTCGACTCCGCCGGTGTCGCCGGAATGTTGGCCTACGGTGCAGTGCAGTCGCCCCGCACGATCTATCAACACATCAATTCATTCCCAGCTGGCGCAAGCCAGTGGATCGACGCCGGCGCTGCATCAGGCCGAGGCACCGCAACGCCGCGCCGGCATTGGTGCTTCCCGCAGAGCCTGCTTCACGAGGGCCCCGCGCAGGCCGCCAATACGGTCCACAGCATGCTCCACGACTCCGTGACCAAGCATCTTGTGGCCGACGTACCCGTGGGCGTGCTTCTTTCTGCAGGGATCGACAGCACGATCATCGCTTCGTTTGCCCGCGAATACACGTCGCGGGCGACGGCTTTCACAGTCGGCTTTGACGCGGCGAATGGCGAAGACGAGGTCGCGCTTGCCGCCACCACGGCCAGGGCGCTCGGCATCAAGCATGTGGCCGTGAGGCTCGATGCCGCCTCCCTGCCAGTCGCATGGCATGACTGGCTCATATCGTTGGATAGTCCGAGCATTGATGGCTTCAATATGGCTATCGTCAGCCGGCGGCTAGCTGCCGAGGGCGTAGTCGTCGGCCTGTCGGGCCTTGGGGCCGATGAACTATTCGGAGGCTATCCCGCCTTCTCCCGGGCACCCAGCTTGTCGAGTTTCCTACAAGCACTTTCCTTCCTGCCTGCGTGGCTTCGCTCATGCCCGGTCGCTGGAATTGGCCTGTTGCACGGCCGCGCCGGCGCTGTCGAGAAGCTCCAAGACCTTGTGGCGGGGGACCCTAGCATCGCTGGCATTACTAGATCTCTCCGTCGCGCCATGTCACACGGACGGCTCACAGCGATGGGACTCTCCGCGCAGCGGGTCGGGCTCAACGCCGACTACCTGGATGGGGACTCGACACGGTTCGAGACTGAATCCGACGGTGACCCGTTCAATACGGTTGCCCGTGTCGAGACGACGCACTACATGCGCGACACGCTGCTCCGGGATGCGGATTCCAATAGCATGCGGCATTCGCTCGAGTTGCGGGTGCCTTTTCTCGATCTGCCGCTTTTTAACTACGTCTCGGCCCTCCCCGGCCAGGTCAAACGATCCGGCCGCGGCCCGGCCAAGATGCTGCTGCGGTCGGCGGCCGTCGGCGCTCTTTCCCCCGAGGTTGCAAACCGTCCAAAGACGGGCTTCACGCTGCCGATCGGGGATTGGATGCGCGCCGAGATGCGGGAATCGTGCGAAGAAGCAATTGGCCGTGTCGCCAGCCTGCCCTTCATCGAGGCGGCGGAAGTTCGTCGCCTTTGGCTGTCGTTTCTGAAAGACAGCCGGTCACTCCATTGGTCCCGGCCGCTGGCGCTCGTGGTGCTCGGGAGTGCTTTGCAATATGCTGAGGCCCGTCGGGGAGGTTCAGCCACGTGTGCGGCATCGCGGGCGTAATCAGTGTAGATTTGCAGGCGATCGAACCTGCCGTCCGGGCGATGATGCGCGCGATGATCCATCGTGGCCCTGACGACGAGGGCTACGAGGAACTTCCCCTTGGCGGCGAAGGCGGTCCGGTCGCCGGCTTCGGCTTCCGTCGCCTGGCGATCCTTGATCTCACGCCCGCAGGCCATCAGCCGATGGTCAATCGCCACACCGGCGACTGTCTCATCTTCAACGGCGAGATTTACAACTTCCGCTGGCTGCGGGCGAAACTCGAATCGAAGGGGCTTCAGATCAGGAGCAGCGGCGACACGGAAGTGTTGCTGCACGCCCTGGCGACTTGGGGCGAGGCTGCGCTCGACACGATCGACGGCATGTATGCGTTCGCGTTTTATCATGCCGCCAGTCGCCGCATCCTCCTCGCCCGTGACCCGTTTGGGATCAAGCC
>JBIIOM010000263.1:0-3598 GCA_044336925.1 Pirellulales bacterium
GGGTCGGCGGAAGCTCGACGAGCATTTGGACCGAGTCCGCGAGGGCCACCGCGACGAGACTTCTGCCGCCCGCGAGCCGGCAGGGATCCGCTTCGGGACGAAGCGGTCTACTTTGCCTGTCCTACAGGCGAAATCCCCGAAAAAACGCGGCTCCAGCGGGTGGGCTTGGGTTTGGGGCCGCGTCGGGTACGCTCAAAGGCTCGAATTTCCCTCCCCGAGGAGTGCCTGAACGTGTCTGTGGCGATTCGTATGAAGCGGATGGGCCGGAAGAACCGCCCCTTTTACAGGATTTGTGCGACCGACAAGCGCAGCCCGCGCGATGGTCGTGAGATCGAAGTGCTCGGCACCTACGATCCGTATGTGCCCGATACCGACGCCCGGTGCACGCTCAATGGGCCGCGGCTGCAGCACTGGCTGTCCGTCGGCGCCCAGCCCAGCCTGGCGGTCCGTGTCTTGATCAAGAAATACGGCCCCAACGGCACCCACTTGAAAGAGATGGAGCAGGCCCGCGCCAAACTGGCGATGCCGCGGATCGTTCCCGATCCGGGTCCGCCGGCCTTCGTGCCCGAGGTCAAGACGGAGCCCGCGCCCGAGGCAGCCGCCGAAGCACCGGCCGCCGAGGCCGTGGCGGAAGCCCCTGTGGAAGCGGTCGCCGAGTCGGCGCCCGAGGCCCCGGCAGAGGATGCATCTGCCACCTGATGCCGCGGATCTCCTTGCTTTTTTCTTCGGTGGCAGTTTTTTCGTCATGCGCATCGACATCCTCACCCTCTTTCCCGAGATGTTCACGAGCTTCCTCGAGGGAAGCCTCCTCGGGGCGGCGCGCGCCGAAGGGCTCCTCGACATCCGCGTCGTGAACATCCGCGATTTCGCCGAGGGTGTGCATCGCCAGGTGGACGACCGGCCGTTCGGCGGCGGCCCCGGCATGCTGCTCATGGCAGGGCCGGTGGTGTCGTGCGTGGAGAGCGTGCAGGCGCAGGGAACCGCCGGCCACCTCGTGATGCTCACTCCCGGCGGTCGGCGGCTCGACCAATCGGTCGTCGAAGAGTTGGCGAAGCACGAACGGATCGTCCTGGTCTGCGGCCGCTACGAGGGATTCGACGCCCGTGTGCGCGATCTGCTCGAGCCCGACGAGATCTCGATCGGCGACTACGTGCTCTCCGGCGGCGAGGTGGCGGCGATGGTGATCGTCGATGCCGTCGCGCGGCTCGTGCCTGGCGTGCTCGGCGACGAGGAGAGCGCCCGCCAGGATTCCTTCTCCGGCGCCGAACGGCTCGTGGAAGGCCCCCAATACACCCGGCCGCGGGAGTTTCGCGGCCTCAGCGTGCCCGACGTGCTGCTGTCGGGCGACCACGCGCGGATCGCACAGTGGCGGCACGAGCAGGCCGTGGTGGCGACCACGCGTCGTGCCCATCCCATCCATTCCCAAAGGAGCGCATCGTGAGCCAGAAAATCCTCTCCCATGTCGAAGCCTCGAGCCTGAAGCCCGACGTGGCCAAGTTTGCGATCGGCGACACCGTCGACGTCCACACCCGCATTCTCGAAGGCGAGAAGGAGCGCGTGCAGATTTTCAACGGCGTGGTGATCGCCCGCAGCGGCTCGGGCAGCCGCGAGATGTTCACGGTGCGCCGGATCGTGGCCGGCGAGGGCGTGGAGCGGAAGTTCCCGCTGCACTCCCCGAAGATCGCCAAGATCGAGGTGAAGCGGTCGGGCGTGTCGCGTCGGGCCAAGCTCTACTACCTGCGTGACCGCGTCGGCAAGGCGGTGCGTCTCCGCGAGAAGCGCGACGACGTCGTGGCCGAGCAGGGCGGCGCGAAGAAGGCGGCGAAGAAGGCGTCCGCCAAGGCCTGAGCACGACGGAGCCCGCCATGGAGCCGCGCGACCAGCTTGGCCGTCGCGGCGAGGACGAGGCGGCCCGCTATCTCCGGAGCATCGGCTACCGGATCATCGCCCGCCGCGAACGGGTGCTCCGCGGCGACATCGACGTGATCGCGCTCGACGATCGCACGGTGGTGTTCGTCGAGGTGCGCACGCGCACCGACACGACCCACGGCCACCCTGCCGAGACCGTCGGCTACCACAAGCAACGGCGGATCGCGCAGCTGGCCAACGCCTACATCCGCCGCAACCGGCTCGAAGACTGCCGGGTGCGGATCGACGTCGTCACGGTCACGCTCGAGGGCCCGGACGGCCGGCCCGCGGTGGAGCACTTCCAAAACGCGTTCGAGAGCCCGTGGTGACGGGGGCCGGCGCATGCGAACGGCCACGGAAGCCCGCAGCGCAAGCAAGGTCCATCCGCCCTCCACTCCCACCGACGACGCTCCCACCCGAACCGCGAGAAAGGCCCCAACTCTCCTCGCTCGCGCGTCGGGCTTCCGTACCAAAACGAGCGTCCGGCGACGGGGTACGGGTCACCCGAAGCCGGCGTGGGCGAGTCGATGTCAGATTCAGAGGGGATCCGCTTCGGGACGAAGCGGTCTACGGGGACGAAGCGGTCTACGAGTTCGCGGTGAGTTCTTCGGGCTCGGTGAAGATGCGCATCGTGCCGGCCGGGAGCCGGCGGGCGAGGCGGTCGAGCCGCGAGCGGATCTTCTCGCGCGGGGCCTTGCCTTCGACCTGCCGGACGAGGATGCCCGACACTTGCTCGGGCCGTCGGCGGGCGACGGCGGCGTAGACCTCCGGGTCGCGCTCGCCCGAGTCACCGACGAGCAGGAAGCGCCGGCTGGGGAATTCGTCCATGATCTGCTCGATCGTGCGGCGCTTCGAACGCTTGCGCGACGGCAGCCGGCCGAGCGGGGTCGAGTCTTTGAGCCGGAAGAGCTTCAGGTGCATCGAGCCGGCGGGGAGCCCGGCGGCGTCGAGGAATCCGCCCAGGCATCTCGCCAACTGCCAGGGGCTCGCCGAGACATAGTGAAAGGCCGTCTGCGGTTCCTCCTGCCAGCGGCGGTAGATGTCGACGATGCCGGGCACGGCCCGAAATTCCCGCACGAACGTGTTGGCGAGCAATTCGCGCCGATTGGCCACGTTCGTCACCTTCACCGTGTCGTCGATGTCGGAGATGACCGAGAGGCCGTGATCACCGATCAACTGAATCCTGCCGCCGGCCGTCGCCGCCTCGGCATGCGTGGTCGCGTCGGTGAGGCCAGCCTGTTCGTCGTCGTCGACGATTCCGGCATAGGGAATCCACGGATAGCCGGGGGCGACCGGCGTTTCGATCCCGTCGATGTCGAACGTGGCTCGGAAGTGCCCCGCCCGGTCGGTCTGGCCGACGTCGATGAGCCGGTCACCGATGGCGATCCGCACCGGCTGCCCGGCCACGCGCTGAAAGAGGAATGCGTCGGCGCGGCGCTGGAAGACGCTTGACTCGAGCTGGGCTTCGTCGAGGTCGAGGATCCGCTTGAGCACCGCCATCGCCATCGCCCGCCGGCGGCTCCGCAGCGGCAGCGGCCTGGTGACCATGCCGGCAACGGTCGCTCGCCAGCGCCCGTCTCCCGGGAGCTGGCGAGCGTAGGTGGGGAAGAAGACGATCATGCGGCTCTGGAATAAACGGCGGTGCTTGCAACCGGGGAGTCCGGCATTCTACAACTTGCCCGAGTCATTT
>JBIIOM010000057.1:0-12281 GCA_044336925.1 Pirellulales bacterium
TTGACGTGGGTTTTGGTTTACGGAAGCCCGACGCGCGAGCGAGGAGAGCTCGCGGGCCGCGGCGGCGAGCGGTCATGCCGAGCGGGTCAGTTCGTGGAACCGCTCGTCGAGGCCGCGGCCGTCGCGGCGGAGTTCGGCGGGCGTGCCGTCGAACCGCAACCGGCCCTCCGCGATCAGGATCACGCGGTCGGCGAGCGCTTCCACCTCCTGGAGGATGTGCGTCGAAAGCAGGATCGTCTTCTGCTCGCCGAGCCGACGGATCGTATCGCGGACTTCGCGGATCTGGTTGGGGTCGAGGCCGCTCGTCGGCTCGTCGAGGATCAACACGTCGGGCTCGTGGAGGAGCACCTGCGCCATCCCCACACGCTGCCGGTAGCCCTTCGAGAGCTTGCCGATCGCCTTGCCGATCACGCTGCCGAGTTCGCACTGCCGCACCACCGCGTCGATCCGTTCCTCGCGCCTGTGCCCCCTGAGGCCGCGGGCATCGGCGAAGAATTCGAGCAGGCTGCGGGGCGTCATGTCGGGATAGAGCGGGCCGTTCTCCGGCAGGTAGCCCAGCCGCTCAGCCGCCTTGAGCCGGTCGGTCGACATGTCGTAGCCCGCGATCCGCGCCGTGCCCGAGGTCGGCGCGAGATAGCCGGTGAGGATCTTCATCGTCGTGCTCTTGCCGGCGCCGTTGGGCCCGAGAAAGGCGACGACCTCGCCGCGGGGCACGCGGAACGAGATGTCCTCGATCGCGATGAAGGGACCGTAATACTTCGTGAGGCCGTCGGCCTCGATCATGGCTTCGCTGGAACTGTGCTTCGCGTCCGACATGGCTGTTCGCGGTGAATCTTCCGGGGAAAGGGGCTGCGTCCGGCTGCGGCATCTCCGCACCGGACATTCTTGCGGACGATCAATTCTTGACCATCGCCGCCTTTTCCGGCAATCCCTTCGTGGCCAACGCCCCGTTGCCGGCCCCCGGAGGCAGCGGCTCGAGGAGCGGCTCGGGGCGGCCGCGAACCCAGCCGACGTGGCACCGCCAGGACTCGCGCGGCTCGGGAAAATCCCCCCGCACGTGCACGCCCCGGGTCTCGCACCGCGTGATCGCCGCGCGGATCATCAGCCGGGCGACCTCGAGCATGTTTTGCAGCTGCCAGCCCTGTGGGTCGGCGAACTGCCGCGGCAACACGTAGCGGCACCAGCCCTCGACGGTGTCGAGCGCCTCGGCGAGCGCGGCGCCCGACCGCTCCACGCCCACGTGCCGCCACATCAGGCTGCGAAGCGAGTTGCGGATGTCGCCCAGATCGAGCGCGCCGTTGGTGTCGCCCGCTTTGGCGTTGGCCAGCGCCGGCACGCGAAAGTCGTCCCCTTCCGGCGCCGCGAGCACCTCCGCGCTGACGGCCTGCCCCGCGCGGGCGCCGTAGACGAGCCCCTCGAGCAGGCTGTTGCTCGCGAGCCGGTTGGCGCCATGGAGGCCGCTCGAAGTGACCTCGCCGGCCGCGAAGAGCCCCGGCAGGCTCGTCCGTCCCTCGGAGTCGACGGTCACGCCGCCGATCATGTAGTGGGCGCCGGGCCGCACCGGGATGCGGTCGCGGGCGAGATCGAGGCCGAACTTCCCGCAGATCTGCGCCATGCCCGGAAACCGCCGGTGCACCATCGCGGCATCGAGGTGCGAGAGATCGAGGTAGACGTTCGAGTGATGCGACCGCTGCATCACGACGTTGATCGCCTGCGAGACGATGTCGCGCGGGGCGAGCTCCGCCCGCGGGTCGAATTCCGGCATGAAGCGGCGGCCATCGCGATCGACGAGATGCGCCCCGGCCCCGCGGACGGCCTCGGTGATCAGGCTCCGCGCGCCGCCGGCGATGTAGAGCACCGTGGGGTGGAACTGCATGAACTCCATGTCGCGGACCGCCGCCCCGGCCCGCCAGGCGAGCGCGATCCCGTCGCCGCTGGCCCCGTCGGGATTCGTCGACTCGCGGTAGAGCTGCCCCGCCCCGCCCGTGGCGAGGATCGTGCGTCGCGCCCAGACGAGCGTCTTGCCGTGGGCCTTGTTCCAGACGAGCGCGCCGCGGCAGGCGCCGTCGAACGTGACGAGGTCGATCGTGAAGGTGTCGGGCCAGACCTCGAGGTTTTCGAGCGCGCCGGCCCGCTCGATCACGGCCCGCATCACCTCGCGGCCGGTGGCGTCGCCGAGCGCGTGCACGATGCGGTGATGGCTGTGCCCCCCCTCGCGGCCCAGTTCGAGCGCGCCATCGCGCTCGTCGAAACGCGTGCCCCAGGCGATCAACTCCGCAATGCGGCCCGGCGCCTCCCGGATGACGGCATCGACCACATCCTGATGGCAGAGCCCGCCGCCGGCGCCGAGCGTGTCGGCCACGTGGTTGTCGAAGCGATCCTCGGGATCGACCACGCCGGCGATGCCCCCCTGCGCCCACTGGCTCGACGAACTCTGCAGGTCGTCTTTCGTGACCACGGTGACCGAGAGGCGTGGATCGACCGCGAGCGCGGCCCGCAGCCCGGCCAGCCCGCCGCCGAGGATCAACACGTCGGTGAAACAGTGCGGCACCCGCTTGGGGCCGAATGCGGCCAGATACCTCGGCCCATCGAACATCTGGCTCATTCTCCGGCGGTGCCCTGCGTGTAGGCCTTGAACTGCTCCCGATACTCGCTTGGCGGACGGCTGCGGCGGCCCTCGGACTGCCCGCCCCGCACGTCGCTCGGCACGTCACGGCTCGATTTCACGCCGTCGGGCCGCAGGCCGAGGCTGCGGACGGCCCGCTCGAATTCGCCACGCTGCACGGGGTCGTCGCTTTCGGCCGTCTGCCGCATTTTTTCCCAGCGCTCGAGGAAGGCACGCGCCTGCTCGCGGGTCCAGCCGAGACGGTCGAGCACGTCGCTCTTGCCCGATTCGACGGCGCCGCGCAGGTGCTCGATGGCGAGGTCGGCTGCATTCTTGGCGTTGCGCAGATCCTCTTCGCCCCATTCAGTCTGCTTCGACGGAGCGGGGCCTTCGGCTGGCGGCTTGCCAGGCTCGTGCGGCCCGTCGCCGCCGGCCCAGCCTCCGCTGCCAGCAGCACCCGAACCGGAGCCCGGCTTGCCGGATTGCGCCGGCGCTGGAGCCTCGCCTTGCTGCGGCCCCTGGCCACCCTCTCGCGCAGTCTTCCCCGACTGCACCGCATTGCCGGCCTGCTCGTTGCCGGCCTGCTCGTTGCCGGCTTGCTCGTTGCCGGCTTGCTGGCCGCCAGGCTGCTCACCGCCCGGTTGCTGGTCGCCCGCCTGTTCATTGCCACCCGGCTGTTTCTCGTCTGCTTCACTCCCCTTCCGCTCGCCTGGCTTCTGCTCACCACTCTTGCCGTCACCACTCTTGCCGTCACCACTCTTGCCGTCACCACTCTTGCCGTCACCACTCTTTCCATCACCGCTCTGCTTGCCATTGCCCGGCTGCTTGCCAGTCGCCTGCTCGTCGCCTCCCTGCGCGCCGCCTTCCTGACCTCCCTGCTGCTCGCCCTCGCCGCCGCCTTGCTGATTCTGGCTCTTGCCACCATCGCCATTCTTCTCACCGGCGGCTTGCTGCTGGCCAGGTCCTTGCTGGCCAGGTCCTTGCTGGTCTGAACCCTGCTGGTCTGAACCCTGCTGACCTGAACCCTGCTGACCTGAACCTTGTTGGACTTCACCCTGCTGGCCGGTTCCCGGCTGTTGTCCCTCGTCTTGTTTGCCACCGCCCTGCTGGCCACCGCCTTCCTTGCCTTGGCCTTCCTTGCCTTGGCCTTGCTGGCCGGCGCCGGGCTTGCCGGCTCCTTCACCGAACTGCATGTTCTGACGGCGGTCATCGAGGATCCGCTCCATCGCCTCGCCGTCGTTCGTGCCGTCAGACGCCACTGCCGGCTTTGGATTGGCTTTGCCTCCGGCCTGCGCGCCCCCCGGCTCCTTGCCGGCGTCCGACTTGCCGGCCTGATCCTTGCCTTTCTGCTGGCCGCCTGCCTGTTGCTTGCCATCCTGTTTGTTGCCGCCTTGCTCTTGGCCGCCTCGTTCTTGGCCTCCTTGTTCCTGGCCACCCTTCTCCTGGCCATTCTGTTTCTGGCCGTTCTGTTTCTGGCCGTTCTGCTGCTGACCGCCCGCCTTGCTGTCGCCGGCCTTGTCGGCGGCTCCATCCTGAGCCTTCTGGCTTCCGGATTGCTTGCCACCTTGCCTTTCACCCTGCGCACCCACGCCCTGCCCTTGGTCAGCGCCATGCCCCTGATTGCCACCGGCGCCCTGCTTGTCACCGCGCTGGCTTTGACCTGGCGTCTCCTGCTTGCCGCCCTTCTGGCCACCTTCCGCGGCGCCGCTCTTGTCGCCCTGCTGCTGCTTTGATTGCTGGCCGTTTTGCTTCTGCTGTTGTTGATTCTGGTCTTGCTGTTGTTTCTCTTCTTGTCGCTCTTGTTGCGCCTGCTGCTCTGGTGACGGCTCGCCACTTTCGCTCCCATCCTCGCCCTGTCCGTCCTCACCCTGTGCATCACCGTCATCGCTAGCGGCGGAATCAGTCCCACCTTCGCCAGATCGCTCGCCCTGATCGCCGGCCGACCGCGGCGCCGGCTCTTCCGGAGGCCGTGGCGGCGCGGAGGCGTCGATCTCGAGCGACTGCCAGCCGGTGTGCGCGATGTTCGGCGTGGTCGGTCGCGTGTCGATCGCCACCGCGCGGTATTCGAGCACGCTCCCCGGCAGAGCCCCGAGCCGCTCGGGCACGATCCTCGCGCTTCCTTTGAAGACGCCCGCCTTCTCCTCGGCGAGCAGCGTGACGCCCTGTTGGATCGGTCCGCCGCGCAGCCGTGTCTCGATGCCGACGCGGGCGAGGCCGAAATCGGGATCGAGCGCCCGCACGCGGATCGCCACCGGCGCGCCGGGGGGGACCCGTGACGGTGATTCTCGCGGCTCCTCGATCGACACTTCAGGGGCGAGATCCGGGATCACCTCGATCCGATGCTCCATCGGCTCGACGACCTCGGGCTCCCGCGCGGCCCCCGAGGCCGCCCGCGGCCGAAACACGAGCCGATAGAAGGCATGCGCCGGGCCGGAGCGGTCGGCATTCATCTGCAGCGGAAAAGACTTCGTCACCCGGGCCAGGTCGGTCGCCTTCTTGTTGAACGGAAGGTCGTGGTCGCCGTCGCATTCAAAATCGATCCAGGCGGCATCGAGCGGCTGGTTGCATTCGGCGACGATCGTCACCTGTGTTCCCTCGACGGCCCGGATGTCGCCCTGCCATTCGACGGTCTCCGCCTGCCGGCGGGTGTAGGGCGGATAGTCGTAGCGCAGTTCGCGCACAAGCAGCGACGGCGAATCGACGACCGCGATCTTCACCGGCTCACTGCGTGCATCCCCCGCCGAGATGACGATCTCGACCGGCTCGTCGAGGCCGCGGGCGGCATCGGGAAGCGCGACGGCGAATCGCTTGAGCCGGGTGGATTCAGCGGGAGCTCGCAACCCCGCCACCGCCTCCCCACGATCCATCTTGGCCTGCCACGATGCCGAGCCGCGATCGATCGCTCCGCCGGCGGCGAGCGGCGTAACCGTCACGATCGGCTCCTCGTCGCGCCGCAGGCCGCGGATGTCTGCGGAGACGACGAGCTGCCGGCCGCGCACGAGCGTGGCCGCGCCCGACTCGACGACGAGACGGCGGCGCTCGGGGCCGTCGGCGTTTCCATCGCCGCGGCCCGCCTGTTCGCCAGGCATCCGCCAGGCGAGCTCGAGAGGCTGAATCGCCACCCGCGATGGCGCGGCCCAGCTGGCCCACGGCGCGAGCAGCCGCGCCGCGCTCGCCACGAAACTCTTCGGCGCGAACAGTTCATACAGGCATGCCGTCCCGACGAGCGCGGCGAGCGCGAAGGCCAGCCGCAGGGCCGTCGTCCGGTCGATCACGCCCTCCGCCGGCATGTCGGAAAGCCGCTTCGCGGTTCTCCGCTCGAGCGACCGCACGACCATCGGCGGGCTCGCCTCGGGATGCGCCTTCACGAGCACCGTGTTGACGAGGTCGTTTTGAAGTTCGGGGTGTTCGCGCTCGATGGCCCGCGCCGCATAGACGAGGTTGACGCGATACCGCACGAGCGGCACGACCCAGCGGATGATCGCGGCCGCGAGCGCCACGAGCCCCGTCACGAGCCATGCCCAGCGGACGGGCCGCGACAGGCCGCCCGGCACGATCCAGTGCTCCATCAGGATGCCGGCCGCCAGCCAGACGAGCGCCGCGACACCCGCGCCCAGCACGAACGTCGTCAGGGCCACGCCCTTGTAGTCGGCCCCTGCGGCGGCCAGCCGCTTGGCGAGGTAACGATCCGATTTCGAGTCTGAGTCGTCGCCGCCACGCCATCCGCCCACGGCGAGCGGATCCGAAGCGAAGGATTGGCCGCTGCCGGCAGTGCCGTTGGTGACTGTCGCCATCGCGGTGCTCCACATTGCCGGCAAGGGAGAATTCTTCCGGCCGTCGGCCTCGTTCAGTATATCGGCGTTCTCCGCCCGCCGCCTTGCCGCGGAGTGCCTGCGGAGAAGAAGGCTTTTTGCATAGTCTGCTATCGTCTCGCTGCCTCGCCACCCATTCCCGACCCCGCGCGTGAAGAAAGCCATGTCGCTGCTGCCCGATGCCGACTCGTTCAAGCGGCTGGCAGATGGCACGGCGCGGGGGCCGGCCGCGTCGCTCGCCCGCGTTGGCCTCGCCGCGGTCGCCGCGCCCTACGCGCTGGCCGTGGCCGCCCGCAATGCGGCATACCACGCCGGCTGGCTGGCGGTGGAATCGGCGCCGGTGCCGGTCATCTCCGTCGGCAACCTCACGCTCGGTGGCACCGGAAAGACGCCGCTCGTGGCCTGGGTTGCCCGCCACCTCGCCGCGGCCGGGGTGCCGCCGGCGATCGTGAGCCGCGGCTACGGCGCGAAGCCCGGCGAGACGAGCGACGAGGCCGCCGAGCTCGCCATCCTGCTGCCCGACGTGCCGCACGTGGCCAACCGCCGGCGCGCGGCGGCCGCCCGCACGGCCGCGTCGCGTGGCGCTCGCGCGATCGTGCTCGATGACGGCTTCCAACACCGTCGGCTCGCCCGCGACCTCGACATCGTCGCCATCGATGCCACCGACCCCTTCGGCTGCGGCCACCTCTTTCCGCGCGGTCTGCTTCGCGAGCCGCTCGGGGGCCTCGCCCGCGCGCAGGTGGCGGTGCTCACGCGGGCCGACTCGATCAGCGCCCCCCGGCGCCGCGAGATCCGGGATGCTTTCGCGCGGGCCTGCGGCGGTCGGCCACCGGCCGTCTGGGTGGAGGCAACGCATCGACCGCTACGGCTGCGGTCGGCGACCGGCGCGACCGAGCCCTTCGAGTCGCTCCGCGGCGCACGGGTCGCGGCCTTCGCCGGCATCGGCAACCCCGCCGCGTTTCGCGAGTCGATCGAGGCGCTCGGCGCGACGCTCGTCGGCTTCCGCCCCCTTCCCGACCACCATGCCTATTCCGCGGCCGATCGCGAGGCGCTCGGCACGTGGGCCCGCGACCTGGCCGCCGACCGCATTGTCACCACGCTCAAGGATCTCGTGAAGGTGCGGGCCGACGCGCTCGGCGGCATTCCGCTCGCCGCCGTCGAGATCGCCATCGCGATCCTCTCGGGGGGCGCGGAGCTCGAATCCGCGGTCGCCCCGGTGATCGCCCGCGCGCGGAGCGATCGCTGATGGTTCCCCTGTCGCTCGTCGTCAACACGTTCCAGAAGCCGCGGCACCTCGCGCTCGTACTCGAATCGATCGCGCTGCAGGAGGGGGCCCGAGGCTGCTTCGAGGTGATCGTGAGCGACGACGGCTCGACCGACGAGACGGCCGCGATCGTCGACAGGTTCGCGTCGGGCGCCGGCTTCCCGGTACGGTTCGTCTCGCAGCCGCACAACGGCTTTCGCCCGGCGGCCGTTCGCAACCGCGGCGCCCGGCTCTCCAACGGTGACTATCTTCTCTTTCTCGACGGCGATTGCATCCTGCCGCGTGATCATCTCGCGGCCTATCTCGCCCGCCGCCGCCCGGGCGTGGCCCACCTCGGCTATTGCGCGCGGCTGTCGGAGCGCGTGAGCGCGCCGCTCGTGCCGGGCGGACTCGCGGCGGCGGATCTCGGCGCGGTCGTGCCGCCGGAGGAGCGACGTTTGCTTCGGCGACGCCACCGAAAGGCCTGGTGGCACACGCTGCTTTGTCATCCCACGAAGCCGCGGCTGGCCAGCGGCAACTTCGGCGTCTGGCGGCGCGACTTTGAATTGGTCAACGGGTTCGACGAACGATTCGTGGGCTGGGGTCAGGAGGACGATGATCTCGGCCTGCGGTTGCGGGCGGCGGGCGTGAAGCTCGAGTCGATCGTCGGCCGCACGTTCACGCTGCACGTCTGGCATCCCACCGACGGCTCGGCCACGTCGCGCTGGCGCGATGGGGCGAACGTCGGCTACTTTCTCCGCCGCGGACGGCTCACCGCCTGCCGCAACGGGCTCGTGCATCGTCCGGCCCGCGCCCTCCGCTGGGGGCTGCCCGACGATCTCGCCGCGACCGTGATTGGCCGCACGGTCGACCGGCTGCTTCAAGACGCGCCGCGGGCCGGGCCTGGAGAGGATTGCGAGATCGATCTCGTCATCCGCCCGGGTCGATCGCGGTTTACGCGCAAGGCGGAATGTCGGCTGCTCGTGATCGAGGGAGCAGGCACGGCCGAGGGCAACGTGCGCCGCAAAGCCGACCGGATCGAGACGTTTACCGCGGGCGACGCGGCAGGAGTCGCATCGCTCCTCGACGCGATCGGCTAGACCGCTTGTTTCACAAGCGGAAAGTAGACCGCTTGCTCCGCAAGCGGCAAGTAGGCCGCTTGCTCCGCAAGCGGATTGCGGAGGATCCGCTTCCGGAGGAAGCGGTCTACGGGAGGCGAGCGGGTCGGCGAAAGCTCGACGAGCGTCTGCAATTTCGACCTTCTGAGGCCGGCAGCGCCGTAGGTCGTCAGCGGAGAAATTGCAGCGTGAAGGAGACTTTTGCCGCCCGCGAGCCGGCGAGCATCCGCTTCGGGACGAAGCGGACTACGTTGAGGCAGTCTGAAGCCTACCCTACTTCTTCTTTTCGTTGTGGAGCGTGTGCTTGCGGAGCCGCGGCGAATACTTCTTCACTTTGAGCTTTTCGCCGCCGCTCTTGCGACGCAGCGTGTAATTCTGGTCGCCCGTTTCCGCGCAGACGAGGTGGATGACTTCGAGTTTTTTCTTGCCTTTGGCCATAGTCTTGATTCTCCGGAGCGACGGATACTACCGATCGGCCGCGTCCGTCGCCAGCGCCCCCCCGGCCAGCGGGCGAAAATGGCTTCTCAGCGGTCTCGAACCGGTTTGCGGCCCCTGGCCTGGTCGATATGATTCAAAGGAACAGGGAATTTTTCCCCAGGGAGCGGCTCGGAGAATCCCATGGCCAGCGGCATCCAGCCCGATGCGAGCAAGAAAAACGCGCCATCCGCGCCGGCGGCCAAGCCTGCCGCCGCGGCAAACCCGGTGAAGCCCCCGGCCGGCGCCAAGCCGGCGGGAGCGCCGCCGAAGCAGCCGCCGGCGAAGCCCGCTCCGCCCCCTGAGTCGGAAGACGATGCCGACGAGGATGACGGGCCGCGCCGTTCCTTGGGCTCGGCCATTATGAAGACGGCCCCGGCTTGGGCCGTGAGCATGCTGCTCCACATCGTTATTCTGCTCTCGATGGCGCTCATCGTGCAAGCGCCGCCAAAGGAGGAGCAGGCCCGGGTCATCACCTCCACCCCGGGCGACGCGGAAGAGGAGTTTGAGGAGTTCGAGGCTGAACTTCCCCAGGATCAGCCCGACGCGCCCCAACAGAACGTCACGGAGACTGTCGTAACCGACGCCGCCGTCGTCGAGAACGTCGAGGTCGTAACGGATGCGAGCGTGGTTGATGCCTCCTCCGTCGCCGTCGAGTTCAACGATTTCAGCACTGAAACGGCCGCTTCCAGCGACCTCCTGTCATCGGTTAGCGCTGCCGGCGGAAAAGGAGGCGCGCTCGGTGGACGCTCCGAGGGCCAGCGAAAGAAGCTTGTCCAAAACCGTGGCGGTTCCACCGCCACTGAGGAGGCCGTCGATGCCGCACTCAAGTGGTTCGCCAGTCACCAGTTGCCGGATGGCAGTTGGACCTTGGACCTGAAGAAGTGCCAGGGCTGCAATTGCGAGTCAATCGCCTCGGGGGCAGGTAAACACAAGGTGGCCGGACCGACCGCGCTGGCGCTCCTGCCCTTCCTGGGACGCGGCTATACCCACTTGGAAGGCCCCTACCGTCCGCAACTCGAGGCGGGCCTTCACGCGCTCGCCTCGACGGTGGTCAAGGGCAATGGGTATGCAGGAGAGGAAAGTTATGCCCAGGCGATGGCCGCCATCTGTCTGGCGGAGGCCTACGCGATGTCGCGGGACGAACGGCTGCAGGCTCCCGCGCAGATGGCACTTCATTACATCACGGCCTCCCAGGATCCGATCGGCGGCGGCTGGGGATACACCTTCCGCTCCAGCGGCGACACGTCGGTCACCAGTTGGTGCCTGATTGCCCTCAAGAGCGGCCGCATGGCCGGGCTCGCCATCGACCCAGCGACGATGAAGGGCGTGAACGCCTATCTGGATTCCGTGCAGAGCGACAAAGGCGCCCAGTATGGCTATCGATCGCCCACCCCCGCCATGGAACAGTTCACAGCCGCCGGCCTGCTTTGCCGGATGTACCTCGGCTGGCCAAAAGACAAGCCGGCGTTGTTACGCGGACTCGACCTCTTGGACAAGAAGGGGCCGAACGACAATCTTTATTACAACTATTACGGAACCCAGGTGATGCAGCACGTGGAGGGGGACCGCTGGGTGAAGTGGAACAACAAACTCCGCGACATGCTCTTGGAAAAGCAGTCCAAGACGGGGCACGCGCGGGGCAGCTGGTACGAGGGGTTTGAGACCAACGGGCAAGCCATGGCGAAAGTCGGTGGCCGCATCTACACCACATCTCTTGCAACGCTGGTCCTCGAGGCCTACTACCGCAATCTGCCGATCTACAGCCAGGACACGGTGAAAGAAGAGTTCAAGGAATAGCGGCCTCGCAGCCCGCTTCGGGCCCCAAAAAGGTGTCAGGACTCTTTTCCGGGGGCCCCAAAAAGGTGTCATGACTCTTTTCCGGGGGCCCCAAAAAGGTGTCATGACTCTTTTCCGGCCTGAACGCGCTTGTTCCCCAAAAAGGGGTGAGCCGGAAAAGAGTCCTGACACCTTTTTGTCCGATATCCCTCATGGGCCACCCACGGGGATCGCGGTCTGCGCCGATGGGGCAGGCGGTCGCGAGGGTAGGATCGACCCAATCAGAAAAGTTTGCCAGCCGGCGCCGCCATGCCGTTCCAACCAGCCGACAAGCCGTGGATCGAACGCGCGGTCGAAAGCCCGTCGCTCCGGTCGGGCTACATGAGCCTCGTGGCCCACGTGCTCGTGCTCATCCTCTTGGCCATCTTCGCCTCGGCGCCGGCGACGAAGAGCCGGCCGCGGCCGCTCGTGCTCGAACTCGCCACGAACGACGCCCCGGGCGCCGCCGATAGCCCGGCACAGCTCGTCGACATCGCGGCGGCGGACGAGGCCGAGGAGGCCGTCGAGTCGGAGGCCGATCCTGCCGAGGCGGCGGATGCGCCGCTCGTCGCCGTGGAAGTGCCCGTCGAGGCGTTCGCCGAGCCAGCCGTCGACGCCAGGCCACCGGAGCCCGTCGCCCAGGCCGCACTGCCTGCGTTATCTGCACTGCCCACGCAGGCGGTGTCGGCGCGAATCGCGATGCCACGCGGCGAGCCGAAGATCGCCCGCGACGGGCAGGGCGTTCCCTTCGCGGCGCGGCGCGGCGAGGCCCGCCGCGAGGCGGCGCGGGCTCTCGGCGGATCCACCGAGAGCGAGGCGGCCGTCGAACGCGGGCTCGCCTGGCTCGCGCTCCATCAGGCCGTCGACGGCTCTTGGCAGTTCGACCTCTCGGGCTGCCGCTGCGACGGCGCCTGCCGCGATCCCGGCTCGCTCGAGAGCTCGACCGCGAGCACCGCGATCGCGCTCTTGCCATTCCTCGGCGCCGGCAGCACACACCTCGACGGCCGCTACCAGGAGACCGTCTCCCGCGGCATCTACTATCTCGTCAGCCGCATGCAGCCGACGCCCCGCGGCGGTGACTTCTGCGAGGGCACGCTCTATGGCCACGGCGTGACGACGCTCGCGCTCGCGGAGGCGCTCGGCATGACGAAGGACGAGATGCTCGTGCCCTACGTCCGCGACGCCGTGCGGTTCATCGCGACCGCGCAAGA
>JBIIOM010000058.1:0-12256 GCA_044336925.1 Pirellulales bacterium
GCGACCTTGCCGGCGAGGACGGGCACGCCGGCGGCCCGCAGGAGATCCTTGGCCTGATACTCGTGGATTTTCATGGTGCGCCTTTCGTGGCTGCGGTCCGGAAACCGGGCCGACAATATGGCACGAACGGCCGCTCAATCCAACGGCTTGCTGCCAACCCGGGCCAGATGCCGCCGGATCAGCCCGATGTCATAGGGCGTGGAGGCTTCAAGCCCGCGGAGCACGCGCCGCAGGTTGAGCCCGTAGTAATTGACTCGAAACAGCCCCACCTTCACGAACGGCACGCCCGCGGCGATGAGCCGATCCCAGACCAACTCGCTGGGGTTGGTCCGAGGCCGGCGCCCTTTTTTGTAGAGCCGCCACGATCGTGCGGGTTCCAAAGGCGAAAGATGGGGAAGCATTTCCCGCAGGGTATACGGCCCCGCCAATCGGGAGTCATAGAGCCCCGCCATCCGGAAGCCGGCCTCCTGGAAATCCAGCGACATGCCGACCTCGTAGCGGTCGACGATGTCTGCCTTGCTCTCGAGGGGAACGACGGAATTCCAGAATGTCTCGAAGGCCGACGACTCGAGCACCGGCCGCCGCATGGCGAAGAACCAGGATTGCAAATGGGGGGCGGGGCCGCCGCCGCGGCGCTTGATACCCTGGTCGGAGAGGCACATGCCCCAGAAATCCGCTCCGGCGATCCGCGGATCGGAGAAGGCGGGAGCGAGATCGAAAAGCGGTCCATACACGCTGTCGTTCACGCAGACGACCTCGTCGAATTGCGCAACATCGCCGAGTGACTCGAGCCCCGCCCTCCAGCTACAGAAGTCGTAGCCGACGTTGTCGCGGGGGATGAACGTATCGACGAGCGGCTCGAGCGGCGGCGACAAACCGCGGGCGCTCGTCGACACGACCACGAGCCGGTCGGCGAGCCGACGATACACTCGCAGGGCATGCACGACGTGGTCGTCGAAGACGCCATCGCGATCGTAGTGGACGAACACGATGGCCCGTGCCATGTATGAGGCTCCAGCGAAACGGCACCGGCACTAAGCGACGCGACCGAGCCCTGAATTCACGTGGGCAACGCCCGTAGCCGCGTCGTGCATGGCCCGGAACTGCTCGTCGAGCAGGGTCGCCCGCTTGAGCAGGGCGGACTTTCGGCCGGCGTCGGTGACCAGTTCGATCAGTTCGTGGGCATGCAGGAGTGTATGCCCCGCGGGCTCGTGGTGGCCGCGCAGCAGTTGCCGCTCAGCCTCGCGCAGCGCCGATCCGGCATACCACAGCGCCCCGCTGTTGACGAGCGACTCGCGCTGGTCATCAGGAAAGGACCCTGCATTGACGTGCATGGCCCGCACGAGGTCCGGCCAGACCTCCCCCTTCGACAGGAGCCGCGAGGACTCGCTTCCCGCATGACGGCGAAACACGGCCAGTACCTTCGGATCGTACCAGACCGAAAATTGTGCCGCGATCCGCACCCACATCTCCCAGTCGAGTGTTTGGCAGAGGTCGTCGCGGTAGCCGCCGATCGTCTCGTAAATGGTTCGCGGCACGACGGCGGCGGGCGTCTGGACCCGTTGGCGCACGGCAAACATCCGCAAACAGTGCGGCAGCACGCCCCGCCAACACCGCAGCCGCGAGTTGGTCTTCAAGGTTTTGCCTTCGCCGTCGACGAGGCGACTGCGGCAGAAGGCCATGCCGATCTGTGGCGCCTTCGTGAAGGCCTGTTCCATCCGGCGATAGAAGCCGGGCAGCACGCGGTCGTCTTGGTGCAGCAGGTGCACGAGATGCCCGCGGGCGAGCGCGATGCAGCGATTCCAGTTGCCGCTGATCCCCAGCCGCGGTCCGTCGGCGTGAATCTCCACGCGGCCCTTCTTATCCACCGCCGCCACGAGTTGGCGCACGTCGGATCGCTGCGAGCCGTCATCCACGACGGCGATCTGCGTCGATTCCGGCGCCTGCTCCAGGACCGAGAGCAGCGCCATTCGGAGTTTTTCACAAGGCTCATGCGTCGGCAGCATGACCGAGAATCCTGGGCGCTCGAGGCCGGTGTAGGCAGCAATTACCGGAACATGCTGATACAGCGCGAGCACGGTCGACCCTCCCCCACCTCGTTGACGCGTCGGTTCGACGGAGGTATCGGCCGATATTTCCGACGGTCCCGATCGTGCCGTCTGCGGGCGACACTGACGGCCCAGCCAGCCCCAATTATGGCGGCTGGGGGCCTGGGCAACGCCGGGAATCGAGGCAAGCAGGATCGCCCCGTAGACCGCTTCCCGTAGACCGCTTCCTCCGGAAGCGGATCCCCGGATCCGCTTGAGGATCAAGCGGTCTACTTGAGGATCAAGCGGTCTACAACACGCAGGCTACCCGCCCGCGTTCAGGCAGAGCGGGCGCGGATTTGGGCGGCCGGTTCAGCGGGTGCGAAGATTGCCCGCTCTCGTTTGTCGAAGATCCAGGGCTGGCCGGCCCTCCCGGCGAATGCGTTCCAGGAGCGGAGCAGCGATGCAGCAGCCTTGTCGCCGAAGCGATGGCGTCGTCCGTAGACGACGATCTGGCTGGGGTTGAGAAAGAGCCGGGAGAAACCGGCCTCGATGAGATGGCGATGGAAGACCGCGTGTTCGCAGTCGGTGGCGCCGTAGCGGCCCTGCCGGAAGGCCTCCATGCGATAGATACCCATTCCGCCGAAACACGATGTCACCGGTATGAGCGATTCACCGCGATGATAAATGTGTCGGGCAGCATGGGCGGTGGGGATTGGCGTCAGATCGGCATCCATCCGCAGGGCCCACATGTCGTATTGTCGCAGCGCGTTGATGCGAAGCTTATCCCGGCGGTAGATGAGGCCGTTGGTCCCGATGAAATCCCAACCGCGCTGGCCGAAAGAATGCGCGACGCCGTCCTCGCTCCAGCCGCCGGCCACATCGAGGTCGAGCACGATCGTGGCGTCGAAGTCTCCGCAGTGCTCCAGCACGAGGGACTGGCATCGTTCGCGATAGCGTGCCATGCGTTCGGCCCTGGCCAGGCAGCGGGTCGCGGGATTGGCCGGGTCGGCGCAATTCTCCATCGTGACCATGACACGCGGATTCGCGTTTGCCCAACGCAGCAGGAGCGGCTTCGTTGCGTCGGTGGAGTCGTTTTCGTAGATGACCACGCGGTAGTTCGCGAACCGGCTGGCAAGCCGCTCGATCCGCGCGATGGTGAGCGGCAGCATGTCGCCGATGTTGCGGGCGAGACCCGTGATCGCGACCCGCATGCCCGCCATGGCGGCATAGCCGCGGCGGCAGGCCTGCTGGTAGGCCGCGGCCAGTTCCGTTGGTGGCGGAAAGGCGTCTTCCGGAAATTCGGTGCCAAGAAAATCGGGCATGGGCGGGCGGCTGGCTCTGGTTCGGTCGCGGGCGCGCGGGGGGATGGTAGCGGCCGGCTGGTGCCGTGCCACGGTCAAAAAATCGGATTTTCCAAACGTCGCCATTGGCCCCGGCGCCCGAGGCTCTCCCATGCCACCCAGCTGTCCTATTCTGCCCAGTGTTTGAAAAGGCGGCCTTTTTACGGCAAAGCCCCCTGCGATCGCGGAGGCATTGGACTTGCGCGGGGAACCCCCGGAACGATGTGATTGTCAGGCAACTTTTCTGACGCAGATAAGTTGATTGACAAGCGTGGACAAAAACGTCCGAGCGATCGCCAGCGAACGGCGATCGGCCAGGCAAGGAGGCTTTGCGACCCATGGAATGGAATGCACGTGGCGGAGCGCGGTCGGTCAAACGGCCGCAGGTGCGGGCGGTCACGCGACAGCGGGCGGGCCTGGGGGGCCCGGAATCGCTCGAGGCCCGGCAGTTGCTCTCGGTGAGCCAGCCGCCGGTCGTGGCGATCATCGATTCGGGGATCGACGTTTCGCATCCCTCTCTGGCGGCAAACATCTGGACGAATCCCGGTGAGGTCGCCGGGAACGGCGTCGACGACGATCGCAACGGCTACGTCGACGACATCCACGGCTGGAACTTCGTCGATAACACGCCCAACGTCCACGACGGCTACGGCCACGGCACGCACGTGGCGGGCATCGTCGCCGCCGCCGGCACCGCGGGGGTGAGTACGGCCGGCATCGGCTGGAACGTGTCGCTCATGGCGCTCAGGTTTCAAGACAATACCGGCCTGGGATTCACGGGCGCGGCGATCGCCGGCATTCAGTATGCCACGATGATGCGACGGGATTTCGGCATCAACGTGGTCGTCATCAACAACAGCTGGGGTGGAACGACCGGCTTTTCGACGATGCTGCAGGATGCGATCCGGCTGGCGGGAGAGGCCGGGATCACGTTCGTCGCCGCCGCCGGCAACAGCGGCGCCGATAACGACGCCGTCGCCCGCTATCCGAGCGGCTACGACCTGCCCAACGTGATCGCCGTGGCGGCCACCGGTTCGACGGGCGCGCTCGCCGGGTTCTCGAATTACGGCGCCTCGACGGTCGATCTTGGCGCTCCGGGCACGGCGATCTATTCGACGCTGCCGGGCGGCCGGTATGGCTCGCTCTCTGGCACCTCGCAGGCCACGCCGCAGGTGAGTGGCGCCGTGGCCCGCCTGGCGGCTGCGAAGCCGGGCATCACGGTCGCGGAGGTGCGGACGGCGCTCTTCGCGACCGTCGACAGGCTGCCGGATCTTGCCGGCAGGGTGGCGACGGGCGGACGGCTCAACGTCTTCGCGGCGCTCGCGAGCGTCGGCGACACGAGCCTCGCCGCCTCGGCGCCAGTGGTCACGCCGCCGGTCGCACCGGTGGTCGTGCCGCCGGTCGTGAAGCCGCCGATCGGCGTGGTGCAGTCCGCCGGCCTCACGCGGGTGACGGGCTGGGCCTTCAGCGAGCGGGCTGGCGCGGCGCCGATCCAGGTGCGGGTGGTGATCAACGGCCAGGTGATCGGCGAATACACCGCCCGGCTTTACCGGCCGGGGCTCAGGCCGTCGCTCGGCAGCGTGCACCATGGCTTCAATGTCGCGCTGCGACGGGCGATGTTTCAGCGCGGCTGGAATGAACTGCGGGTCGAAGCCTTCGACCCGGTGTCGGGCCAGTCGACCTTGATTGGCGTGAGGGCGATCCGGCGGGTGGTCTGATCCGGCCTCGACGACGATCTCGCAGCACCGCCCCCGGCCCGGGTATTCTGCTGCCGCCGCAACGGCCGCCGGCACCAGCCGGCCCGGCGACTTCACCGACAAGGCAGCGCGCGTGGAACAGGATCGGCCCCAGCCTGGCAGCTCCGAGAAGACGTTCGACGAACGGCTGAAGACCCTGCGACGAAATGTCCAGCTCGCCTTCGCGCGGAGCCGGCTCCTCGCCGCCGCGCGATCGGTAAACGTCAAGGAGATCGCCGCGCGGTGCACGTCACTGCCGCAACTCGACGTCATCGCCCTGGCGGGCAGCCCGAGGGAATGCAGCCTCGAAGGCATGCGCCGCGCTTTCGACGCGGGAAAGTCGCCCCTCGTCGCCGTCTGTGATCCCTCGGCCATATGGGAAGATGATGCCGCGCTCTGGGTCGGGCTGGCGTTTGCCCGGCAGCCGGGTGCCAAGGCGCTTTTCGCAGATCATGCCGAAGACGGCATTCCGATTCACAAGCCGGATTTCTCTTGGGCGTATCTGCTGGCTCGGGATTTCGTCGCGCCCGCAGTCGTCTATGAACGCCGCGTGCTCGCAGCGGCGCTAGACGCCCTCAGCCGGCTTGAGGGGCAGCCGCTGACGGCTGAGGCAGCGGGTTATGCGATTGCGCTCGAAGCACTGCATGGCCTCGCTCCCTCCGAGATTCTTCATGTCAGGCATCCGCTGTGGCGCACGGCGGCCAGCGGAGTAGCAGGGGCGTCTCAGGCCGATCAGGCGGAGGTGGTGCGCGAAGCGCTTCGCCGGCGTGGCATCGAGGCTCGGGTATCCAGCCGGTCAGACGATCCCGCGATCCATGAAATTGCGTTCAAGCGCACGAGATCGCCCAAGGTGTCGATCATCATCCCCACGAAAAACGCGGCCGACCTTGTCGAACAATGCATCGCCGACCTGCGGGCGACGGCGGCCTATGACCGCTATGAAATCCTGGTGATCGATCACGAGTCCGACGAGCCGCGGCTCCGCGAGTATCTGGCGTGTGAATCCGCCGCCGGGCGGCTGCGGGTCTTTCCGTACCGCGGCCCGTTCAACTATGCCGCGATGAACAACGCGGCGATCAAGCACACCGACGGCGACCTCGTGCTCCTGCTCAACAACGACGTCGACGGATTCTCACCGGGCTGGCTCGACCAGCTGGTCGCCACGACGGAACTCGACGGCCGAATCGCGGCCGTGGGGGCCCTGCTCCATTATCCCGACGGGGCCATCCAGCATGCCGGCGTCATCCTCACGCCGAAGCGGCCCTGCATCGCCGCGCACGCCGGCCTGCCGCACGACGCGATCGGCTACCAGGGCCGGATCCGGTCGCTCCAGGAGTTTTCAGCGGTCACCGCGGCGTTCATGCTCATGAAGCGATCGGCTTTCGAGGAGATCGGCGGATTCGACGAGGTGTTTCCCGACGACTACAACGACATCGATCTTTGCCTGCGGCTGCGGCAGGCTGGGTACAAGATCGTCTACAACCCGCAGGTGCAGGCCAGCCACTGGGAGAGCCGGTCGCGGCGGTCGAAGGAAACGGCCAAAGACGTCTACCTCGCCCGCTGGCGGGAGTATTTTTCGCGCGATCCCTTCTATAGCCCGCATCTCTCGATGAAGGAGTTTCGGCCCGACGATCTCTCGCCGCTTTGGCGGGAGCGGAAGCGGGTCGCACTGCGCGCCGCCGCGGGGCGTGCGCCATGAAGCGGGCCGTCATCCTCGCCCACTACGATCAAGATGGGATCATCGATCCTTACCTGATCCGCGCGCTGCATGCGTATCGAGCCATTGCCGACAGGCTCGTGCTCGTGTCGGCGAGCGCCTCGTCATTGCCTGCGGCGCTGGCCGACGTCGTGGACGATTTTCTGCCGCGGGCCAATGTCGGCTATGACTTCTGCAGCTGGCGCGACGGCATCGCCCGTCTTGGCGACCCGCGGCAATTCGACGAGATCGTCTGCGCGAATGACAGCGTCTACGGGCCGTTCTCCGACCTGAAGAACGTGATGGTGGATACGCGGATCGCCGCCGCCGATTTCTGGGGCATGGTCATGTCGGCCCAGCGCGGCGACCACGTGCAGTCGTGGTTTTTCGCGATGCGACGGCCCGTGATCGAGTCGACGGCGTTTCGGGAGTTTTGGGAATCGGTCGAGCCGCAGCCGTCAAAGGAACAGGTCATCGACCACTATGAAGTCGGGTTGACCGAGGCGTTTGCCGCCGCTGGCTTCCGCGCTGCGGCGATCTACGATGGCCGCCACGACAGTCCCCCGACGTTCCGCGAACGTTGCCTGAATGTGTCACCACAGCGGATCGGCCTGTTCGGCCGGCATCGGCGGCGCGTCGCCCGCATGGGTCCGCCCTTCAATCCGAGCGAGCTCTTTTGGGAACGGGCCTGCGATGCTGGCGTGCCGTACCTGAAAGCGGCGATCTTCCGGGCCAATCCGTATCGCGTGGACGTGCGCCGTGTGTTGGCCAGGGCGGTAAACCGCTGGCCGGAATGGGCGACACTCATCCATAATCATCTCGCTCGCGTGGGCATGGCCACGGAGTCTTGATCGTCCACCATGGTCGACACTCTGAATATCTCACGGCCCCAGACATGAGTCGGCTCAGCGCGTGGGTTCGCGCGATGATCAGGCGGGCGAAGGCACGTCGCGCATCGATCTCGCTCCCGCTCGTTCGAGAAGGCTTCCCAGTCGTCTGCTGCTGGTCGCCGAAGGCCGGATGCAGCACGGTGCTGAAGTGGTTCCTCCAGCACAATGGCGAACTGGAGGAGGCGTATCGCTACAGTGACTGGATTCACGACTACCGCGTCGACCGGCTCTTTCAGGAGCCAGGGTACGAGCAGTTGTGCCGGCGTGCGTTGCGGTCGGACCGTTTCCGAGTGATCAAAGTGATTCGAGACCCGGCCCAACGGGCCGTGAGCGCCTACCTCCACTACCTGCGAGTCGAGCAACAGGACTGGCTGGGCAGCAAGACGCTGGCCACGTGGAAGGGCGAGCATGGACTGGGATCCCAGGTGGGCTGTTCCTTTCGGCAATTTCTGCAATTCATCCGCGACAGCGACGATTTCGGCGCGCTCTGGGATCCGCATCTGCGGCCGCAACATGACCGAAACTGGGATCCGCACGTCGACCACTTCATTCCGCTGGAGAACCTTGCCGCCGGCCTCGTGGAGACGGAGCGGCTGTGCGGTCTGCCACATGTCGATATCCAGACTCTCAGTGAGTCGGTTCACCACAACCGGCCATCCCGACAGCATCAGTGGCCGAACCATGCCGCGGATCTACCCGCCACGAGCAAGACGCTCGACGAGCTTGGCGTGCCACCGGCCGACCTGTTGCTCGATGAGGTCACGCTGCCCATGGTGCAGTCGCAGTACGGCGTCGATTACCGGGCATACGCTGACCACTATGGCCCGCACCGGGGCTCTCGGCTGCGCTAGGCCGCGGCTGCCCCGCTGGCGACCGCCTTTTCGAGCGTCACGAAGAATTCGCAGCCCTGCGTGGGGCTGAAGAATCGTTCCCGCAGGCCGATCAGCCGGAGATCCCCGAGGTCGCGGATGATCTGGCGGAAAGAGTCGCTCGTAAACACCCATTCGTGGAGATCGTAGTAGTGCCCCTGCTGCACCATGGCCATGGCCCGCAGGGCATCCTGCAGCCCATGCACGGGCTCCAAGGCTCCCTGATGTCCCTCGTGCCACGAGATCTGGCCGCCCTTGCGGCGAACCTTCAGGAAGTATTCCGCCGCGATGCCGGGGGAGTGATTCGTCGGCTTCGCGAGGCCGACGTCGATGATGCGGGCCAGCGATGAATTCTCACGTTCGCAATCGAAGCAGTACCGCTTGTCGGGCACCGCCAGCGAGAGCACGCCCCCCGGCGCGAGGATCCGTTCGCAGGACCCGAGGAATCCGACGAGGTCGGGCACGTGCTCGATGACGTGGCTGGCGATGATCCAGGCGAATCGCTCGCTGCCGACGAGATCTTCCAGGGCTTCACCCTGCCAGACGTAATCCACTTCCTCGATGGCGGTGAGGTCGACGCCGTGGTCGGCGTATTTGGCCCGCAACCCGGCGGCATCCAGATGGTCGAGGATGCGAACATTGAAGCCGTCTCGTTTCGCGGCTACGGGCCGGTGGCTCGGTCCGATTTCCAGGCCCAGCGCCTGGCGTTCGATGCCGCGGAGTAGGATGCCGCATCGATCTTGGGGTTTGTGCGTGCGCCGTTTCTTGAAGATCATGCCACCCTCCGACGTGATTTTGAATGGTTCGGCGGCGCAAACGAGTAGTCAGCGGCTTGCATCGAGAGATTGGGGTTGTAGTGAGGATCGCGTTCGAGCGTTTCCCCCCAGCGATCCTGCATGAAGCGGATTTCGCGCTGAAATCGGGCGAGCTTATCGGGATTGTCTTCGTACCCGCGCGACGCCGACTCGTGGTGGATCAACTCGGCGAACGGCGTCCAGATATTGCGATAGCCCGCGGCGCGAATCCGCAGGCAGAGGTCCACGTCGTTGAAGGCGACGGCGATGTCCTCGTCGAGGCCGCCCACTTGTTCATAGACCTCGCGACGCACCACGAGGCAGGCGCCGGTGACGGCGGAAATCTCCTGCTGCAATACGGCACGGCTGAAGTAGCCACGCTGGCCCTTCGCGAGCCGCGGATGGGCGTGACCGGCCACACCGCCCGCCCCGATGATCACGCCACCATGCTGGAGTGTGCCGTCGGGATACCAGAGTCGTGCCCCGACCGCCCCGACATCCGGCTGGACGGCGAAGGAGACCATCTCGTCGAGCCAGCCGGGCGTGAGCACCTCGATGTCGTCGTTGAGCAGGCAGAGCACTGTGCCGCGTGCACGCCTGACGGCGGCGTTATTGAGCCTCGAATAGTTGAACGCCGAGTCGTCACGGATCACCGTGATACCGGGCCGTGTCGAGAGGGAAGCCAGATAATCGCGCGTGGCGGGATCGCGGCTGCCGTTGTCCAGGACGACGATCTCATAGTTGGGATAGGTCGTCTTGTCGCAGATCGAATCGATCGCCTTCCGCAGCAGCGCCTCGTGATCGCGGGTGCAAATGAGGATCGAGGTCAGCGGCGGTGGAGTCGGCAGCGAGTGGCGGATGCGGAAGTGCGTCGGCGCCTCGGGGGCCGGTTCGACCGAGGCACCGGCGTCAAGGCCGTGCACGTGCTCCGCGACGGCCCGCTGGGCCGACGTGACCGCGGTCGGCTTCGCGGCCACGGAAATCGCGGTGCTGCCGGTGATGGCCCGCCAGTGATACAAGATCCGCGGAATATGCACGATCTGGTCTCGTGCGACGGCAGCCACACACCGCAGGGCGAGATCATGATCCTGGGCCCCTTCGAACCCCAGGCGAAACCCACCCTGCGCCGTGACGAGGTCGCGGCGATAAACGCCCAGGTGGGAGATCATGTTTTGGGCGAGCATGAGCACGTGGTTGAAATCACTTTTGAAATATGGGTCGTACCGGCGGCCGCGCTCGTCGAGCTTGTCTTCGTCTGAATACAAGACGCGGGCATCAGGGTGCCGGTTGATCGCCTCGACGACCCAATAGAGCGCCAGCGGCGGCAGGAGGTCGTCGTGATCGAAGAAGGCGACGAAATCCCCGGCGGCCATCTCGAGCGCCGTGTTCGAGGCCGCCGAAATGTTGCCGCGGGTATCGCGAAACCGCACCTTGATCCTGGCATCGGCGGCGGCATGTCGCCGGATCACCGCCTCCACGGCCGGATCGGTCGAGGCGTCGTCGGCGATGCACAGTTCCCAATGCGGATAGGCCTGGCCGCGCACGGAACGGATCGCCGCATCGAGGACAGCCGGTGCGGGGTCGAACACCGGCATCAAGACGGAGACGGTGGGCTGCCTTGGAAAGGCTGCACTCCGGGCCCGCGCCCGGCGGAGATCGGCCTTGGATGGCGTATCGATGTCGCGCACCCACCGCGAATACGACGGGGTCGGCCGTGGCTTGGGGGGCGGACGATGCTTCCGGAGCAACGAGCGGATTCGCGTCACTGGCGTTCCCAGGCCGGGTATCGCCATGACGATGTCACCGATCTGACTGCCGATCCTCATGTCTTTTTCACCACGACAATCTGCGCTCGACTCCCATGTGTGGCGGGGAATACCATGTCGGAGGCTGTTGCCGCAATGGATATTGCGTCGATTTTCGGTGGACAGGAAGCCTTCGGCCGGCCGGAGCGAAATGCATGTCAAGGCTGAAACGGTGGGTCGGGCAAACGCTCGGCCATGTTCAGAGGCGGATTGCCACCGCATGGCGGCCCGAACGGATCCTCGTCATCCACATCGCCAAGACCGCAGGCACGTCGCTGCGCCGGATGCTGCAGGATGAATACGGTTCCCGCCAGGTCTATCCCGGGGATCATTATCTCCCGCACCTTTCGAACGGCTGGTATCCGCTCGGCAGCGAGATGCTCCGGGATTACGACAAACTGCCCCCCCACAACGTGCTGGTCGGCCATTTCACGGCGGCCATGGCCGACATGCTGCCGCGGCGCTACCAAACGGCCACGTTCCTTCGGGAACCGATTCAAAGGTCGCTGTCGATGCTCGGCCAATTCAGCCGCACCATGAAGATCCCGGTGCCCGCGCTGCTCGACGACGCGCAGTTCATGGCAAGCAACATCGCCGACTATCAAACAAGAATTCTCGGCGCTGACGGAGTCTGTGATCCGGCCCAAGTGCGGTGTGTTGACGACGAGGTCCTCGCGCGGGCGGTGGCGCGACTCGAGACGCTCGATTTCGTCGGACTGACCGAGCGGTTCGCGGAGTCATGCGCGGTTTTCGACGCCCGCTTCGGCACGGGCATCTCGCAGCTCATCCGCCGGGAAGTCGTGCACCGTCCCGAGGGAAGCGAGTTGACGGAGTATATTTCGCAGATCGAGCCATTGCTGGAGCGCGATCGGACGCTGTACGAAAAGGCCGTAGACCACTTCAACGCGGCGGTCTGATGTTGCGCGCGAGAATCGGGCTTGCGAAGACGATCGCGGCCTCCTATTTCCCCAGGCTTCACCATCTCAGGGCAGGAACTCCATGCATACCATCCTGGTAACCGGCGGCGCCGGATTCATCGGCGGCGAGTTCTTGCGGCAGTGGATCGCCGAAGAGGCGTCTGCGGTCGTCAACCTCG
>JBIIOM010000264.1:0-3579 GCA_044336925.1 Pirellulales bacterium
CCGCCCCAACTCTCCTCGCTCGCGCGTCGGGCTTCCGTATCCACACAGCACCCCACGAAAGCCCGCAGCGCAAGCAAGGTCCATCCGCCCTCCACTCCCACCAACGTCGCCCCCGCCCGCCCGCGCAAAACCGCCCCAACTCTCCTCGCTCGCGCGTCGGGCTTCCGTATCCACACAGCACCCCACGAAAGCCCGCAGCGCAAGCAAGGTCCATCCGCCCTCCACTCCCACCAACGTCGCCCCCGCCCGCCCACGCAAAACCGCCCCAACTCTCCTCGCTCGCACGTCGGGCTTCCGTATCAGTGCGTGAGCTTGCGCCACTTGCGAGTGAGCCGGCGGCGGATGCTGGCGGCCTCGGCGGGCCAGCGGCTGAGCGTGTGCCGCAGCCCCCGACGGCGGGCCACCGGCTCGACCGGCGTGTCGAAGATCCGCGTGAAGTGATCGAGGATCGCATCGGCATCCACGCACCGCGGCACGCGATTGCCGCGATACCAGGGCCGCGCGTGCATCGCGAGGTGCAGATCCGGATTGCGATCCACCTCCACCACCCGGTCCACGAGGTCGTCGAGCCAGCCGCGCGAGAGCGGGCCCTGATCGTGCGCCGAAATAAAGCTCCGCGTGTCGAAGTCACGGCCTACGAGTGGATCGCCCCAGTAGATCGGCGTCGAGCCCACGAGCATCGATTCGAGCACCTTCTCGGTGGTGTAGCCCGGGTGCGATTCGTTCTCGAAGGAGATCGTGAACTTGTAATCGGAGAGGAAGGCCCGCTTGTCGGCCACGCGATGGCCCAGCGTGTTGAGCACCTTGCCGCCGGAATCCACCGGCTTGTATCTGGAGAGCTTCCGGAAAAACTCGTTCCGCACGCGGCAGAGCGGGTTTGAAACGAGAAAAGAGCAAAATTTCTTCTTGCCGTCGAGCACGGCGGCTGGATCGTGGTCGGCGGGCTTCACGAGTTCGCGCGGGTCGGCGTAGGTGCCCCAGAGCGGCAGCCGGAAGTGCCGCGGGTGCGAGGTGTCTTCGAACGTGAAGGCCCAGTCGCAGTCGCTCCAATCGGGCGGCCGGTTCTCGCCGGTGAAGAAGATCCGCACGCAGTCGTAGGCCCGCTGCAGCTTTCGGCCGCTGCCGATACAGGAATAGATCAGGAAGTCGGGGTCGTCGCAGATCTCCACGCGGTAGCGGCGGGCGAGCAGCCGCGTGAAGAAGTTGTCGCGGTGGTCGAAGCCCTCCCAGAAGGCGACGAAGCCGAGGCGGAGGATGGCAGGCTGGAAGCCTACCCCACCGGCCGTGCCTGAACTTCCCATCGTGCAACGTCCCTATCGGGTCTGCCAGCCGTAGGGGATGTATTGCCGTTCGACGGCGCCGTCGTCGAAGAGATCGACGAGCGCGTAGCCGAAGGGCGTTTCGCGGTGGAGGCCGCGCCACCAGCCGGAGCAGACGGCGCCGTTGCAGAGATACCGCACGCCGCCGTAATCCACCTGCTCGACGAGGTGCATGTGGCCGCTCGCGCAGAGCTTCACGTTGCGCCGCACCGTGAACAGCTTTTGGAAGCGGTCGGCATCGACGTGCAGCCGAGCGCCCGGCACGTTCATCCCCGGCGTGCCGGCCGGCACGGGGCCGTTCACGGCGATCGGCAGCGCGGACAGGATCGGGATGTGAGAGAAGACCGCCACGGGCGTCTCGGCCGGCGTCGCGGCGAGCTCGGCCTCGAGCCACGCCCACTGCTCCTCGTCGATCCGGCCGATGTAGCCCTGCTCGAACGGAAACGTGCTGTCGAGCAGGACGATCTTCCAGCCGCCGCGGTCGAAGGCCTTGTAGGGCTTGTCGCGGCCGAATTCGTCGCAGGCCCAGCGCTTGCCGTAGAGCGGCTCCTCGCCGGTCGTCTTCGCGTGGGCCTTCGACCAGCCCCACACGTCGTGGTTGCCGATCACGCTCTGCACCTCGAGGCTGCAGTGGTCGGCCTTCAGCTTCTGCCAGAGCGCCCACTGCAGCTTCGTGCGGGCGATGTCGGCGGCCATGGCGTCCATGATGGTGTCGCCGCCGGTGATGATCAGGTCGGGGGCGTCGGTGCCGATCCGCTCGCGGATCGACTGCACGTGCTCGAGGCAGGCCGCCACGCCGCGGGCGGCGTCGAGTTCCGGCTGAACGTGGAGATCGGTGAGATGGGCGATCCGCAGGCGGCGGGTGCGGGTCGGCGACGCCGCGGCCGGGATCGCTGCGAAGGCGGCACCGGCGGCGAGGGAGGTCGTGAGGAGATCGCGGCGCGTGAGGGGCATGGCCGGATTGTACCGCTGATACGGAAGCCCGACGCGCGAGCGAGGGGAGTTGGGGCGGTTGTGCGCGGGCAGGTGGGAGTGGCGTTGGTGGGAGTGGAGTTGGTGGGAGTGGCGTTGGTGGGAGTGGCGTTGGTGGGAGTGGAGCGCGGTTGGACCTTGCTCGCGCTGCGGGCTTCCGTGGGGCAGGCTGAAGCCTACCCTACTTGATCGGCACGAGCGGCGGGGTTTGCGGCGCCGCCTGCACCGGCTGCGGTGCCGCCTGCTGGATGAACGGCGGCGGGCCGCCTGCCTGCTGCACGGGCTGCACGGGCTGCACGGGCTGCCCCGGCACGGCAACCGCCTGCGGCACCATCGGCCGCGACCTCGCGTTGAGATTGTCCACGAGCTGCCGCACCTCGGGCCGGATGCCGATGCCGCGATTCTGAAACACGTCGGCCGGCGTCACGCCGAAGCGGCCGTAGAGCATCGCGTCGGCATTGTTGTCGACCGAGATATCGGAGCCACCGAGCGAGACGCCGAGGAAGAGGCCGCGGCTGCGGGCGTAGGAATAGATCTCCGCGCCGAGCTGGGCGTCGGTGCCGGCATTCGCCTGGCGGCCCACCGGGCCGACCGCGATCGATGCATCCGCGCCGAGCGTCACCTTCTGGCCGTTGAGCAGTCCCTGCAGGCTGCGCGGCGTCGCGAAGACGAGCACGATGTCGGCCGCCTGCACGCCGGCCTGAAAGCCCACGCTGCCGCCTCCCATCGTCACGAGCACCGGCATGCTCCAGGTGCGGTCGGGATTGCGGACGCAGAGCACGCCCTTGCCGTAGTTGACGCCGAGGATGAAACCCCCCTTGATCATGTTGGGGAAGATCGCGATGCCCTCGGCCTTCTGCAACATCGCCGGCGGCATCGACTCGATCTCGAGCTGAAAGAACTGGTTGAGCGCGTTGTTGGCGCCGACGACGGTCTGCACCTCGGCGTCGCCGTAGGTCATCTGCTGGGCCGACGCGGGCAGGGCGATGAAGAGGGCCGCGAGGAGGGGCAAGAGCGCGGTGCGCATGGGCGAATCCTTTCGCTGGGGGAATGCCGAAAGTTTATCCCGCCGCGGCCGTGGGCGGGAACGGCAGTTCCAGCGGACTCACGGAAGCCCGACGCGCGAGCGAGGGGAGTAGGGCCGGTTGTGCGCGGGCGGGTGGGGGCGGCGTTGGTGGGAGTGGAGCGCGGATGGACCTTGCTCGCGCTGCGGGCTTCCGTGGGGTGTTGTGTGGATACGGAAGACATACGAGAGAACCAGGCGGGACTGGGCGCAAGTGAGCGGGCC
>JBIIOM010000059.1:0-12217 GCA_044336925.1 Pirellulales bacterium
CGCTCCGCTGGCTCGACCCGGCGGAGCATGAATTCCGCATTGGCAATCACGGGCGGATCGAGCTGATAAGTAGACCGCTAGAAGGTAGACCGCTTGCGACTAGTAGACCGCTTGCTCCGCAAGCGGATCAGGAGGGATCCGCTTGCGGAGCAAGCGGTCTACCTTCAAGCGGTCTACTTTCCGTCTTCGTCGTCCGCACGTTCCCTGCGACGCACCCGGAGGAATACCTCTCCGTGCGCGGCTGGAACGAGTCGGGCGAGGAGATCGAACTGGGCATGCTGCGATCGCTCGCCGATTGGTCCGCCCAGAGCCAGGAGGTGGTGCGGACGGCGCTCAAGCGGCGGTCGCTCGTGCGGACGATCGAACGCGTGCACGACGTGAAGCTCGGCCACGGCTATCTCGACTTCGACGTCGAGACCGACGTGGGCCGGCAGCAATTCACGACCCGCTGGACCGGCAGCCAGGCGATCGACTTCGGCCCCGACGGCAAGATGCTGATCGACACCGAGGAGAATCGCTTCGTGGTGCCGAAGGTCGAAGCGCTCCCCGCGCCGGATCGGGAGAAGTTTTTGCATTACGTGTATTGGTAATTCGCCCTGCATTCGTGCAAAACCCCAACTCTCCTCGCTCGCGCGTCGGGCTTCCGTATCAAACCCCTGCTCCACGCACACGAAAGCCCGCAGCGCAAGCAAGGTCCATCCGCCCGCCACTCGCCAAAAACCTCGACCCACCTCGCGCGCGTCGGGCTTCCGTATCACAAAATCGCGAGCGGGTTGCGGCGTTCCTCGAGCGTGCCGCGGGTCACGCCCACGCGATTGGCCGCGTTGAGCCGCGTCCACACCTCGCGGCCCGTGGTCTCCCCCGCGAGCAGCCCGCGATACGCCTTCACGATCCGGCCGATCTCGTCGGCCGACTCGTCCAAGAGCTCGACCCGATAGTGCCCCACGCCGCGGGCCAGGAGCGCCGGCACCGCCTCCGCCGCGCTCTGCGGCACGGCGTTGTAGAGCGTGTTGCGGCAGCCCACGTCGGCCGTGAGCAGGTGCTCGACGCCGATCCGGTCGCGCAGCTTCACGACATGCTCATCGCAGGGGCGGCCGCAATTCGTCTTGTTCGTACCGGGCGAGAGCACCGCACAAAACACGCAGTGCTCCATATGGAACATCGGCATGTGCTGGTGGATCACGACCTCGAGCCAGCCTGGCGGCGTGGCAGCGACGAGCGCGAGCAACTGCTCGCGATTCATGTCGTAGGAGGCCGCCACGCGGCTCACGCCCTCCTGCAGGAAAAACTCCGCCGAGAGTTCGTTGGTGACGTTGAACGAGAAATCGCCGACGACAGGCAGGCCGCGGTCGCGGAAGTAGCGCAGGCCGGCGTAGTTGCGGACGAGCACGCCATCGGGGCCCTGCTTGGCCATGAGCGCGAAGATCCCGAGCTCATCGGGCTTCTGGATTCGCGGCGTGGCGGGATAGAGCGCGGCACCGGCCTCGCGGGCGATCTCGATCGCTTCGCGGTAGTGGCGGATGTCGGCGAAGTCGGCGTAGAGCGACCGCTCGCCGAGCGCGAGCACGGCCCGCAGCTGGTCGAGGGAACGCACGAGGAGGTGGAAAGTAGGGCGGCCTTCAGGCTGCCCAATACGCTCTCCACGGCAGGCTGAAGCCTGCCCTACTTTGTGGCAGGCTGAAGCCTGCCCTACTTTGTGGCAGGCTGAAGCCTGCGCTACTTTTTTGTGGCAGGCTGAAGCCTGCCCTACTTTTTCGACCAGCTCCCGGCGGACCTTCCCCAACACGCTCAAGGGCAGCATCGGCCGGCCGGTGATCCTGGCCTCGAGCCCGCGCAGCGCAAACGGCGTGCCGCCGAGCCGGCCCAGCTGGCTGCGGAGCACCTCGGCGTCGAGCGGATGCTTCTGCGCCTCGGCGGCCACCTCCTCCGACACCACCTCGCACGCAACGCCGCTGGCCAGCACCGCCCGCACGCGGAGCGGCTCCCCCACCGCGGCCGTCACGACGAGATCCAGCGGCTGCTGCCGCTTGAGCTCGCCCTGCGCAAACGTCTTCCGCAGCCGCGACGTGAGCGCGGGATCGTCGGTCTTCCAGACGGCCTGGCCGGATTTGAGCGCCGCGAAATCGACCGCATTCGGCCCGAACGTGAGCTCCACCTGCCCGGAGGCGACAGGATCGGTGAGCGAGCGGCCCGCCTGAAAGACTTCGAATACGCGACCACCGAGGGCCTCGTCGCTCGTGGCGCCACAGTCGAAGGCCACGCCATCGCCGCGCTTCACGCTGCCGACGAGGTCGACCGCCACGCGGCCCCGCCGCACCGACACGACCGTGCCGAGCCGCACGCCGCGCTTCGCGCTGCTCGTGGCCGGCACGAGCATCTTGTGGTCGCAGCCCTGAAGCCAGCCCGGCGAGAAGCCGCGCGAGAAGGAGAGCTCCATCTCCTCGACTTCGCGGGGCGTGAAGGCGACGGGCTTGCCGGCGAGGGCGGTGTCGATCGCCGTGCGGTAATGACGCGTGATGTTCGCGACGTATTCCGCCGTCTTGAGCCGCCCCTCGATCTTGAACGACGAGACGCCCGCGGCGATCAATTCTGGCGCTAGTGCATACGCGGCGAGATCCTGCGGCGAGAGGAGGTATTTCTGGGGGCCGAGGTCGACGTCGCGGCCGTCGCAGACGAGGTCGTAGGGCAGCCGGCAGGCCTGGGCGCACTGGCCGCGGTTGGCGCTGCGGCCGCCGAGCGACTCGCTCGTGAGGCACTGCCCCGAGTAGGCCACGCAGAGCGCTCCGTGGACGAAGACCTCGAGCGGCATCTGCGTCTGCTTGCGGATCGAGAGGATCTCGTCGATCGACAGCTCGCGCGCGACGACCACCCGCTCCATGCCGAGCGTCTCGGCCAGCGCGATCGTCTCGGCGCTCGTGAGCGTCATCTGCGTGGAGGCGTGGAGGGCAAGCTCAGGGCAGATGGTCTTGATGAGCCGCGCCGCGCCGACATCCTGCACGAGCACTGCGTCGACACCCGCCGCCGCCACCTGCTCGATCACCCGCGCAAACTCCGCGAGCTCGTCGCTGAAGACGAGGACGTTGAGCGTGGCGTAGCCCTTCAGGCCGCGGAGGTGGAGCGTGTGCATGAGCCGCGGCAGGTCTTCGAGCGGGAAGTTGGCCGCCCGGGCCCGCGCGTTGAACCCGACGTCGAGCCCGAAGTAGACGGCGTCGGCCCCGTTTTCAATCGCCGCGCGCACGCAGTCCCAATCCCCCGCCGGGGCGAGGAGTTCGGTGCCGATTTGTGGGTAGTTCTCAGGCATTGGTGCAAAGTGGACCGCTCAAAGTAGACCGCTTGCTCCGCAAGCGGGTCGGGATCCGCTTCGGGACGAAGCGGTCTACGGGGGCAGCGAGGCGTTCTATTTTTCCCGGTTGTACCGCCTGCTTGAGATCGCCTCCAGCAGCGTGTAAGACGGATGGCTCGCGCGGATGGATTGAACCTCGCTTTTCCCGGTCAGGGACGACCTCTCAGACGGTATTTCTTCTGGAGAAGACCATGAACCTTGTTGACCTCGTCAAGGATCAGCTCACCAGCCAGGTGCTCGGCAACCTCGGCTCGCTGATCGGCGCCAGTGAATCGGACACCCGTTCGGCGACCAACGCCGCGGTGCCCGCGCTCCTCGGCGGACTTTCCAAGCTCGCCTCGAGCCAAGGCGGCGCCAGCCAGATCGCCTCGGCCCTCGGCGGCCTCGATCTCGGCGCCCTCGGCAACCTCGCCGGCCTGCTCGGCGGCTCCAACGCCTCGCGGCTGGGCGATCAGGGCGGCTCGCTGCTCGGCTCGCTCTTCGGCTCGAGCGCGACCGGCAAGATGGTGGAGACGCTCGCTGGCTTCCTCGGCATGAAGCCGGGCATCGCCCGCAGCCTGCTCGCCTACCTCGCCCCGATCGTGCTCGGCATGGTGGCCAAGCAGTTCAGCGGCGGCCGGGCCGATGCCGCCGGCCTGCAGCGTCTCTTCGCCGATCAGGGCGACAACATCCGTCGGGCGCTCCCCGCCGGCCTGTCGCTCGGCGACTTCGGTGCGGTGGCCCCGCAGGGTGGCCACGGCCGCGAGACGCACGGCCGCGATTACCGCGAGCCCGCCAAGAGCGGCTTCCCGGCTTGGCTGCCGCTCCTGCTGCTGCCGCTGCTGGCGTTTGGCGCGTGGTATCTCATGAACCGCGACAAGGAGGCCCGCAAGGCCGTCGTGATCGAGGAAGAGATGAAGCGCGGCCCCGTGACCGTGGACCGCACGGAAGTGATCGAGCGGGAAGGCAAGAAGCTTACCGACACGGTTTACGAGACGATCTCGATCGACCCGAAGTTTGTGGAGGCCGTGCGGCTGAGCAAGAACGCGACCGACCTCTTCGGCGGCCTGACGAAGGCCCTGACGGGCGTGACGAGCGTGGAGACCGCCCGGACGGCGATCCCCGAGCTCGAGAAGCTTGGGCCCATGCTGACGGGCGTGCAGTCGGAAGCCGACAGGCTTTCCGGCGAGGAGAAGACGGCGTTTGGTGAGTTCATCACCAAGAACCTCGGCCTGATCCAGAAGGTGATCGACACCGCGATGGCGATCCCGGGCGTCAAGGAGATCCTTGGCCCGGTCGTCACGCCGATGATCGACACGATCCGGAAGCTCGGCGCCTAATCCGACGCCGATCGATTGAAAACGAGAACCGGGCCGGCGAAAGCCGGCCCGGTTTTTTTGTAAGTAGGGTAGGCTTCAGCCTGCCGAATGCGGGCGCGGTCATCTGGCAGGCTGAAGCCTACCCTACTCGTCGTTGCGGAGCTTGGCGAGGACGGAGTAATCCTCGAGCGTGGTGGTGTCGCCCACCGTCTCCTTGCCCGCGGCGATGTCGCGGAGCAGGCGCCGCATGATCTTGCCGCTGCGCGTCTTCGGCAACGCGTTCGTGAAGTGGATGTCGTCCGGGGCCGCGAGGGCGCCGATCTGATGCCGCACGTGCTTGCGGAGAACGTCTTTCAGGGCGTCGTCTGGCTCGCCGCTGCGCAGCGTCACGAACACCGCCACCGCTTCCCCCTTCACGTCGTGCGGCCGGCCCACCGCCGCCGCCTCGGCCACGCTCGGATGGCTGACGAGCGCGCTTTCGATCTCGATCGTCGAGAGCCGGTGGCCGGCGACGTTCAAGACGTCGTCGATCCGGCCCATGATCCAGTAATAGCCGTCTTGATCCTGACGGGCGTTGTCGCCGGCGAGGTATTTGCCGGGCACGCGCGACCAATAGGTTTCCTTGAATCGCTCGTCGTCGCCCCAGATGCCGCGGAGCATGCCGGGCCAGGGCTGCGTCATCACGAGCCAGCCGCCCTCGCCCCGTTCGACGGCGTCGCCCGCCGCATCGACGATCTCGGGCACCACGCCGGGGAGCGGCAGCGTGCAGCTGCCGGGCTTCGTGGGCGTGCAGCCGGGGAGCGGGCTCATCATGATGCCGCCCGTTTCCGTCTGCCACCACGTGTCTACGATCGGGCAACGCTTGCCGCCGATCACCTCGTGGTACCACATCCAGGCCTCGGGATTGATCCCCTCGCCCACCGTGCCCAAGAGCCGAAGGCTCGAGAGATCGCGGCCGTCGATGTGCTGCATGCCCCACTTCATGAAGGAGCGGATCGCCGTGGGCGCGGTGTAGAAGATCGTCGGCTTCTCCTGCTCGATGATCTCCCAGAAGCGGCCTTCGTGCGGGGCATTCGGGGCGCCCTCGTAAATCAAAATGCTCGCGCCCGCGGCGAGCGGGCCGTAGGTCACGTAGCTGTGGCCGGTGATCCAGCCGCAGTCGGCCGTGCACCAGAAGAGGTCGTCGTCGCGCAGGTCGAAGACCCACTCAGCCGTCGTCTTCGCCCAGAGGATGTAGCCGCCCGTCGTGTGCTTGATGCCCTTCGGCTTTCCCGTGGAGCCGCTCGTGTACAGGATGAAGAGCGGCGCTTCCGAATCCATCGCCACCGGGGCCTTGTCGGCCGGCATGCCGGCGACGACGTCGTGCCACCAGACATCGCGGCCGGGCGTCATCTCGACGGGCTGGCCCGTGCGCTCGAGCACGATCACGTGCTTCACCGTCGTGGGCCCGTGCGACTTCGACGCGAGCGCCTCGTCGACGTTTTTCTTGAGCGGCAATTGCGCGCCGCGCCGCCAGCCGCCGTCGGCCGTGATCACCGCCACGGCCTTGGCGTCTTGATTGCGATCGGCGATCGCCTCGCTCGAGAAGCCGCCGAAGATCACCGAATGCACCGCGCCGATCCGGGCGCAGGCGAGCATCGCGATCACGAGCTCGGGCGTCATCGGCATGTAGATCGAAACGACCTCGCCCGGCTTCACGCCGAGCTTCTCGAGGCCGGCGGCGAACCGGCAGACCTCGGCATGGAGCTGGTTGTAGGTGTATTCGCGCCGTTCGCCCGTGGGCTCGCCCACCCAGACGAGCGCCGTCTTCTCACCGTTGCCGGCGGCGATGTGGACGTCGAGGCAGGCGGCGGAAGCATTCGTGTGGCCGCCGACAAACCACTTCGCCACCGGGGCCTCCCAGTGGAGCACCTTCGAATAGGGCTTCATCCAGGGGAGCGCCTGGGCGCGGGCATGCCAGAAGCCTTCGAGATCGCGTTTCGCCTCGTCGTAGAGCTTGGAATAGTCGGCGAGCGACCCGATCCGGGCCCGGCTCGAAAACTCCGCCGACGGCGGAAACACCCGATCTTCCTGCATCACGCTGGCAACTCTGCCGGCAGCCTTTTCTGGCGCAGCCATAGATGATTTCCCCGCGGTGTTCAGATTCCAGAAAGCCCGTAGCAGACCATCCGGAAGGCCGGTCGGCAAGTGAGCCGCCTGCTCGTTGCCTGCTCCCCACTCGTAGTCCGCTTCCTCCGGAAGCGGAACCTCCCGCCACCGATGTCGACGAGCATGGCAGCCTGAAGGCTACCCTACTGGGCAAACGGGCTGAGGTGCACGCCGTCGCCGAAGCCGATGCCGAGCGCCCGCGCGGCCTGCACCGCCGAGCTCGCGGGCTCCACCGTGGCGAGACGCCGGATCGCGTCGGCGATCGGCACGCTCTCGATCTCGGGCGGCCGGTAGCAGACCATCTCGCCGAACCGCCCGTCGTGGATGAGCCGCACGGCATGGGCGCCAAACTGCGTCGCGAGCACGCGGTCGAACGGGGTGGGTGTTCCGCCGCGCTGCAGGTGGCCGAGCACGAGGGCCCGCACCTCGCGGTCGAGCCGCTTGGCCACCTCCTTCGCGACGATCTCGCCGATCCCGCCGAGCCGCACCTGCCGCTTTTCCTTGCCGCCCGCGCCATGCTCGCCATGCTCGCCATGCTTGTCGTGCACGAGGCCGCCGTCGGGGAGATGCGCCCCTTCGGCGACGACGATGAGCGTAAACCGCCGCCCCTCGCGCTCACGATCGAGCACCTTCTGGCAGACGTTTTCAAACGTCCATGGAATCTCGGGGATCAGGATCACGTCGCCACCGCCGGCGATGCCCGCATGCAGCGCGATCCAGCCGGCATGGCGGCCCATCACCTCGAGCACCATCACCCGTTCGTGGCTGGCGGCCGTGGTATGGAGCCGGTCGAGGGCGTCGGTGGCGCAGGCCACGGCGGAATCGAAGCCAAACGTAAACGCCGTGCAGCCGAGGTCGTTGTCGATCGTCTTCGGCACGCCGACGACGGGGATGCCATGTTCGTGAAGCTGCTGGGCGATGGCGAGCGATCCATCGCCGCCGATGCACACGAGCCCCGTCACGCCGAGCTGCTTCACCGTGACGGCGGCCTGCCCGAGCAATTGCGGATCGATCCGCACGCGCTGCCCTTCGCCGACGAGCGCGGAGAAGCGGCCCTTATTGGTCGAGCCGAGGATCGTGCCGCCCTGCAGGAGGATGTTGGCGGTGTTATGGAGGTCGAGCGGCATGTAGGCCACGGGATCGACGAGGCCTTCGAAGCCGCGCAGAAAGCCGATGCAGTCGTAGCCGAGCCGCAGCGCGGATTTCACGGCCGCGCGGATGACGGCATTCAAGCCGGGGCAGTCGCCGCCGCCAGTGAGGATGCCGATCGTGGGTTTTTGAGATGGCATGTCAGGCCGCGGCCACCAGGCCCCGCGGAAAGACGAGCCATGCCCCACTGCCGGTAGCCAACTTCTGCGTGACTACGGCGGCCCGGTAGCCGAAGAACAGCGGCCGCACTTCGGCACCGCCGGCTTCCTTGGCGACCGTCGTCCGAAGGCGATCGACGATCCGCAGAAATCCGCGAACCTCCGACTCGGAGATATTGGTTTTCACCTCGCAGAGGACGACCACGGGCCGGCCGTCGATCGTGCCGCGAAGGACGGCGTCGAATTCATACGACTTCTCGCCCACCGCGATCGACTCGCTGCCGCACGATTCCATCACGAAGCCGAAGCGCTCGGCGAGCACCTCGGGGATTCGCTCACTGGCATACGCCTCGAGATTGCTGCCGGCCGTCGCCGCCAGCCCGCCGACCTGCTTTGCCAGATCCTTGACGGCGTATTCCAGGCGAGTCACCGACGTCGCCAGGTTTGCGACGGTGTGCTCCGTCTGCTGCTGCGCCTCCGTCAAATCACCGATTCGCTCGTCGGTCCGCTTTTGCGCCTCCGCCAACTCCCCGACTCGCTGGTCGGTCCGCTTTTGCGCCTCCGCCAACTGCTGCTGCGATTCGGCCAGTTCCCCGACATGCTTCTCCGTCCGCTGCTGTGCCTCGGCAAGGTGCTGCTGCGAATCTGCAAGCTGCTCGACGACGCGCCTAAGTTCGGCGAAGTCGTGTGGCGTCACGAGCTGGTCGTGCATTTCCACGTGAAGGTTTGCGATGAGCTCCGCCTGGTCGGCGGTGAAAGACGGCTGGAGACGGTTTCGGATTTCCGTGAGGCTAACCATGGTGTGGCTTCTCCCTGAAGGCTCTCTGTCATCAAATATCCACTGCGGTCGCCGGCCAGGCAAGCCGATCGCCGACACCGCGAATGGACGCATGTATAGTATCTGGCGGCGCGCCGGTCAAGCCCCTGCCTCGCCGAATGAGTTGCAAAAGCCTTCCTGGAATAATTGCAAAAGGCCGGTTAGGATCGTTGCAAAACCAGCGTTCACAGCACAATCGACTGACAAAAAAACGCCATGCCCCCGTCGTACATTCGCCGCGTTGTTGAGTCAGAGTTGCGGTCTCGCCTGCAATCCACCGGTGCCGTCGTGATCGAGGGGCCAAAGGCCTGCGGAAAGACGGCGACGGCAGAAACGCTCGCCGCCAGCGAGGTGCGACTGGATGTAGACGACCAGGCCCGACGGGCCGCCGAGATCGAACCAGCCCTCGTGCTCGCCGGCAAGACGCCGCGACTGATCGACGAGTGGCAGGCGGTGCCCTCGATTTGGAATCACGTGCGACGAGCGGTCGATGCTCGCGGCAAGCCGGGGCAATTCATCCTCACCGGATCAGCCGTTCCGTCTGATGACATCACGCGGCATACCGGCGCAGGCCGACTGTCGCGCGTGCGCATGCGCCCCATGACGTTGTTTGAATCGGGTGTCGGCAAAGGCTCTGCTTCACTCACCGCCATCCTTGATGGCACGTTCTCGCGGGCGTCCGATCCCGGGCTCACGATCGTTCAACTTGCTGAACTGGTCGCCCTTGGCGGTTGGCCTGGGAACCTCGGTAAAACACCCGCGGCGACCTTGGCATCGGTCCGAGACTACATCGAGGAAATCCGCCGCACTGACATCTCACGCGTGGACGGCGTGCGCCGTGATCCCGGGCGAATCGGCCGTTTGCTTCGATCGCTCGCCCGCAACGAGTCAACGTATGTCAGTGCGGCGACGCTCGCGGCTGACACAGGGCCGGAAGATCTGGCGATTCGCGACGACACCGTCCGAGATTATCTCGATACGCTCGAGCGATTGATGATCCTGGAAAACCAGCCGGCGTGGGCGCCTCATCTGCGTTCGAGATCCCGGCTTCGGCTGGGTCCCAAACGACGTTTTGTCGATCCGTCACTCGCCGTTGCCTGTTTGCGGGCAACACCGGAACGCATCCTTGCAGACATGGAATGGTTCGGCTTCCTGTTTGAATCGCTCGTGGTGCGCGATTTGCGAGTGTTCGCACAGGCAGCCGATGGAGAAGTCTTCCAATACCGCGACAATACAGGGCTCGAGGTCGATGCGATCGTGGAGTGCCACGACGGCCGCTGGGCCGCCTTCGAGGTGAAATTGGGGCAATCGGCAATCGACGAAGCGGCGGCCACGCTGCAAAAATTCGCCGATCGGATCGACACGAAGAAGTGCGGCAAGCCCGCCATGCTCGCGGTGATCACGGGCAACGGTTACGGCTACGTCCGCCCCGATGGAGTGGCTGTCATTCCGATCGGTGCCTTGGGGCCGTGAGCCACCGACGCCGCGGCGGTCAGGCGTCGGGCGGGCAGTCTTTGAAGAACGCCGTGAGGGCTTCGAGGCGGGATCGCAGCGGCGGGAACTTCGTGTTCTTCAGGGCTGCGAACGGAGGCCGCCGGGCGGGCTTCGGAAACGCCGCCGACGAGACGGGCTTGCGCGGCGTCTGGATGCCGAGCAGCGTGAAAAACTCCTCGGCGAATCCATACCACGTCACGCCGGGCCCTTCGTTGACGAGATGGTAGACGCCCGACGGGAATTGCTCGGCGAGCAGCCGGAGCGTGGCCGTGGCGACGTCGCGGGTGTAGGTGGGGCTGCCGACCTCCTCGTCGACGATCGTGAGCTCGGGCTTTGTCTTCGCGATGCCCACCATGACGCTCACAAAACTCGGCTTCGAGAGCTTGGAGGGGCCGGGCTTGCCGAAGATCTTCGAGAGCCGGCAGACATACCACTTCCCGCCGGCCGCGGCGACGGCCTGCTCACCGGCGAACTTGCTCTCGCCATAGACCGAGATCGGATCGGGAGTGTCGCCCTCCACATAGCCTTCGGGCTTCTGACCGGCGAAGACGTAGTCGGTGCTGTAGTGGACGAAGGCCGCGCCGGCCTCACGGGCGGCCCGGGCCAGTTCGCCAGGCACTTCGGCATTGAGCTTCCAGGCGATCGGCTTATTGGCGGGGTCTTCAGCGCCATCGACATTGTTGTAGGCGACGGCATTGATGACGGCCGAAAAGCCGCGGCCGATCATCGCCCGCACGGCGGCCTGGTCGGTGACGTCGAGTTCGTCGCGATCGCAGCCGACGACCTCATGCCCGGCGGCCGAAAAGACGGAGACGAGATCCTGACCGAGATTGCCTTGGGAACCGAGGATGAGGATTTTCATGGATGCTTTCCTAGGGAATCAACGCAGCGGATCGCGGATGACTAAACCGGGGATTTTTACGAAATTGGCATCGTGAGTCCAAAGCTCGGTCGCTCCGCCATCAAGAGCACAAAGGCCGATCTGGAGATCGAAGATACGCGGCCCCGACACTGCAAGATCGGCGGCCGTTTGGACCAATCGCGTTGAAAAGGCGGGGCCGGGGCCGAGCACGATGGCCCCTGCTTCTTCGAGCGCCGCCAGAAATGCGGCAGCATCCCCCGGAGACGATGGCCGGCCACTCGCAGCAGGATGCGTGACAACGCTGAAAAACTCCGCGATGCTCGGGAGCGTGATTGCACAACCGCCAGCTGAACCACAGGCAGCCTCGATCGCCGAACGGGCCGATCGGTGCTCGCGTGTTCCCGAGCGATGGGCATAGATGAGCAGATTCGTGTCGATGGCGATCATCGCTGCTGCCGGAGCCAATCGTGCATGGCGGCCCGGTCAGCCACATCGACACCGGCAGGGAGTCCGCCGGAAACGGTCACCCAGCGGATCTTGGCGGGCTTCGCCCTACGGCCCTGGCCGCCCGACCGGCCGATCTCGGCCCGCAGGCCGCGCTCGATGAGCACACGCAGGGGCTGCCGCAGTTCGGCCGCCCTCTTCTTGGCCGCGATGAACAGGTCGTCCGGGAGATCGACGGTGGTCTTCATATGGGAAAGCATATTCCCGTGTTTATGGGCAGTCAATGGAATCGGCCCTTCGATGAGCCGATTTGGGCATGGATTTGTGGGGTACACTTTTGGGCGGGCTTTTCGGCGCGCCAGCGTCTTTCCCAGGGCATCACAACCTCCATGGACGTCGTCATTCTCTGCGGTGGTCAGGGCGCGCGGATGCGCGAGGAGACGGAGTATCGCCCCAAGCCGATGGTGGAGGTGGGCGGTCGCCGGCAGGTGTGGCACCTCGGCA